>DASYXG010000148.1:0-8615 GCA_035935235.1 Allostellaceae bacterium
TCTATGCGGCGAAACTGTCGATCAATCGCGGCGCCGACGCCGCCGGGTTCACCAGCCGCATCAACGCCGGGCTCGATGTCGTCGCGCCGCTTTACGTGACTCCGACCGCGTTCGGCACTCGCTTTCGCGAGATCGCCGCCAGCGAGGGCGTACCGGCGGCGGTGCGCTGGCGCTCGGCGCAGTTCAAGGAGTAGCGGCTAACCGGAACAGGGAGGACGCCGATGCGCCACAGCAGCGATCACATCCTGACCAGCCATGCCGGCAGCCTGCCGCGCCCCGACGAGTTGATCGAGGCCAACCGTGCCTTCTACGAGGCGAAAGCAATGGGCGAGGCCCGGTTCGGCGCGGTCCTCGGCGCCGCCGTCGGCGATGTCGTGCGCCGCCAGAAGGATGCCGGGATCGACGTGCCCGGGGACGGCGAGTTCGGCAAGGCGATGGCGCAGCGGGTCAATTACGGCTCGTGGTGGCGCTATTCCTGGCTGCGCCTCGGCGGGCTGGCCGCCGGCGGGCTGACCCTCTACGAGATGGAGCCGAAGCGCTCGTCGCCGGGTGCGGTGGTGCTGACCAGCTTTGGCGACCGCCGCGACCGCACCAATTTCGCCGCCGCCTATAACGATCCCGACAGCGGCATCACCACCGGCCCGCGCCCGCCCTCGCCGGTCTGCGTCGACAAGCTCACCTATGTCGGCCATGCGGCGATCCAGGCCGATATCGCGCGCTTCAAGGCGGCGCTTGCCGCGGCGGGGGTGGCGGAAGGCTTTATGACCGCGATCGCGCCCGGCAGCGCGTCGCGCATCCCCAATCGCTATTACCAGAGCGATGAGGAGTTCCTCTTCGCCTGCGCCGATGCGATGCACGAAGAGTACAAGGCGATCATCGACGCCGGCCTCATCCTGCAGATCGACGACCCGGCGATCGCCGAGAACTGGGACATGGTCAATCCGGAACCCTCGGTCGCCGACTACCGGAAATTCACCATGCGGCTGGTCGAGGCGCTCAACCACGCGCTCAGGGGTCTGCCGCAAGACCGCATCCGCTTTCATCTCTGCTGGGGCAGTTGGCATGGCCCGCATATGACCGACATTCCGATGCGCGACATCGTCGATTGCATGCTGGCGATCGATGCCGGCGCCTATTCGTTCGAGGCCGGCAATGTCCGCCACGAGCACGAATGGAAGCTGTGGCAGGACGTGAAATTGCCCGACGATAAGTTGATCCTCCCCGGAATCGTCAGCCACGCCACCAATGTCGTCGAGCACCCCGAACTGGTCGCCGACCGCATCCAGCGTTTCGCCAATCTGGTCGGCCGCGAGCGGGTCATCGCCTCGACCGATTGCGGGTTGGGCGGGCGCATCCACCCGCAGATCGCCTGGGCCAAGCTCGAAACGTTGGCGCAGGGCGCGGCGCTCGCCACCAAGGCGCTATGGAAATGACTGGCTGAGGTGACTAGAGGCCGAGTTTCGCTTGTCGCCATTCCGCCGTGCGGCGGACGCCGCCAAAGGTGAAGACGTGGAGGCCGTCGATCGCGCCGCTCTCGGCTTCGCCGGCGACAAGCGCGTCGATCAGCGCGTCGGGCGCCGCCTCGGTGAGGATGCGGGCGAAGGCGGTGTGGCCGCGCGCCAGCGCGCGCAGCGAACTGCCGATGCCGCAGCGCACCGCGAACTTGGCGAGCGTCATCACGCTCGCCGGCCCGGCGATTCCGACCCGCACCGGGCATTGGACGTCGCGTGCGCGCAACCCGCTGAGCCAGTGCTGGATCGGCCCGGCCTCGAAGGCGAATTGGCTCATCAGCGACGCGTTGAGTCCGCGTTGTTTGGCGAGCGCCAGCTTGGCGTCGAGCGCGCGGTCGAGCGCGCCCGCGGAGATCAACTTGTGGCCCTCCGGGTAGCCGGCGAACCGCACGTGCTCGATGCAGTGGCATTCGATCAGCCCGGTCGCGAGAAAGGTCAGTGCGTCGCGGAACGGCCCGGCCGGCCAATCGGGGTCGCCGCCAACCAACAGGACGTCGCCGACATCCGCCTCATCGGTTGCCCGGCGCAGAAAATCCACCGCCGTCTCGATGCTGTCGAGCCGCCGCGCGGCGATATGCGGCACCGGCTCGAACCCGGCGCGGCGCAGCCGGACGCAGGCGGCGACGATGTCGCCCCAAGCCGCGCTCGGCGGATGGCTGACGAAGACCGTCGTCCGCGGCGCGAACAGGTCGCGCAAGGCGTCCCCAGCGAACGGATCGCGCGGTGACAACTCGATCGACGCGGCCGCGATCAGCGCGATGGCGCGACCTCGGCGCTCCCCGGTAGTCGGCTGAACTGCGGGTTCGCTCATGCCAGATCCCGCTTGCGCGAGATGACATAAGATTCGTCCCAGAACCACAAGCCGCCGTGCCGGCGTAGCACGTCCTTGGTCGCCTCGAGATAGGCGCCGCTGGCGATGGCCTCCGACAGCCTCTGGTCCTCGATCTGTGCGACATAGACCGCGGCGTTCCAGGCGGCGAACAAGGTCGAGGTGCCGATCGTGTCGCTGATCTCGGTCGGCAATGTGTGCATGTCGTAGCGGAACAGCGCGCGCGCGTCGGCATAGGCGCCGAAGTTGAGTGTCCTGCCGGCGCTGCCGAGCGCGGCCTTGGTCGCGCGCAGCAGCGCATGGCGGTCGGTGGTGAATGGGTCTTCTCCGGGCCAGATCGCTCGAATGATTTCGAGCCCGGGGTCGTCGCCATGGGAGTGGATGCCGATCAGCCTCCCGCCCGGCGCCAGGCTCTTGGCAAGCGGTGCGACGATCCGGCGCGCCTTGAATTCGAGCGGCGCGCGGGCGCGATAGGGCTGCGAGGCGATGACGAGGTCGTAATCGGCCCGCGCGAGACCGCGCCGCGGCCGGACTGCATCGAGCAGGAACCTGTGGTCGTCGCGGTAGATGACCAGCACCACCGGTTTCTCGTAGACCGGGTTGCCGCTGGCGGGGCTTGGCCGCGCGCGCCAATGCTCGGCGAGAAACGGCTGAAGCTCGGCGATCTGCTCCTCGAAATCGTGCGCCGTACCGCCGCTGAGCGCCAGCTCGTGCCAGACGAGGCTGGTGGCCGACGTCACCGAATGCGGCGTCAGCCACGGCGCCTCGGAATAGGACATGTTGGTCATCACCAGCACGGTCGCCGGATGCTCGAACAGCCGGTCCGGCATCTTGTCGAGCGCCAGCCGCACGTCTTCGAGGCTGATCTCCTTGCCGACGACGTAGAATGGCATGGTCGCGAAGCGGCGGTGCATCGCGCGCATTGTGCGCGCCAGCACGGTGCCGTCGCCGGTGCCGGCGTCGAACAGCCGCAGCGCCGGCGGGCGCGGATGGATATTCGCCAGCTCCAGCCCGACCCGCTGGGCGATCACCGATTTCTCGCCGCAGGTGGTGACGAACAGCAGGTATTTCTGCCGGTTGTCGTAGAAGCGGAAATTGTGCGCATCGCCCGGTAGCGGGGGCGTCGGCAGCGCCGCCCACGGGGCCGCGGCGCCGTTGCCTGCCGGCGCTCTCGGGTGGGCGATAAAGGCGCGCACCCGTTCCTCGGTGTCGGTTGTCACCCGCCCGCCGAGGCGCAGCCGGTTGACGAGTTTGCCGTCGTTGACCGCAAGCCGGCCAAAGGTCGACCCGGCCATCCGGGCCTGCCGGCAATACTCGGTGATGTCGCGCAGCAACGCGTCGCGCATCGTCGCCTCCGCCGGTTAGCAGAGACATGCGTGACGGGCGAAATCAAGAGTGTGATTGCCCACTTCGTTAGTGGGCAATTATCGTGGGATTCTTCCCACTTATCCGTGGGACGACGTCAGATCAGGAGCGTCGCTATCCCCAAGGCCGCGCCGGCGTCACTCATCCGCCGATCAAGCGTGCACAAGGTAGCACCGTGCTCGAAGGCGATCGCGAGGTGGAGCGCGTCGGCCGCTCGCACACCAAACGCATGTTGATCGGCAATTCGCGCGGCGCGGTGAAAGGCTTCTTGCTGGACCGGCACCACCGCCAGGTTGTTGGAACAAAGCTGCGAGAAGCCGGAGAGTGCACCCGTCCTTTGCGGCTCGTTTATGTCGCCGCGTCGCAGCTTGTTCGCCAGCGCTCCCGAAAACTCCGTGACAACCCAACCGCTGACGATCAGATCGGCCTGATCCTGGTGATTGAGCCAGCGATCCACGCGCTCGCTGTGCACCTCCCGGACGAAAGTCGCGACAAGAACGGAGGTGTCGAGGTCAATAGCGGTCTTCGTCCCGCATGCGCCGGATGAAATCGCCAGCCGACTCGCTTTGCATCGGCATCGACTCGCGGAGCTTGCGTATTGCCGCAAAATCGATCGGTATCTTCGGACGCTCCACGCGGGTGAGCCGCACCGCCGGCTTACCGCGCCTGGTGATGCAGATGTCTTCCCCGGCCTCGGCGCGCGCGACCAGTTCGCTCAGTCGCGCCTTCGCGTCAGCCAGGCTCACCGTGTCCATATTTCGCTCCTGACCATCTAATTGGTCAGATATAGCATCTCGCAGCCGCGGCTGCGCGAGACCGGCGTTCCTCAGGCTAAAGCGCCAACATCCCTTGGGCAGGCATCGGCGGATCGAGATCGACCCCTTCCAGCTCCAGCATGCGCCGCTTCGCGGCTGCACCGCCCGGCGCGGAAAAACCGCCGACCTTGCCGCCGGCCGCCAGCACGCGGTGGCACGGGATGATCAGCGCGACCGGGTTTTGCGCCATCGCCTGCCCGACGTTGCGGGCGCCCTCCGGTCCCATGCCAAGTTCCTTGGCGAGCGTGCCGTAGGTCGTCGTCCGGCCCCAGCCGACGCGCCGCGTCGCCGCGTAAATCTGCCGGAAGAACGGCGGCTGGTCGCCGAGGTCCACCGCGAAGCCGGAGAAATCGGTCTCCTCGCCGGCGAAGTAGCGGGTGACCGCGGCGATCGCCTCGGCCACCATCGGCGGCGGCTCGCCTGGAGCCGCCGACGGCACGCGGCGGCGCATCAGCCGCTCGGTCGCCTCGGCAGTCCTCGTCGGAAGCTGAAAGCGGGTGATGCCGGCATCGTTCCAGGCGATGCCGCAAAACCCGGCTTCGGTCTCGAAAATGGCGTAGCGGTTCATACTGCTCGAAATGCGCCGCCCGGACGCCGATTTCAATCCGTTTCTTGCGGTCTTATCCGCGCCCGACGAGTGAATACAGGAGGTAGGATCAGTCGCGGAAATCCACGGTAATATTGGGGTGCAGCCGCGGCCGGTAACCGGCGAGGATCGCACGCAAGGTGGAGGGTGGGGTCAGCAGGCTACCCACGCGCGGAATTTCCTGCGGGGGGCCATAACCCTGATCGGTCCAACGGAACGCCTGGCCACGCGCCAGAGTAAACGCAGCGCCGTTGGCGGTAATCATGGTGCCGTCCGGCAGCTCTTCAGCGGGGCCTGGTATCGCGTGGACCCGTTTACGCCCGCGATCCTGCCGCTCGGCGTGCAACACCGCGTCCATCGTCGGCGCCGAAGGGGACGTCTCTCCGCGGCCTTTCGCCCAGGTGGCGCGGAACGCCTCGGCATCGTTGCGGCGACAGTAGAAACAGGGGCGGTGACCGGCGGCGAGCGCGACAGCCTCATCGAGGAAGAAAAGCTCCGTCCAGCTGCGCCGCCTCATCACCTCGCGCCGCCGACCCTTGTAGTGGAGCAGGCAAACCAACCACGCCTTCGTCGTCCATCGCCGGCCCAGCAGCGTCCGCGTCGCCGGGTCATGGATGATGCCGCGATTGCCGATGAACGTCCCCCGCTGCGCGATCGCGACGATGTCGCCGAACGGCGTTATCCGGTTTTGCAACGACATGCTTGGGCTCGCCGATACCGGGTGAGCGCGCCGGTCTCACCCCCGCCCATACTTCCTGTGGAAGTTTACCGAGGTTCCTATCCATGCGGGATTAGCCTTGAAACTATGGACGAATTCGGTATCGGCGAGCCTAAAGCCACATGAATAGGGCATCGGTTTCGAGCTAAGTCGGCTACCATTTTGGCTACCATATCCCCAAAAAACGCGCTCACGTGAGCGCGTTTACATCGCCATTGTAAGCGCGATCAGACACCACATCTTGTATCCACCTCTAGGCAGGGGGTAGTAAGCTGATCGGATGACAGGCGGATACCCCTGGCGAAACCGACCGGTTAAATCCGGGAGCCGCGGGGGTAACTAACAGTGAACTGGGGATGGGACAGCGGTCTTCCTTTAGGTCGCGCACTCCTTAAAGGGCATATTCGAGCCCAGGATGGAGGGTCGGCTTTACGCTTCTCCCAGACGGATGAATCGTCCGTCGGCGCGTTCGCTACTGAACTGCACCCCATTTTGACCGGACACCGGCTTTAGCCGTAGGTGTTTGATCCCAGGCTTTGATGGTTCACTCTTCTCACCGGCATGGCGGGAGGCACTGTGGGCCAGGTTCTTCATGGCAGCGCCACGACGACGACGACGAGGTAGGGGCAGCCTCTGAGGTGCGCCGCCTCGAAGAGCGGGTGCGCGAGCTGGAGCGGCTGCTGGCCGCAAGACGATGGAAGTCGAGATCCTCAAGGAGGCGCTCGACCTGGCGCGGGCAAAAAAACCGATGTTGCTGTCGCGCTCGCCGCTGCCCGGAGATATCCCGTGAAGACGATCGCCGAGACGCTGCGTGGCGCGCTCCAATGTGATCGAGCGCCGTGACGGTGCTCGGCCCAAGCGCGGGCCCCAGGACCGGCCGGGCGACGGCGAGCTGAGTGCCGATATCCGCCGCCTGGTCGACGAGCGCCCGACCTACCGCAACCGGAGGCGCCGCGCTATTGAAGCGCGAGCGGCGATCCGACCGTCTGGCCCCGGTCAACACCAAGCGTGTCTACCGGCTGATGAAGAAGCATGGCCTCGTGCTCGAACGCCACACCGGTCGTCGACGCCCGCGCGAGCATGATGGCCAAGTGGCAACGATCCGCTCCAACGTCCGCTGGTGCTCCGACGGTTTGGAGTTCACCTGCTGGAATGGCGCGGTGGTGCGTGTCGCCTTCGCCCTCGACTGCCACGACCGCGAGGTGATCGGCTGGGTTGCCACCACCGCCGGCATCTCCGGCGAGATGATCCGCGATATGATGGTGCGTTGCGTCGAGCAGCGGTTTGGCGACATCCGCGCGCCGCACCCGGTGCAGTGGCTGTCAGACAACGGCTCGATCTTCGCCGCCCACAAGACCATCGACATCGCCGTGGCGCTCAACCTGGTGCCCTGCTTCACCCCGGTCGAAAGCCCGGAAAGTAACGGCATGGCCGAGACCTTCGTCAAAACCCTCAAGCGTGATTACGTCCGGGTCAGCCCGATCCCAGATGCTGTCGCTTCGCTCGCTCTCATCGATAGCCTGGATGGAGGATTACAACACCGTGCACCCGCATTCCCGGCTGGGCTCCCGCTCACCCAGGGAATACATCATGCTCTCGTCCCAACCTGCCGTGTGTCCGGTCTGACAGGGTCAACTCCAGCTACTCTGCTCGCATTTTACTGGGGTTAGGAGACCAGCGGGCCTAGGGTCGCTCATGAGCGGCCTGATATCAATCTCTTGCCTGGAGCGCGTTGCCGGAGCCTTTTGCAGGTTCTCTCGCGATATGAGTAGACGGGGGCACGGCGCAGCGGAGATTTCTGTATCCCGCGGTAGCTTTCTGCCGTTGCGGCTCACGAACAGTCTTGCGGATTCAATTTCGCGCCGCAAGTTTGCGCTTTGGTTTGCGGTTCATACGGTCAACACCGTTGGCTCCGTTGGCGAAAACTCGGTTTCGGGCTCGCGGTAGGTTTCAGTGTCGACCGTTTTGTACCGCGCAAACCATCGTCGACTCCTCGATTATTAGGTGAAAACTACCGGATACGATCTGCTAACGCCTCCATAACATACAGACACTTAAACTAGACTTAGTCGACACCACTGTCTTGCGGCTTCGATTTTGTCACGCAAGTTTGCGCTTTGGTTGCGTCAGACGCGCTATAAGCTGTTGATTACGCTGGAATATTGTCAGTTTTGGTTGCAGTGCTGGTTGCAGTGCTGGTTGCAGTGCTGGTTGCAGTGTCAACCCGTTTTGTGCCCTTGAAAACCCATTGTTGACCTCCGATTACTCGGGGTTGACCGACAGGGAACAAACTGTAGCCGTCTATCACTCAAAAACACTTACCGATAATTTGGATCGAAATTTTGCAAATTCTGTTGACACGGAAGTTGCACCCCTGCAACCACGCAAAATTTTTACAGAAGGAAAAAAATCCGCGCATTGGTCCGGGCGGACGCATTATCGCCGCACATTCCCGAAACTCAAACACCCCCCCCCGTGGCTGTTCCACGCGGATTTTCAATCCAGCTAGCATGAACCGCCGAGCTTGAGCGGCCTTCGTTTTAATGGCATGGCAACGGTGACAACGAAGGATCAGATTGTTTTGATCGAACGGCGCTCCGCCGTCTTCCAACTCGCGAATGTGATCCAATACGATGCGGGTTGATGGCTTGGATTGTGCCCCGGGACGTGGTGTAGGAGCGGCTGTCCTGAGCAGCGTCGGCTGCGTGCTCAGGCTGCCACAGCAGGCAGACTGACGAGGGGATCATCGCTCAGGGGTGCGATGGTTTCCAGGGTCATATAGCGGGCGCGC
>DASYXG010000149.1:0-30204 GCA_035935235.1 Allostellaceae bacterium
AAAGGCGCCGTCGCCGCAGACCGAGACACAGGGCCGGTCGGGCGCCGCCAATGTGGCGCCCAAAACGCCGGCGACGCCGAACCCCATCGGGCCGAACCCCATGCAGCCGATCAGCGAGGTCGGCCCGCGCGGCTTGCAGAACTGCAGAAGCCAGTTGTGATGGACGCCGATATCGCTGACGAGGATCGCATCCTCGGGCAACGCGCGGTCGATCTCACACGCGGCGCGCTGCGGGTTGATCGGGGTCGCGTCGTCAACATAGCCGGGCACGACTTTGGCCTCCCATTCCCGCCGCCAGCCGTCGATCGCGGCGAGCCAGGCCTGCCGCGCCGGGGTCGTTCGCGGCGCCTTGCGCACCTCGATCTCGGCCAGAAGCTGGCGCAGGAAGGTGCGCACATCGGCCATCAGGCCAAGCGCAACCGGGTAATTGCGGGCGATCTCGTCCGGATCGATATCGACATGGATGAGCTTGGTCGGCGGGATGGTGAACGAGTATCCGGAAATCCACGACGACGATGTGCGGTCGTCAAAGCGCACGCCGAGCGCCAGCAAGACGTCGGCCTGGCGCATCGCGGCATTGGCCTGGTAGAGGCCGCCGCGCGAGACCAGGCCCAGGGACAGCGGGTGATTGGTGTCGAGCGCGCCCAACCCGCTTGCCGAGGCGCCAACCGGGATTTGCAGCCGCTCGGCGAGGCGCAGCAATTCCTCCGCCGCACCGCCGTAACGCACCCCCTGGCCGACAAGGATCGCCGGCCGCTCGGCGGCGATCAGCATCTCCGCCGCCTTGGCGACACCCTCGGGATCGGCGCCGCAGCGGCAAGAAATGTTGGCGCTCCACTCACGCGGGTCGGGGGTTTCCGGCGCGGCGTCTTCCTTGAAGATGTCAAACGGTACGTCGAGCACGACCGGGCCGGGACGGCCCGTCACCATCGTCTTCCATGCCTGGCGCACCATCAGCGGCACCTGCTCGCCCCGGGTCGGCTGAAACACGTGCTTGCACATCGCCCGCACCGTCGAGGGAAAATCGGCCTGGTACTGGCGGTAGAGCTCCTGAAAGGCGCCGCGGCCGAACTGGGTTGTCGGGATGTTGCCGGTGACCGCCAGGAACGGCACCGAATCGAGATAGGCGTTGGCGAGCGCGATCGGCAGGTTTACCGAGCCCGGGCCGCACGAGGTGAAGGTCGCGGTCGGCTGACCCGAAACCCGGTAATAGACGTCGGCCATAAACCCGGAGACGGTCTCGTGCCGGGTCGAGATCGTCTTGATCTCGTCGGCTCGTTCATAGAGCGCGTCGATAAAGCCGATATTACCGTGGCCACAAAGCCCGAACGCGTAAGGCACCTTTTCGCGGATCAGGTAATCGACGATCACCTGCCCCCCGTTCAGCATCTGGTTGCCGCGCGCCATGCCTACCTCCGTCATTGTCCGAGCCCGACGCGGCGCTGCGCTCGACCAGAGCGACGAAGCGGCGCACCGCGGCGTCGCTCTCGCCGCGTCGGTAGGCCAGGTTCAAGGGCGCGGTCAACTGCGCCGTCGCTTCGAGGGCGCGATAGACGACGCCCTCGGCCTCAAGCCGGCTCATCGATTGCGGCACCAGGGTCACCCCGAGCCCGGCGGCGACGAGGCTCAAGGTCGAGAGCATGCGCGGTGCTTCCTGGCCGATCTGCGGGCTGAACCCGGCGCGGTCGCAGGCCGCGATGATCGCGTCATGCAGCCCAGGCCCGACCGGCCGGCGGTAGAGGATGAACGTCTCGCTCGATAGCGCGGCAAGCGGCAGCGGCTCACTGGCGCCGCCCAGGGGATGCCCGCTCGGCAGCGCCGCGACCATCGCCTCCTCGAGCAGCGGGCGGATCGCGAGATCCGAGCTTTCGCCGACCGGCGAGCGAACAAAGGCGATGTCGAGCGCCTGCGACCGCAGGGCGGCGACCAGCTCGGTGGTGCCGCTTTCCTCAAGCGTTAGGGAGACAAGAGGATGCGCTTCGCGAAAGGCGCGGATCGCGCGCGGCACGAACGGGTGGAACGACGCCGAACTGGTGAAGCCCAGGCCGATGCGCCCGGATTCGCCGCGCGCCGCCTGACGTGCCGCCGCGACCGCGTCGCCGACCCGGGCGAGGATCGCCTTGGCCTCGTCAAGGAACGCCCGGCCCGCCGGGGTGAGTTCGACCCCGCGCGGCTTGCGGTGGAAGAGCCGCGCGTCGAGCTCGGTTTCGAGCACACGGATTTGTTGCGATAGGGGCGGCTGCTGAATGCCGAGCCGCTCGGCCGCACGGGTGACATGCCCCTCTTCCGCGACCGCGACGAAGTAACGAAGGTGACGCAGTTCCATATTAGAAAGATATCACAATTCTTCGATCGATATATTGGACAAACGGCCGGCACATCTTCAGCATGGTCGGGTGGCGCATGCGGAGGATCCGATGGCCAGCGAAGCCAAATTCCTGATGGTGCAATTCCTCACCTGGATCGCAGCGAAGCCGCGCTCGCCCGGCGAGGTTCGCGCCGCCTGGAGCAGCACCTGCCCGTTGAATTGCGCCTGGGAAGACGCGCTCTGCGACGACCTGGTGGAATACCGGGCCGATGGGACGGTAGGTTTGTCCGCCACCGGCCGCGCACGATTGGAGCACGCATGAGCGACGCCACCCACCACGATCTAATCCGCGATCAGTTCACCCGCCAGGCGAGCGTGTTCAACGCCGCCGCGCCGATCGCCGCTGAGGACGCGCTGTCGCTGATTGTCAAAGCGGCGAACCCCAATCGCAAAGACAGCGTGCTCGACGTCGCCTGCGGCGGCGGGCTCGTCGCCCGAGCCTTCGCGCCGCAGGTGCGCCACGCCACCGGCATCGACGTCACTCCCGCGATGCTCGACACCGCCCGCAAGGCCGCGGCGGAAAAGGGCCTGACCAACACCACCTGGGATCAGGGCGATGTGACGACCCTGCCCTACGCCGACGCCGCCTTCGACATCGTCGCCACCCGCTTCTCGTTTCACCATTTCCTTGAGCCGGTTGCGGTTCTCAAGGAGATGGCGCGGGTGTGCAAGCCCGGTGGGCGCATCGTCGTCGTCGATAGCTGCCCATCCGAGGACAAAGCAAAAGCCGCCGCCTTCAACCGCCTCGAACTGTTGCGCGACCCGTCGCACACGCGCGCCCTGCCGCTCAGCGAGATGAAGACACTCTTCGCCACCGCCGGTCTCGGTGAGCCCAGGGTCAGCTTCACCGAATTGCGCGACATGGTGAGCAATCTCCTGGCGCGCTCCTATCCGAACCCGGGCGACGAGGCGAAAATCGTCGAGATGTTCAAGGCCTCGGCCGAGGACGACAGTCTCGGCATCCCGGTTCGGCTCGACGGCGAGACGATCCATTACGCCTATCCCGTCGCTATCGTCGCGGCGACGCGTCCCTAGTTGCCCTCGGCTTGATCGTGCGGTGCAGCACGCTATCGTAGCCGCCAACCCCTCAGCCCTTGGAGACCGCCCGTGAGCGTCACCGGTAACGACACCCTGAAAACCCGCCGCACCCTCTCCGTCGACGGCAAGTCTTATGATTATTTCAGCCTCGACGCGGCGGCCAAGGCGGCGGGGCTCGGCGACGTGTCGCGCCTGCCGTTCTCGCTCAAGGTCCTGCTGGAGAACTTGGTGCGCCTCGAAAACGGCCGCACCGTCACGGTCGACGACATCAAGGCGCTTGGTGTCTGGTTGCAGAACAAGTCCTCGGACCGCGAGATCGCCTTCCGCCCGGCGCGCGTGCTGATGCAGGATTTGACCGGCGTGCCCGCGGTCGTCGACCTCGCGGCGATGCGGCAGGCGATGGTCGATCTCGGCGGCGACCCGCGCAAGATCAACCCGCTTTCCCCGGTCGATCTGGTGATCGACCATTCGGTGCAGATCGACAATTTCGCCACCGCGAAAGCCTTTGACGAGAACGTCAAGATCGAGTTCGAGCGCAACGGCGAGCGCTATCGCTTTCTCTCCTGGGGGCAGCAGGCGTTCGAGAATTTCCGCCTCGTGCCGCCCGGCACCGGCATCTGCCATCAGGTCAATCTCGAATACCTCTCGCAGGTGGTGTGGACCACCGACGAAGGCGGCAAGACCATCGCCTATCCCGACACGCTGGTTGGCACCGATAGCCACACGACCATGGTCAATGGCCTGAGCGTGCTGGGCTGGGGGGTCGGTGGCATCGAGGCCGAGGCCGCGATGCTCGGCCAGCCGATCTCGATGCTGATCCCCGAGGTGGTCGGCATGAAGCTCACCGGCAAGTTGCGCGAGGGCGCGACGGCGACCGATCTGGTGCTGACCGTGACGCAGATGCTGCGCCGGCGCGGCGTGGTCGGCCGCTTTGTCGAGTATTACGGGCCGGGCATTGCCGAATTGGCGCTCGCCGACCGCGCCACGATCGGCAACATGGCGCCCGAATACGGCGCCACTTGCGGCTTCTTCCCGATCGACGCTGAAACCATCCGCTATCTGACCTTGAGCGCGCGCGACCCGGCGCGGGTCAAGCTGGTCGAGGCCTACGCCAAGGCACAGGGCCTATGGCACGACGAATCGAGTCCTGAGCCGGTGTTCACCGACACGCTCGAACTCGACTTGGCGAGCGTCGAGCCGTCACTGGCCGGGCCGCGCCGGCCGCAGGACCGAGTCGCGCTCGGCGATACCGGCAAGGCATTCGATACCGAGCTGCCGCGCCTCGCCCCCGGCGTCACCGCCGCGCGCTCGCAGAAGGTCGCCGGCACCGACTACCAGCTCCATGACGGCGACGTGGTGATCGCCGCGATCACCTCGTGCACCAACACCTCAAACCCGAGCGTCATGCTCGCCGCCGGGCTGCTCGCCAAGAAGGCGGCCGAGAAAGGCCTGAAGCCCAAGCCCTGGGTCAAGACCAGCCTCGCGCCGGGCAGCCAGGTCGTCAGCGACTATTACGCCGCCGCCGGCCTCCAGGAATATCTCGACAAGTTGGGTTTCAACCTTGTCGGCTATGGCTGCACCACCTGCATCGGCAATTCGGGCCCGTTGCCGGAGCCGGTGGCCGACGCGATCGACGAGGGCGATCTCGCGGTCGCCGCGGTGCTCTCCGGCAACCGCAATTTCGAGGGCCGCATCCACGCGCTGGTGCGGGCGAACTACCTCGCCTCGCCGCCGCTCGTCGTCGCCTACGCGCTGGCCGGCACGGTGCGCACCAACCTCGCGACCGATCCGCTCGGCGAGGGCAGCGATGGCAAACCGGTCTATCTCCGTGACATCTGGCCTTCCAACCAGGAGGTCGCCGACACCGTGCGCCAGGCGGTGCAACGCCGCAGCTTCCAGCAGCGCTACGGCAATGTCTTCGAAGGTCCGGCGCAATGGCGCGCGGTGACCGCCCCCGGCGGGCTGACCTACGACTTCGAGGACCGCTCGACCTATCTCGCTGCCGCGCCCTATTTCGAGAACATGCCGAAGGAGCCGGGCCCGCTCAGCGATGTCACGGGCGCGCGCGAACTGGCGATCTTTGGCGACAGCATCACCACCGACCACATCTCGCCCGCCGGCAGCATCAAGGTCGAGAGCCCAGCCGGCGAGTTCCTGATCAGCTATCAGGTGCGGCCGACCGACTTCAACACCTATGGCGCACGGCGCGGCAACCACAACGTGATGATGCGCGGCACCTTCGCCAATATCCGCATCAAGAACGAGATGGTGCCGGGGGTCGAGGGCGGCATGACCAAGCTGCAGCCCGACGGCACGGTGATGCCGATCTACGACGCGGCGATGGAATACAAGAAGCGCGGCGTGCCGCTCGTCATTTTCGGCGGTAAGGAATACGGCACCGGCTCGTCGCGCGACTGGGCGGCCAAGGGCACGTTGCTGCTCGGGGTCAAGGCGGTGATCGTCGAGAGCTTCGAGCGCATCCACCGCTCCAACCTGGTCGGCATGGGTGTGTTGCCGCTGACCTTCAAGGAGGGCACGACACGCCAGAGCCTCGGCCTAAAGGGCATCGAGACGCTCGATATCACTGGCGTCAAGGACGGCATCAAGCCGCGCATGGACGTCACCATGACGATCCATGACCCCGATGGTGGGACGCGCACCGTACCGCTGACCTGCCGCATCGACACGCTCGACGAGGTCGAATACTTCCGCCACGGCGGCATCCTGCAATACGTGCTGCGCGGGCTGCTGAAGGCGGCGTAACCGTCAGGCGCCTTCTCTGGCAATGACGGGTGCCGGCGAAGGGATGGCATTGTCGCGCCTCGGGACCAGCCCATAACCGACGATGCCGGCGACGATCAGCAAACCGCCGCCGGCACGCTCGGGCGTCATCGCCTCGCCGAGCAAGCTCACCCCGACCGCGATGACGGTGACGAGTTCGATATTGGCGATGATGGCGTAGCTCGACGGCCCGAGCCGCGGCACGCTGTAGGAAAAGAGCGTGATGACGAGCGCGCCAGGACCCAAGGCGACAAAGAGCACGACCAGCCACGTCTCCGGCTCCGTCGGCACGTCGAGACCGCGCGCCACGCAGGCCGCGCCAAAGGTTAGCGCCATACCGAGATAGAGCGAGATTGCGCCGGTCAGCGGCTTGTGCCGGCGCAGCAGCACCGAATTGGCGGCGAGATAGAGGACATAGATCAGCGGCGCCGGTATCGCCCAGGCGAGACCGCGCGGGTCGATCGTGCCGCTCTTCAGCCCGGGCAGCGTGATCAGCGCGGCGCCCGCCAGAATCACCGCGACGCAGGCCGCCGAAACCGGCCGGATCGGTCGCCGAAAGAGAATACGGTCGAGCAGCATGGTGAGCGCCGGATAGGTGTAAAACAGCAGCACGGCGATGCTGGTATCGAGCGTCTTGATGCTTTCCCAGAAGCAGATCGTCTGGCCGGCGCCGAGGGTCGCCCCGACCAAGACGATGCGCCAGGCGCCGCCGCGCCAGGCTGCGACCCAGTCGAGCCGCATCGCCGCGGCGGCGATGAGCAGCGCCGGGAGCGCGATCGTATAACGCCACAGCAGCATCGACGGGGCGTCGATGCCGGCGCCATAGAGATAGCGCGCCAGGATCGGCATGAATCCGACCATCACGCTACCGGCGAGCGCGGCAAGCGCGGCAGGCCAGAGCCGCGCCGTCGTTGTGGTCAGGCGGTCAACCGGTGGAACCGTCCCTCGCCCCAGGCCGTTAACCAAGACGGATCGGGAGGCACTCTCGATGTCTGGCACGTTACTTCAAATCCTCGGCTTTGCCGCGATCCTCCTGTTGTTCGCGACCGTCTTGCTCCGGCCCGACAGCCTGTTCCTTGCGGCGCTGGCAATCGGGCTGGTCGTCGCGGGCGTTGCCCTTAGCTGGCATGACGTCGAGCTCTACCGCTCACAAAAAGCCGCCGCGCACGATCTGACCGTATTCGTGCCGTCTGCGCCGCGGGAATATCCCCGCTCCGGCTCCTAGCTATTCGATCCTAGCTGTTCCGGCGGCCGCTCGTAGCAAACGCGGCCGTCGCGCAGCGTCATTTGGGCGATGAGCCGCCGCTTCGCGGTCACCGTGCTGCCTTCGCTGTCGGTCAATTCGAAATTGCCGTCGCGCAGTTCGAACACCGCGATATCGGCGTTCGCGCCCGGCTTCAAGGTTCCGACGGTACCTTCGTAACCCATGATCCTTGCCGGGGCCGCGGTGGCGCGCGCCACGATATCGTCGAGCGACATGCCGAAATGCAGCAGCTTCGACATCGTCGTCGGCATGTCCCACACCGGTCCGCGGGTCGCGCTGGTGGTGGTCAGATCGGTCGAGATCGTGTCGGGCAGGAAACCCTGGTCGAGCGCCTTCTCGATCATCCGGAAGCTGAAATGGTTTCGCCCGTGGGCGCAGTCGAAGACGATGCCGTGGCGTTGCGCCTCGACGACCTCCTTCAGCACGAATTGCTTTTCCTGGCCCATGATGCCGTTGGCGCGACCGTGGTAGCAGTGGGTGACGATGTCCCCCGGTTTCATCGGCTCGATCAGATCGGGCAGCGGGATCGGCGAATCGGTGATGTGCATCATCATCGGCACGCCGCCGGCCATGTCCGCAGTCTTGCGCGCCAGCTTGACCGGCTCGTTGGTGTATTCCCACACCAGGCCCGGCCCGAAGCGCAGCTTGACGCCGATCGCGAGATCAGGGTTTTCGCTGATCGTGCGGGCACAGCCTTCCGGGTCGGCATAAGGGAAATGCGCCAGCTCGCCGGTGCCGCGGGCGCCGCCGATGATGCCAATCGCCGACAGGTTGACGAAAGCGCGCACGCGGGTGCGAACCGAGGCATCGAGCACCTGGCGCAACCCGGCGAAACCCGCCGAACCGGCGCTCCCGGCATCGCACAGGGTGGTAACACCGCTCTGCCGGCAAAAATGGTCGGTGCGGCCGCCCATGTCGTGCGCGTTGACAAAGACATGGGCGTGCATGTCGACCAGGCCCGGCGTCACTAGCCGGCCCTTGGCGCTCACCGTCTGCCGGGCTTGGCTGCGCGGCAAATCCGGCCCGACCGCGACGATCTTGCCGCCGGCGACGCCGACATCCATGCGGCCCTTGAGCCCCGCCGCCGGGTCGAGCACCTCGCCATCGGTTAGCAAGAGATCGTATTGCATCAGTGGCTCCTCGGTTCGTGGACGGCGTCACCAAACGGAACCATGCGGCGCAGAGCGGTCAGCATCTTCGCGGCAGACGGTCCCAGCACATCGGAAAGCGCCTCGCCGAGGCTGGCCCGCGCGTTAAAACGCAATTCGACACTGCTGCGCCGCTCGGTCATCTCCGGCAAGGAATGGGTGAAATGCAGCGTCCAATTTGACAACATCATCGCATCGCCGAATGCGTATTCCGGCGCCCACACCCGCTCTCCAAAGGCGCGGCGCAGATCGTCGACCGCGAGGCTCGCGTTGGAGAAGTTGGCGAAATTCCATTGCGGCGGCGGCCCGCTACGCCGTCGTCTTCCGTCGTATCCGGTAAAGGCCTGGGCCTCGGCCACGGGCGCTCGCACCACCGCCAGGCTCGGCGCGTCGCGGCCACAGTCTTGGAACGGAACCCAGAAATTGACCGTCCACTCGAAGCGGTGAAAGAACGCATCGAGATGCGGGGTCAGCGGTTGCTGATAGCCCTTGCTGTCGGGACTATTACCGATGCGTCGCGTCGAGGTATTGCGCGACACCCGGTGACGCCCACCAAGCACGCTGTCCAGCAACGTGTAGTGCTTGTCGCCGAATAGATACTCACAGAAATGCGGCAGTCCTCTTGCCGTCATTTCCCAATCGGCGAAGTGGATCGTGTCCTGGCCGGCCAGGATCTCGTCGAGCGTTCCTTTGAGTCTTGCGAGGTTATCGGCATCGATGCAGTTCCGCAGCAGCACGCAACCCTCGCCGCGAAACGCGGCGCCGATCTGGTCTATCGAGGCGCTGTGAAAATCCAACTCGGCCATTGCGCTACCAGGCTCCGCAGGTTCGCGAAAAGGGTCGAAGCCGCCCAAGTTTCCGCCGCTCCCGACGCGCTTGGCAAGCCCGGCCGCTTAACCTGGGCGAGCGCGGCCAATTCTGACCTGCGCAAAACGCGATAGAACCCCGCCCGGAAATTGTGCAATTTCACCGCCGCCTTTTGGGAGGGCCTGGTGGACCAGACCGTCGCGCAGCAGTCGCGGCCGGCCGTTATCGTGCCGCATCGCACGATCGTCTTTGTCGCCGCGCTGATCGCGACCTTCATCCCGGCGGTCGAGAGCAGCATCGTCGCCACCGCGATGCCGACCATCGTCGGCAGCCTCGGCGGGTTCCATCTGTTCAGTTGGGTCTTTGCCGTACCGCTCCTCACCATGGCGGTGACGATCCCGCTCTACGGTCGCCTGGCCGACATCTACGGCCGCAAGCGGGTGTTCTTCTTTGGCACGACGCTCTTTCTCGTCGGCACAACCTTGTGCGGGTTCGCCCGTTCCGTCGAGGTGCTGATCTGCTTTCGCGCGATCCAGGGGCTGGGTTCGGGGGCGATCCAGCCGATCGCGATGACCATAGTCGGCGACATCTACACCCCGGCCGAGCGCGCCCGGGTCCAGGGCTGGACCTCGGCGGTATTCGGGTTGGCGGCGGTGGTCGGGCCGGCGCTCGGCGCCTATCTCGTCCAGCATGTCCACTGGTCGGTGGTGTTCTGGGTCAATCTGCCGATTGGATGTCTCGCGATCACGATGTTCGCGTTGTATCTGCCTGAGCCGCCCGAGCGGCGACAGCACCGTATCGATTACCTCGGCGGCGTATTGCTGATTGTCGGGGTCGGGTCGCTGATGCTGGCGCTGGTGCAGGCGAAGAGCCTTGGAACGGGGGTCGCCGGCCTGCTCGGGCTCGGCGTCGCCGCGCTCGCCGCCCTCTATTGGCATGAACGGCGAGCGCCCGAGCCGATGCTGCCGCTGGAGATGTGGCGCCGCCGGGTCGTGCTCCTGTGCAATATCGCCGGCTTCGGCGCCTCGGCGACGATGATGGCAGTGTCGGCGCTGCTGCCGACCTATGTGCAAGGCGTGATGGGCAAGAGCCCAGCGGTGGCCGGGATGATCATCAGCGCGCAATCGGTGAGCTGGATGTTCGCCGCCTTCGCCGCCGGCCGGCTGATGATCCGCACGTCCTACCGTCTGACCGCGGTGGTCGGCGGGGTTTCATTGATGGTCGGCGCGCTCATGCTGGCCTCGGTCGAACCCGAGAGCAGCTGGTTGTGGCCGGCCGCCGCCGGGTTTGGCATGGGCATCGGCATGGGGTTTTGCAACACCACGTTCCTGGTCGCGATCCAGGCCAATGTCGGGTTCCACGAACGCGGCATCGGCACCAGCTCGCAGATGTTCATGCGCATGATCGGCATGTCGGTCGGCGCTGCCGCCTATGGCGCGATCATCAATTTCGGGGTCGACCGGCTGCTGCCGGGATCGGGCGGGCTGGTCAACCGGATGCTTGAACCGACGACCCGCGCGAGCCTCGGCGCCGATACGCTCGCCAAGCTCGCCGATGCGGTGGGGCTCGCCGCGCACGACGCCTTTCTGCTCGCGCTCGTCCTGGCGGCGATCACGCTAGCGGCGACGGTCTCGCTGCCGGCGCGGCTGAGCCCGGTCCGCGCCGCCTTCAAACGACAACCGGCGGAATAGGCCTCGGCTAATCCGGGTTGAGCGCGGCCTTGTAGGCCTTTACCGCCGCCGAGAACCCCAGCTTCAGCGCGTCCGCGGTCAGCTCGTGGCCGATCGAGGCCTCGGCCAACGCCGGCATCGCCGCGACCAGCGCCGGCAGGTTTTCGAGATTGAGGTCGTGGCCGGCATTGACGACGAGCCCGCGCTCGGCCGCCCGCTTGGCGGTCGCAGCGCAGCCGGCGAGCGCCGACTTCGGGTCGCCCTTGCGAAAGGCGTCGGCATAGTTGCCGGTGTAGATCTCGATCCCGTCGGCACCGGTGCCCGGCACCCTGTCGATGACCGCAGGATCAGGATCGATGAACAGGATGACCCGCGCGCCCATCGCCTTCAGCCGAGCCACCGACGCATTGACCAGCGCCGTATCGCGGTTGTCGAGCTTCCAGCCCTCTTCCGAGGTCAGCACCCCCGGCCCGTCCGGCACCAAGGTGCATTGCTCAGGCCGCACCCGATCGCAGATCGCGAACAGCCGTTCGTCGGGATAGCCCTCGATGTTGAGCTCGCAAGCCGGCCGCCAGTCGCGCATCAGCTCGGCGATCGCGGTGACGTCGCTGCCGCGGATGTGGCGCTCGTCGGGACGCGGATGGATGGTGATCCCTTGCGCGCCTGCTTCATGCGCCAGCCGGGCAAACTCCAGCACGTCCGGCACACCGGTGCGGCGCGAATTGCGCAGCAGAGCGATCTTGTTGAGGTTGACGCTGAGCCTTGCCATCGCCCTATCCTAGGGAAAGTCACCCGAGGAGGAAATGTCATGGCGGTCGTGCTCGGCACCGACGGTTATCGCTACGAGGTCAACGACGGCTGGGCGAAGCTCCCGCCAGGCATGGAGTTCAACGCCGACGTCGCCGCGGTCGGCGTCGACAAGGACGACAATGTCTATGCCTTCAACCGCGGCAAGCACCCGATGTGCGTGTTCGACCGTGACGGCAATCTCCTGCGCACCTGGGGCGAGGGCGTGTTCCTGCGCCCGCACGGCGTCTTCATGGCGCCCGACGGCACCATCTGGCTGACCGACGATGGCGACCACACAGTTCGCCAATGCACCCTCGACGGCAAGGTGCTGCTGACCATCGGCGTTCCGGGCAAGCCGGCACCCTACATGTCGGGCGAGCCGTTCCACCGCTGCACCCACACCGCGATGTCGCCCGATGGCGACAGCATCTATGTGTCGGACGGCTACGGTAATTCGCGGGTCCACAAATTCACTCCGGACGGCAAGCTGCGGATGTCGTGGGGCGAGCCTGGCACCGATCCGGGTCAGTTCAATATCGCCCACAACGTCTGCTGCGACCCCGACGGGTTCGTCTTTGTCGCCGACCGCGAGAACCACCGCGTCCAGGTGTTTGACGGCAACGGCAAATACGAAGGCCAGTGGAACAACATGCACCGCCCCTCCGGCCTCTACCTCGAGCCGGGCAAGCAGGGCCGCATGTATATCGGCGAGATCGGCCCGGACATGGCGGTCAATATCGACATTCCGGGCTGCGGCCCCCGAGTCAGCATCTACACCCATGACGGCAAGCTATTGGCGCGGCTCGGCCACGAGCACGCCGGGCTCAATACGGGGCAGTTCATCTCGCCGCATGGCATCTCGGTCGATAGCCGTGGCGACATCTATGTCGGCGAGGTCAGCTACACCAATTGGGGTCGGCGCGTCCGCGCCAAGGGCGAGCAAATCCCGCCAGGGCTGCGGAGCCTGCAAAAGCTCGTCAAGGTAGGCTAAGCGCGATGGGCAAGACCCCGATGCGGGGCATGGTGATGGGCGGCATCGCCATCGTGCTCGGGCTGCTCAACCTCAGCAGCGGCGGCGAAGCGCCTTCCGCGTCGGTGCAGCTCCTGACCTATGTGTTGCTGGCGCTGGGCGCGATCGGCTTTGTCGGTTCGCTGGTGCTCTATCTGAAGCAAAAGAACGCGCCGTAGGAGGAGTTATGCCCGATAACCCGCGTTGGAAGCGCCGCCCGGTCGGTTCGACCTGGGGCGATTGGGGCCCGGACGACCAGCTCGGCCGGCTCAACCTGCTGACCGCCAACAAGGTCAAGCAAGGCGTCGCCGAGGTCAGGGAGGGCAAGACCTTCTGCCTGTCGCTGCCGCTCGACTACCCCGGGGGAACCGTGGTCAACCCGCGCCGGCACCCGCCGCGGCTGATCGCCAACAAACGCGAGGGCATGCCCTATATCGCCTACCCGCTGGCGCGCGAGAACCCACAATTCGTCGATGTGATCTGCGACGACGTGGTCGAGATGACGCTGCAATACTCGACCCAATGGGACAGCCTCGCCCATGTTGGCCAGCTGTTCGACGCCGATGGCGACGGCAAGCCCGAGATCGTCTTCTACAACGGCTACCGCGCCGGCGAGCACATCATCGGCCCGGTCGATTACCGCGACGGCGGCGCGGTCGAACGCGGCGAGCACGTCGGCGCACTGGCGCTCTCGATCGACAACCTCGCGGCGCACCCGGTGCAGGGACGCGGCGTGATGATCGACCTCGAACATCATTGCGGCCGCGGCGAGGAATTCGTCGGCTACGACCGGCTGATGCGGATCATGGAGGCGGACAAAGTCGAGGTCGAGGAGGGCGATCTCCTGTGCTTCCGCACCGGCTACGACCGGGTCATCCTTGGCATGAACAAGCGGCCCGACGAGGCGACGCTGGCCGCCAATCCCGGCGCCGGGCTCGACGGCCGCGACGAGAGGCTGCTCAACTGGATCACCAAATCCGGCGTCGTGGCGCTCATTTCCGATAATCGCGCGGTCGAGCAGATGCCGTCGCGCCCTTGCGTGGGCGAGGATGTCTGCGCCTCGCTACCGCTCCACGCGCACTGCCTGTTCAAGCTCGGCGTCTATCTCGGTGAAATCTGGTATCTGTCGGAGCTTGCCGACTGGTTGCGCGCGCAGGGCCGTTCACGCTTTCTGTTGACCGCGCCGCCTTTGCGCCTGCCCGGCGCGGTAGGCTCGCCAGCCAACGCCGTCGCCACCGTGTAGCGGAGGGGAAGCATGTTCGATCTCGACCAATTCATCGCCGATTGCCGCGCCGCCGTCGCCGAAGACCCAAGTCACAAACTCGTGCGCGAGATCGTCGAGCGCGCCGTCGCCGATCCCGCAGCCGTGATGAAGGGTATTGGCGAGCCGCGTCTCGGCAGCGTCGACGCGCTCTATCGCGGCGACGATCTCACCATCCTCAACGTGGTATGGCCGCCCTTCTTCACGATCATGCCGCATGAGCACCGCATGTGGGCGGTGATCGGCGTCTATACCGGGGCCGAGGACAACATGTTCTGGCGCCGCATCGGCGAACCGGGCAGCACCAAGGTCGAGGCGGCGGGCGGCCGCGCGTTGCGCGTCGGCGACGCCGAGCCGCTAGGCCGCGACATCGTCCATTCGGTAACGAACCCGATCGCGCGCCTCACCGGGGCCATCCACGTCTATGGCGGCGATTTCTTCGCCGTCCAGCGCAGCGAATGGGACGCCGACACGCTGACCGAACGGCCCTACGACATCGACAAGAACATGCGCCTCTTCAGCGAGGCGAACGCGCGGCTGGCCGCCGCCTAGCCCATCGTCGAGTTGAAGGCGCCGCCGTCCAGCAGCAGGTTCTGGCCGACGATAAAGCCCGACGAGGCGGCGCAGAGAAACGCACAGGCATCACCGAACTCGGCCGGGTCGCCGACGCGACCGGCCGGGGTCCTCTGCCCGGTCTTCGCCAGCTGCTCCTCGAAGCTGATGTTCTGCCGCCGCGCCTCGAACTCGATGCCCGAGCGTAGCCGATCGGTGAGGAACGGCCCGGGCAGCAATCCATTGATCGTTACGTTGTATTTGGCGACCTGACGCGCCAGCCCGGCCGAAAATGCCGTCAACCCGGCGCGAGCGCCGTTCGACATGCCGAGATTGGGGATCGGCGACTTTACCGAGCCGGAGGTAATGTTGACGATGCGGCCGAATTTGCGCTCGCACATGCCGTCGACCACCGCCTTCATCAGCATGATCGGGGTCAGCATGTTGTTGTTGACCGCTTTCTGCCAGTCCTCGACCGACCAGTCGCGGAAGTCGCCGTGCGGCGGGCCACCGCAATTGTTGACCAGGATGTCGGGGTTGGGGCAGGCGGCGAGAGCGGCCTGACGGCCCTCCTCGGAGCCGATATCGCCGGCGACCGCGGTTACCTTGGCCCCGGTCTCCTTGCGGATCTCGTCGGCGGTCGCTTCCAATGTTTCCCTGGTGCGCGCGGTAATCACCAAATCGACCCCGGCGCGGCCCAGCGACATCGCGCAGGCGCGGCCAAGCCCCTTGCTCGCGGCGCAGACGATCGCCTTGCGGCCCTTGATTTTCAGATCCAGCATCTTGTTCCTCCCGTTGACGGCATGAAGCCGCCGATACCGCCGTTATAGCGCAGACCGCCAGCATGCCCAGAGCGCCGTGCGACCAACCCGCACGGAACGCATCCCGGACATGCGACAATTTGCGCTTGAGACTGATTCACAACCAATCTTATGTTGAGAACGATTATCACTTGCGCAGCAGTCAACAGATGCACCGCGTTGTTCTTGCCGCCCTACTCCTCGTCGTGCCAGCGATGCCTTGCATCGCCGCCGATGCGCAGGTCTTGATCTCGATCAAGGATCATCAGTTCGTACCGAGCGATGTTGCCGTTCCCGCTGGCGTCAAGGTCGAGCTGATCGTCAAGAACGAGCAGATGGTCAATGCCGAATTCGAGAGCAGCGTGTTGCATCGCGAGAAGATCGTCACGGCCGGCGGTCAGATCAGCGTTTTTGTCGGGCCGCTCGATCCGGGTATTTACGAGTTCTTCGATGATTTCAATCAGGCGACACGCGGCCGCCTGGTGGTGAAATAGGGGCGCACCGGATGCTCGCAACCGCCATCATCGTCTTCCGCGAGGTACTCGAGGCGGCGCTGATCGTCGGTATCGTCATGGCGGCGAGCCGTGGCGCGCTGGGTCGCGGGTTGTGGGTGTCGGGCGGCATCGCGGCCGGCATCCTCGGCGCCCTGCTGGTGGCGATCTTCGCGGCAGCGATCGCCGCGGCCGCGCAAGGCATGGGTCAGGAGCTCTTCGACGCCGGCATCCTCCTCGCCGCCGTCGCCATGCTGGGCTGGCACAACGTTTGGATGAGCCGCCACGGGCGCGAGCTCGCCGGCAATGCCACTCGCCTCGGCAAAGACGTGCGCAGCGGTGCGCGACCGTTGTGGGCGCTGGCCTTCGCGGTGTCATTGGCGGTACTGCGCGAAGGTTCGGAGGCCGTTTTGTTTCTCTATGGCATCGCCTTGGCGGGGCAAGGCGGGGCATTGGCGATGGTGATGGGAGGCATCATCGGGCTGGCGCTGGGGGTTGCCGCCGGTACGGCGATCTATTGGGGTCTCGTCAGCATCCCCATGCGGCTGCTCTTCACGATCACGAGTTGGCTGGTGCTGCTGCTCGCCGCCGGACTCGCCTCGCAAGCCGCCGCATTTTTGATGCAGGCCGACCTGTTACCGCCGCTCGGCAGCAATCTGTGGGACACGTCGTTCATCCTGAGCGACCAAAGCCTCATCGGCCGCATTCTCCACACCTTGATCGGCTATACCGCCCAGCCGGCCGGTATCCAGATCGTCTTCTACGCCGCGACATTACTGACGATCGGCGGGCTGATGCGACTGGTTGGCGCGTCCGAGCGAACCGCCGCGGCAAAGGCACGCGCCGGGTCGGCGGTGAATCCGGCCGAATAGCCAAAAAATTTTGAGGGGACGTTGCAGATGCGAGGCATTCGCAAAACGCTGACCGAGGCCACAATTTGCGCGATCCTGGCGCTCGCGGCGATCCCCGGTTACGCGCGGGCCGATTTCAAGGTCCATCTCCCCGACGCCGAAACCGGCGAGTTCGAACTCGAGGAGGTCGGCTCCTGGGGCTCGAGCGGCAACCCGGCGACCAACAACGAGCAGAGTTTCGTTCACGAGCTCGGCTACGGCGTCAACAACTGGTGGCACACCGAAGTCGAATTCGAAACCAATCGGGAGTTTGGCCCAGGCAATCATTTGCGGTTCGATCAGCTGACTTGGGAAAACCAATTTGTCTACGGCGAGCCGGGTCAATACTGGCTCGATCCCGGCTTCTTTTGGGAGTATGGCCAGGCGATGGTCGGCGGCAACCCCAACGAGACGACGTTTGGACCGACCCTGCGCAAGGAGTTTTTTCACACCATCAACACGGTCAACCTATTCTTTGAAAAGGATCTCGGTCAGCACTCCGACGGCCACCTGAATTTCCTCTACGCCTGGGAGACCCGGGTCGCTCTGGGGACCCCGATCGAGCCCGGCTTCCAGGCCTATGGCACAGTTGGCCCGATCGGCAAACCCTTGCCGATCAGCCAGCAGGACCACCGCATCGGGCCGATGCTGTTTACCACGATCAGCCAGCTCGGGCCCGGCAGCCTCAAGGCAAATGGCGGCATCCTGTTCGGGCTCACCCCTGGCGAGCCGCGCCGGACGCTGCGCTGGCAGCTCGAATACGAGCTGCATTTCTAGGCGGCGCTGCCCCAGCGCATCATTAACCATCAATTTGCGACACTTTTATCCTGTATTGTAGCTATCGTCCGCCCAACAGCCGTTCAAGGCTGAGTGGGAGGGTGGTTCTTTGTTCGGGTTGCGCGTTGCCTATCTGTTGGCTGCGGTGTTGTTGCTGACGATCCTGCCGGTGAACCAAAACTCGGTGATACTGGCGCTGTTTGTCGCGGTCGACCTGGCTGCCGCGGCGCTTTTTCTGAGGCGGGCTACGCCCGGCCCGCCCGAAGTCGTGGCCATCGGCGGCAGTGCCAGCACGCCGCTCTTCCGCCGTACCGTCCCCGAATTGCGCAGCCGGCGGCCGGTGGTGATCATCGAGGCGCAAGTGCAATGGCGACAGGCCGCCGAGTTCCGCCGCCGCCGCGCGTTGATGCAGCAGCAGGCACCCTAGGTCTCCGGCAGATGCGCCCGCTTCATCGTCCGCCGACCCCGGCGAGAGTGAGGCCCCCCAACGCCGCGAACACGACGGCGGCGGTGACGCGGATCGCTTTCACCGGTAGCCTGTTGGCAAGCCTGTTTCCAGCCAGAACCACCGGAATATTTGCCAACATCATTCCGAGTGTCGTGCCGGCGACGACTGCGTAAAAGACCTCGAAACGAGCGGCGAGGCCGATCGTCGCGATCTGGGTTTTGTCACCGATCTCGGCGAGGAAGAACGCAACCAGGGTCGAGACGAACGCACCCGAGCGACTGATGGCGTGGTCGCCGCCTTCGTACTTATCGGGGAACAGCGCCCAGACGGCCACGCTCAGGAACGAAATGCCGAGCACCCATCGCATCCACGGACCGCTGAACAAGCTAACAAACAACGTGCCCGCCAAACCCGCCGCCGCGTGATTGGCGATCGTGGCAAAGAAGATCCCGAAAATGATCGGCACCGGGCGCTGAAAGCGCGCGGCAAGCATCAAGGACAAGATCTGCGTCTTGTCGCCGATCTCGGCGAGACCCACGACCATCGTCGAGACGAGAAACGCTTCCATGACGACGCTATCGGGGCCAGGCGGGAGGTAAGCCGCGCCGCCTCAACCCTGCGCCGCCAGCGCGGCGTCGAAGAGCGGCAGCAGCGTCGGGAAGGTCGGGTATTTGCCGGCGATGATGTCGTCGCGGCTCGCCCAGGCGCAGGCGGCGGCATCGTCGGCCGCGACCCCTTCCCCCGATCGCCACACCCCGCGGATCGCGATCAGCGTGTAGTGGAATTGTACCCGGCCTTCATCGTCGCGGCTGATCGCGTCATGGATGTTGAGCCAGCCGGCCGGCTCGGCAACGATCCCGGTCTCTTCCAAGAGCTCGCGCATCGCCCCCTCGGCGACGGTCTCGCCGAGCTCCAGAACCCCGCCGGGAAACCCCCAACGCCCGGCATTCGGCTGTTGGGCGCGCTGCACGATCAGTGCCCTGGTCTCCGATCCCGCGCCGCGCAGCACCACGGCGAGCACGGCGACGATCGGCCGGTCGGGATAGCGTCGCGCCGCGCGCCTGGCTTCCAGATCGGCGGTGGTAGGTTCGGGCGAGGTCGTCATGTCGAATTACATATCAGCCCCTCTCCCGCATGCGGGAGAGGGTGGGACCCATCGCGCAGCGATGGGAGGGCGAGGGAGTAACATTACCGCCGACCCTCACCCGTCTCACGCCTCCGGCGTTCGCCACCCTCTCCCGCATGCGGGAGAGGGGTTTTCACTTGTCGGCTACTCCGCGGCGGCGCGCGGCTGGCCGTGCTCGTCGGTGTAGATTTCGCCGCCCTGCTTGAGGAATTCCTCCGACTTCTCAGCCATGCCCGATTGCGCGTAGTCGCGGATCTCCTGGGTGATCTGCATCGAGCAGAATTTCGGCCCGCACATCGAGCAGAAATGCGCCAATTTGGCGCCGTCGGCCGGCAGGGTCTGATCGTGGAACTTCTCGGCGGTCTCGGGGTCGAGCGAGAGGTTGAACTGGTCGCGCCAGCGGAACTCGAAGCGGGCCCGCGACAGCGCGTCGTCGCGCTCGCGCGCACCCGGGTGACCCTTGGCGAGATCGGCGGCGTGCGCGGCGATTTTGTAGGTGATGACCCCGGTCTTGACGTCGTCGCGGTCGGGGAGCCCGAGATGCTCCTTCGGCGTCACGTAGCAGAGGAGAGCCGTGCCGAACCAGCCGATCATCGCCGCGCCAATGCCGCTGGTAATGTGGTCGTAGCCCGGCGCCACGTCGGTGACCAGCGGCCCGAGCGTATAGAACGGCGCTTCGCCGCATTCCTCGAGCTGCTTGTCCATGTTGATCTTGATCTTGTGCATCGGCACGTGGCCGGGGCCCTCGATCATCACCTGGACATCGTCTTCCCAGGCCATCTTGGTCAACTCGCCGAGGGTTTCGAGCTCGGCGAACTGGGCGCGGTCGTTGGCGTCGGCGTTGGAGCCGGGCCGCAACCCGTCGCCCAGCGAATACGACACGTCGTAAGCCCGCATGATCTCGTTGATCTCGCGGAAATGGGTGTAGAGGAAGCTCTCCTGGTGATGCGCCAAGCACCATTTCGCCATGATCGAGCCGCCGCGCGAGACGATGCCGGTGACCCGGCTGGCGGTGAGCGGGATATAGGCGAGCCGCACGCCGGCGTGGATGGTGAAATAGTCGACCCCCTGCTCGGCCTGTTCGATCAGCGTGTCGCGGAATAGCTCCCAAGTCAGGTCCTCGGCCTTGCCGCCGACCTTTTCGAGCGCCTGGTAGATCGGCACCGTGCCGATCGGCACCGGCGAGTTGCGCACGATCCACTCGCGGATGGTGTGGATGTTGCGCCCGGTCGACAGGTCCATCACCGTGTCAGCGCCCCAGCGCGTCGCCCACACCAGCTTGTCGACTTCCTCGGCGACCGAGGAGGTGACGATCGAATTGCCGATGTTGGCGTTGACCTTCACCAGGAAATTGCGGCCGATGATCATCGGCTCGGTTTCGAGGTGGTTGATGTTGTTGGGGATGATCGCCCGACCGCGGGCGATCTCGTCGCGGACGAATTCCGGGGTCACATAGTCTGGGATCGTCGCGCCGAACGAGTTGCCGGCATCAAGCTGCTTCGCCGCGGCTTCACGGCCGAGATTCTCGCGGATCGCGACGTATTCCATCTCCTGCGTGATGATGCCTTTGCGCGCGTAGGCGAGCTGGGTCGGCGCCGCGCCAGGCTTGGCGCGCAGCACCTTGTGCGCGCCGCGATCGAACACCGGCACGTTCGACTCCTCGCCGTGTTTGAGGCCGTTATCCTCAGGCTTGATGTCGCGGCCGGCGATCTCCGCGACGTCGCCGCGGCCGAGCACCCATTGCCGCCGCAGCGCGGCGAGCCCGCGGGCGATATCGGTCTCGGTGGTGCCATCGGAATAGGGCCCCGAGGTGTCGTAGACGCGCACCGGCGGTTCATTGGCGCTGGCTTCAAGGTCGATCTCGCGCATCGCGACGCGCAGATCGCCAAACCGCTTGCTGGTCGCAAAAACCTTGCGCGAGGCCGGGAAACCGCCGGTGGTGACCTGCAATTCGGCCACGTTGGCGGAAATCTTTGCGCCGGGAAGTGGAGCGGAATCGGGCATGCGAGCCTCCGTTGCGCCGAGTGAACGAGCACCGGGGAATGCATGCGGGGGAATTGGCGGTGACACCGCGGTTCCTGTCCCTACGCCGGCACGACCCGGATCAGGTTCAAAGGGTTTTCGCGCCCTGCTTCCCTGCGGCAGGCCAGCGATATCTCAGCCCCTTCGCCGGGGCACCCCTTGGACAAGGAAGATTATCGACAGGTTGTCACATAGCCGTCAAGCGGCGCCTCCGAGCGAAACGGGCGGAGCTAATGTCTCGGCTTCGACTAAGCGGCGACCCGGGAGCTTCAAAAGATTGCGCCCCGCTCTTCGTATTCGATTCATGCCACTACTGCCGCGCGCATTCCTGGATCATCGCGATGAGGCGGTCGATCACCTCGTCTACCGGCGTTCCGGGCGGGAATTCAACCCGCTTTGTCTTGTCTTCGTGCCAACCTCGGGGCTGCATGGGCTCATCGACGCGAATTTGATAGACGCCATTTTTCTCATCGATACTCCAAAGCCCTTGCGTTTGCCGGTCTAGGACGTGCCAGGATCGTGCGTCGGCGGCTTTCAACAGCGGGTCGTCCTTGGAATGCAAAAGCGCTCTCGCTTGGTCACGGCTGATTGGCGGATTGCCGCGCTCGATTGTCGCCAGAATGGCCTGCCGCAATCGCTGCGTCTGCTCAACCAGTACCGACTCGAGCGGCGTATGGTTGACAAAAAAGCCGCTGAAGTACGAAGTGGGGATATGCACCACTCCTTTGTAAAGACGAAGCGAGATATGCATTTGAAGGGCCTCAGTAGAAGCTGACGAGTACGTGGATGCCGCGGCGCTCAGCGCGTTCTATGGACTTTGCGATTGCCTCTCGCTGAGCCGCGGTACCACTATTTTTCGGCACAACAACGTCCAGAACTTTTCCCGTTATCTCGTCCGGCCGTATGGTCGTCCTACCCCAGTCCAGGCCGTCAAAGCTCGCCAGTTTGTTGACATAGCGATCGATTTGACGCGAAAGGTTCAGCGGATCGCGATACCAAGGCGCGTTCAAGTCAATCGACTTGATGCTGATTGCAATGCCATCTTCGGTAAAATGATCAATGGTCGGGGTATTAGAAGGTAGTTCGCTCTGGCCGCCCAGGCGCCAAAGTTCTGCCTCTATGCCACGCAGAGCCGGCCCACGCTCCCACGCGGTCGACGGCGGTTCGGCGGCGCGCTCCTGAGCGTCGTGCAGCGCTGCATGGAGCTCATCGATATCCGCCCATGAGGGCGAATAGTCTGGCCCCGTGAGCCATTGGAGCGCGCGATTATCCGGCTCGAGCTCCCGAAGCTGAGTGCGAAGCCATTCGTATCGCTCCCGGCGTACCTCGCGTAACGGGTCGATGATCTCGCTGAGCGGTCTTCCGTCTCTGGCGTTCTCGTCTTCCTCCGCTTGCGCCGGGTGGAGCAACGGATTGGTGTTCGGGCCGGCTTGCGCGGGCCACCTGCCGCCGACGAGAGGGGAGGCCGCGGACGATGGCTCTTGTGAATCACGCAGTTCCGATACCGGCGCTGCTTCGGCCTCTCCGCCCGTTGTCCATTCGCCGCCGCCGGGCTGGCCGGCGGGAAGACGCGGCTCGTCGGGGTTGAAATCGGCCTTGGCCAAGGGTGCGAGCGCGCCGAGCTGCTTTAGCTGGCGACCGTCGAGATCGCGGACCGGGATGCGCAGGCCATAGATTTGCGCGAGCGCGATCTCGCTGCGGTCGAGTGCCTCGGCGATCCTTTGGCTCTGCGCGTAAAGCCAATTCGGGTCGTCTTTGTCGAGGCCGAGGATGCACTGCATGTCGCGCACCGGTTCTCGGCTTGCCGCGCGAAACCCGGACGCTGTTCGTTGCACCAGTGGGCAGTCCGGGCCGAGCATCGCGCCATCGGCGTCGACCGCGACGCCGCGATTGGCCGCGCCTCGCGGCTGCAGCCGCCACATCGGTTCAAGCACTGGGGGAGCCTTATTGACAAAACCTCTGATTGCGAACATATCATGAACGAATCTGAATTGTCAATATGCGAAATCGAAAAATATGCAAGCGGCAATTTGGGGCTCGGTATCCGGCCCGCCCTGCGCCGAAAATGCACGCCGAGCGCCGCCGCGAATTTATTTCCGGGCTGCGATCAGGTCGCGAGACAGGCGATGTGGCGTCCTGTTATGGCTACTGATAACAGGACGACATCAGCACGTGGACGTCCTGATAAAAGGGAAGCCGTCGCCACCGGAGCGGAAACGTCTTTGGCGACCAACACGCCGCTGCCTCGATCCCGGCGGTGCCCAATGGCGTGAGACGCAAACCACCTCCTCGCTAGGCTTTCCGGCGGTTAGTCTCACCGGTAGTGGCTTCGATCATGTAACATGCCCTTACATGGCCTGGAGCAGACAAGACCCCGGCGCGCGGCGCGGCTATCACCACGGCAATCTGCGCGAGGCGCTGATCGACGCCGCGCTCAACCTGATCGCGCAGAAAGGCCCGGCGGGGTTCACCTTCGCCGATGCGGCGCGCTGGGCCGGGGTGAGCTCGGCCGCGCCCTACCGGCATTTCCGCGATCGCGACGCGCTGATGGCCGATGTCGCGCGGCGCGGGTTCGAGCAGTTCGCGACGCATCTGGAGCGAGCCTGGGACGAAGCCAAACCCGAACCCTTCGCCGCGTTCGAGCGGCTGGGGCGGGCCTATCTTGCCTTCGCCCGCGACGAGCCGGCCTATTACTCGGCGATGTTCGAGGCCGGGGTGGCGGTCGACAGCGACATCGAGTTGCGTCAGGCGTCGGAGCGCGCCTTCGCGGTGTTGCGCCGCGCCGCCGAGACCCTGTGCGCCCGGGCCTCCGGCAAACCGCCACCGGCGCTGATGGTGAGCCTCCATGTCTGGGCGCTGTCGCACGGCATCGCCTCTCTGTTCGGGCGCGGCGATCCCGGTCGGCGAAGCTTGCCGATGGCGCCCGAGGAACTGCTCGAGGCGGCGGTGTTGATCTATCTGCGCGGGCTCGGCCTAATCGCTCCGTGACGGCGTCTTGACTCCGCGAGGCGCCGGGATTATGTAAATGTAAGATACATTTACATAGGTGCGGCGATGACCCTCGTTGACCGTATCGACGATTTCGGCCGGGTCGGCTGGATCGCCATCACCGTCCTCAGTTTCGTGATCTTCTGGCCGCTTGGCTTTGTCGTTTTGGGTTTCCTGTTAGGGAGCGGGCGCATGGGATGCTGGCATCACAATTATAGCGACGATTGGCGCCGCGACCGGTGGCAGCGCAAAATGGACCGGATGCAGCGCGGCTTCGACCGCATGCAGGACGGCATCAATCGGGCGCAGGCGGCGGCCGAGCGGTTCCGCAATTATTTCCACCAGCAGAACCGCGACAATCGGCCGGGCTACGGCTCGGGCCCGAGCGGCAACCACGCCTTCGACGAATACCGCGAGGAGACGCTGCGTCGGCTCGAGGAGGAACAGCGCGAGTTCATGGATTTCCTCGACCGACTGCGCCACGCCAAGGACAAGGCCGAGTTCGACCAGTTCATGGCCGAGCGCCGCGCCTATCGCGACGCCCCGCCGCCGAACGCCTGATCAGCAGCCGGTCAGCGATACGGCAATCGCCGACGACGGCGCCGGATCGGCGAAGGTGTCGCGCAACGCGCGGGCAAGATCTTGCTTGCGGTAGGGCTTGTCGAGCAGGCGCAGTTGGCCGTCGAGCCCCTCGATCTCGCTGAGCCGCGAGTTGGGGAAACCCGAAGTCAGCAGCACCTTGCCGCCGGGTCGGCGGGCGATGAACTCGCGCGCCAGCGCGCAGCCATCGAGCTTGCCCGGCATCACGATATCGGTCAGCAGCAGGTCGACCGCGCCGCCGCCATCGAGCAGCGCCAGCGCCTCATTGGCGGCGCCAGCCTCGCTGACCCGATAGCCCAGCTCGATCAGCTGGCGGGTCAGCACCGTGCGCAGCTTGATATTGTCCTCGACGACAAGAATGCATTCGCCGCTTCCACTGAGCGCCGCGGCCCTCTCCTCGGAATGAGCCGCCTCCTCGGCGGTTACGTCGTCCGAACGGAGATAGAGGCGGAACGTCGTGCCCCTGCCGAGTTCGCTATAGACATTGACGTGACCGCCCGATTGCTTGAGGAAACCGAACACCATGCTGAGGCCCAGTCCGGTGCCTTTGCCGGGTTCCTTGGTGGTGAAGAACGGTTCGAAAATTCGCTCGGCGATCTCCAGCGGCATGCCCGTACCGGTATCGCTGACCTCGATCATCACGTAGGCGCCGGGCGTGACCTCGCTATGCGCGGAAGCATAGTCCTCGTCGAGATGGCGAAGGCCAGTTGTGATGGTCAGCCTGCCGCCATCGGGCATCGCGTCGCGGGCATTGTTGGCGAGATTGGCGATCGTCGCTTCAAGTTGCGCCGGATCGGCCATGATCGGCGGGATCGTCGCATCGAAATTCACCCGATCTCGATCCGCTCGCCCAAGGTGCGGCTTAGCAGCTTGGTGATCTCGCCGATCAGCTGGTTGGTGTCGACGCGGGCCGGGCGCAACGGCTGCCGGCGGGCAAAGGCGAGCAGACGCCGGGTCAGGTCGGCGCCGTTGAAGGCGGCGGCCAGTGCGTCCTCGATCAATTCTTTCTCCTCGGGATCGCGGCCCGCGCGCTCGCCGAGCAGATCGAGATTGCCGATGATGATCCCGAGATGGTTGTTGAAATCGTGGGCGAGCCCGCCGGTCAGCTGACCGAGCGCCTCCATCTTTTGCGCCTGATGCAGCTGGGCTTCGGCCTTGCGCCGCTCATCGGTTTCGGCGAGCAGGGTCGCATTGGCGACCGCGAGTTCCGCGGTGCGGGCGCGCACGCGCTCTTCCAGGCGGTGGGCGTAGTCGTCGAGCAGCGCCTTGGCGGTGGCAAGCCGGCTATGCAGACCGCCCACCTCGATCAGCAGCATGCCGAGAACGAAGCTTGCCGCCAGTAGCCCGTACCCGCGACCGACATAAAAGCCGAGGTCGAAGCGCTGATGATTGAACACCGCGCTGAGGGCGATGTCGAACACCCACGCGCACAACATGACCATCAGCCACAAATCGAGCACCGTATGGCGCCGCTGGAGCCACAGCACGCCAATCGCCACAAGCCCGAGGATCCAGGTTGCGGCGAGCGCCGCAGTCGCGACCGGAAGCTGGCTGTTGCCGTCCATCAAAATTGGCAGGATCGCTCCCCGCTGCGTCGCGAGCAGCGTCAGCGCCACCGCCAGCACGATCGTCAGGACGATCGCCAGCGCGACCGGGAAGCCGTCGCTGCCGCGGCTTGGCTGGCCGCGTCGCGCCTCCCGCGCGTCGAGCAGCGCGTAGGCGATGACGAAGAGCGGAAACCCGCCATGCCAGAAGCAGAACAGCCAGACCGTCGTCTGACCGCCGCCGAGCAGCCCGCCCGGGGCGAATGCACCGGGGAAGCTGAGCGCGTGCGGGATGATCAAGAACACGTCGTAGAGGTAGCCGGCCGCCAGCACCAGCAGCGCCGTCGAGCCCGACCCGCGCGCCTGCCCGAACAGCATCAGCGCGGTGATCGCCGAGATCAGAATGAGCGCTGCCTCATAGGCGGGGATGAAGGCGCTTACCGGGACGAGCATCACCTGCGCGAATGGGACCGCGGCGACGAACCCCGCCGCGGAGAGCGCGAGGACGATCAGCGCGCGACGCCGGTCGTTACGATCGGCAAGCTCGGTCGAGAGAAACTGGTGTCGAGGGGATGGGGCGCTGTCTGGGTCAAGCGGCGGCGAGCCCTGCAATTCCGCAAAGAACCCGCCGCCCGACTGACTCACTGTCCCGTCGTTGGGCATGCCATCTCTCCGTCAACCGGCCGGCGGAAACCGGTGACGACAGCCGAGGCGCCGACGCCACGCGCATTCCTGGCAAAGCGTACTCCACAGACCAGCTTCAGTTCCGGGGGTTAACGAGCGATTAACCCTTTTTCCCCGATCCGAGTGCGGCGGAGGCAAAAAAGCGGGCGGCCCAAGAGCCGCCCGTTTCGCTTTCGTGGCGTCCCAGTCTAGGCGTGATTGGCGTGGTAGTAGGAGTTGCGCAGGACGCGGCCCGGCAGGTTGCCGCTGTGCTTGCCGTCTTCCATCAGCACCTGACCGTTGACGATGGTCATGTGGATGCCTTGCGCCGGCTCCTTGATGCGCTTGGCGCCGGTCGGGAAATCGTGCAGCACCTCGAGCGGCAGCGGCTTCACCGTGTCGGGATCGAAGATCACGATGTCGGCGACCATGCCGGGGCGCAGCAGCCCGCGGTCGTAGAGACCGAAGATTGAGGCCGACTCGAAGGTCAGCCGGCGCACCGCCTGTTCGAGGCTCATCACCTTCTTCTCGCGCACCCATTCCGACAGCAGCCGGGTCGAGAAGCCGAATCCGCTCTGGAACTGGACATGCGCGCCGCCATCCGAGAGGCCGATAACCGCGTTGGGGTAGGTGAGGATCTTGGCCACCGCCGCGTCATCGACATTGTTCTCGCCGTGCAGCCATTCGGTGTCGAGGTTCTCCTCGATCGCCAGGTCGAGGAAGCAGTCGATGATACCCTTGCCTTGCGCCTTGGCGATCTGGCCGAGCGTCATGTTCTCGTATTGCTTGTTCTTCGGCAGCACCGCGGTCTGCAGCACCATGTAATCCCACCAGGTGGAGCAGATGCCGATCGCCGGGCCGTTCTTGAACTCGATCGCCTCCTCGTGGAGCTTGCGGCGCACCTCCGGATCGGCATAGGCCTTGAGCTGCTCCTCGGGGCTCGACAGGCAGATTGGGTGCCACACCGCCATGCCGCGGAACGTCTGGGTATTGCGCATCTGGAAATAGTCGGTGATGCGATTGGGCGTGCACATCGGGAAGGCGCGGATGCCGCGAGCCGTGGTCGCGTTGACCTGCTCCATCTGCTTCTGCCACTGGCCGGGCCGGCGCATCGTCTGGCCGAGATTGTTGTAGACGACGGTGCGGCCGGTCGCCTCGCTGAGGCGGCTCATCAGCGCGTCCTTCATCTCGGCGCCGTTGCCGCCGCCCGATTGGATGAGCCCGGTGCCGAGCTCCTTGAGCACGTCGCCGAGTGCGAAAATCTCCTTCTCGTCGGCCCAGATCGCCGGAATGTGCACGCCCTGGGGATCGAAATGGCCCTGGTTGCGCGACACCGAGAGGCCGAGCGCGCCGGCTTTCATGCCATCGCGCACAAGACCTTGCATCTGCGCGATCTCGTCATCGGTCGCGGTGCGCTTCTGGCAATCCTCGCCCATCACGTAATGGCGCACCGCGGTGTGGCCGATCAGATTGCCGATATTGACGCCGAGATGCTGGTCCATCTCGTCGAGATATTCGGGGAAGGTCTCCCAGGTGAACTCGAGCGTGTCGAGCACCTCCATTGGGATGGCCTCGACATAAGAGAGGAATTCGTTGAGCCGGCGCTGCTGCTTGCGGTCCTTGCGCACCGGCGCGAGGGAGAGCGAGCAATTGCCGAAGATCACGCTGGTCGCACCATGATCGCAGGAGAACGAGCACAGCGGGTCCCAGGTGACCTGCGCGTCGTAATGGCAATGGTTGTCGATAAAGCCGGGCGCGACGACGCGGCCGCCGGCGTCCACAGTGCGCGTCGCCGGGCCCGACAGCTTGCCGATCTCGACGATCTTGCCGTCCTTGACCCCGACATCGCCGCGAAAGCTGGGTCCGCCCGAGCCGTCGACGATGCGGCCGTTCTTGATCAGCAGGTCGTAGGTCATTCTTTGCTCCTTCTTACCCCTCGCCCGCTTGGCGGGAGAGGGAGGGACCCATCGCCTAGCGATGGGAGGGTGAGGGTCCGTGCGGGTGGCTTACCCTCACCCGCCTCGCAATGCTCGGCACCCTCTCCCGCATGCGGGAGAGGGGTATACTCAATTCACCAGTCCGTAAAACTTCGCGGCGTTCTCGCAGGTGATCTTGTGGATCGTGTCGGCGGGGAGGCCGGCGAATTGTTCTTCGATGTATTTCGAAGATTCCGGCCACACTCCGTCGGGGTGCGGATAGTCCGAGCCCCACATCAGGGTCTCGAGGCCGATTTCGTCGATCAGCTTCGGCCCGATGCGGTCGAACTGGAAGGTCGCGCGACATTGCCGGCGCCAGTACTCGCTGGGCTTCAGCTTCATCAGATCGCGGAAGCGGTCCTCGAATTCAAAATCCATCCGGTCGAGCGCATAGGGCAGCCAGCCGATACCGCTCTCGCCGAAGCCGATGCGTAGGTTCGGATAGCGCTCCAAGACGCCCGCCCCGATGATCGCGGCGATGATCTGGATGAGGTTCATCTGGAACCCGGCGACGGTGGTGAACTGCGCCTGGCGCCGCATGCTCGGCGGCAGCTGGTTGCGCACCCGCTGCGGCATTTGCGGGAAAGTGTGGAAATGCAACGGCAGCTGCACGTCGTTGACCGCTTTCCACAACGGCTCCCAGCACGGGTGCCACATCGGATCCATGTCCCACGAGCATGACAGCTCAAGGCCTTTGAGGCCCATCTTGGCGACGCGGTAAACCTCCTTCGCGGCCGCCTCGATATCGCCATAGGGCAGGCAGGCGAGGCCGATCTGCCGGTCGGGATAATGGCTGCAGAAATCTTTCAGGAAATCGTTATAGATGCGCAGGCACTCGTTGGCAGCCTCGTGGTCTTCGAGCCGCGAGACGACGCCGAGGATGCCGAAGATGATCTCGGCATCGACCCCGTCCTTTTCCATCTCCTTGATCCGCAGATGCGGATCACCAGGGCGGCGCTCGCCACGTTTGCCGGCCTCGTAGAGCCCGGTCTCGGCCATCTTGTCGACCCGATAGTTCTGGCCGGGGACAAAGGGCGCGCCAACCGAGCCGACCGCGCCGGGGATGCCCATCTGAACGCCCTTTTTGGTGACCCATTTCGGACCCTCGGCGCCGTCCTCGACAAACGGCATGCGGTCCTTGAATTCGCGGCTCGCCTGCGAGGTGAAGAGATCGGGCGGCAGCCACGGCAAA
>DASYXG010000150.1:0-1768 GCA_035935235.1 Allostellaceae bacterium
GTCGGCTCCTCGCCGGGCCGTCGGCCGCGAATCAGAATGGTCATGCCGCCGAGGTCGACGAAGATCTGTGGCGCGCCACGCGCCATCGTGTCGGCGGCGATCGTCGCGCCGAACATCTCGACATACCAGCGAGCGGAGGCATGCGGGTCCTCGCTGATGATGTGGACATGATCGAACTTGAACGCTGGGTTGCTCATCCTTTCGCCCCCTGACTGGGAAAGAAGCGGTTCTTGGGGCGCGGCAGGCCGAGGTTCTCGCGCAACGTCTTGCCCTCGTATTCGCGGCGGAAAAGACCACGGCGCTGTAATTCGGGCACGACCCGGTCGACGAACTCGTCGAGCCCGCCCGGGACCCACGGGAACATGATGTTGAACCCGTCGCAGGCGTCGCCGTAGAGCCATTCCTCCATCTGGTCGGCGATGGTGCGCGGCGTCCCGACCATGGCGAGACCGCCGTAGCTGCCGGCGATCTGCGCCAACTGCCGCACCGTCAGATTGTCGCGCCGGGCGCGGGCAATGACCCGCTCGCGGCCGCTCTTGGAGGCGTTGCTCTCGGGGATGTCGGGGAGCGGGCCGTCGAGGTCGAAGACCGAGGCGTCACAGCCGAGTGCGATCGAAAGCGAAGCGATGCCGCTATCCGGATGCACCCCGCTGTCGAGCAGTGCGCGCTTGGCCTTCGCCTCCTCGACCGTATCGCCGACGACGACCAGGCAGCCGGGCAGGATTTTGATGTGGTCGGGATCGCGCCCGGCGGCCTTGGCGCGGGCCTTGATGTCGGCATAGTTGCGCTGGCCGTCGGCGAGCGGACCGCCCGCGGCGAACACCATTTCAGCGGTTTCGGCGGCGAGCTGGCGCCCAGCGTCAGATGCGCCGGCCTGAACAATGACCGGCCAGCCCTGTATCGGCCGGGCGATGTTGAGCGGCCCGCGCACCGACAGGAACTCGCCCTGATGGTCGAGCACGTGCATCCGGTCGGGGTCAAAATAGACGCCTTCCTCGACATCGCGGACAAACGCGTCTTCGGCGAAGCTGTCCCACAGGCCGGTGACGACGTCGTAGAACTCGCGGGCGCGTCGATAGCGCTCGCCATGCTCCATATGCTCGGTGAGCCCGAAATTGAGCGCCGCGTCGGGGTTCGAGGTGGTGACCAGGTTCCACCCGGCGCGACCGTTGCTGATGTGGTCGAGCGAGGCGAAGCGGCGGGCGATCATATAGGCCGGCTCGAAGGTCGAGGAGGCGGTGGCGATGAGACCGATATGCTCGGTCATCATCGCCAGCGCCGGCAACAGGGTCAGCGGATCGAACGATGTCACCGTGGCGCTGCGCTTCAAGGCCGCCATCGGCATGTTGAGAACGGCCAGATGGTCGGCCATGAACCAGGCGTCGAACTTCCCTTCTTCGAGCTTTTGCGCGAAGCGGATCAAGTGCTTCAGGTTGAAGTTTGCGTCCGGAAAAGCGCCGGGATAGCGCCACCATCCGGTATGGATACCGACCGGACGCATGAAGGCGCCGAGGCGCAATTGCCGTGATTCCATGTGCTCTTACCTCCTGGTGCGATTTTATCCGCGCCGCCGGGGTAATCGCGAGGGAAGAGTTGCGCCGGGTCCGATGCTTTATAACGCCTCGGCCACGAGCGCCTCGTGCAAGGCCTTGAGATAGACCGCCCTGTCCCAGTAAGGCGCAAGCGCCAACGCTGCCCAGAGCAGCGCGCTCGCGATCAGGCTGATGCGCCACGCCGAAATCAATGAGGAGAAAATCTCGTCGATCAT
>DASYXG010000151.1:0-20604 GCA_035935235.1 Allostellaceae bacterium
CATCACATCGGCATTGGCGAGGAGATCAGGCTGCGCCTGGAAGCATCCTTCGTCGCTGAGTTGAGCGACCAGGAGACGCGCAGCCTGACCGGAGCGATTATGCAAGTTGCTCGCAACGTTGAGCCGGCGTTCGGTCCCTGGCATCAAAACCGCTACGCTTTCGATGTGCTTCGGGCTGCAATCCTCGCGCTACTCGATCTGTGTCGGCCGACGGAGGGTGCCGCCCGACCACCTGATACCAATCTTGCAGACATCTATCTTGGCGTGGACGGAGGAACGCCCGAGACGGTCGGCCGGATGCTTGCTGGAGGAGCCGCTGTCACAGCAGGGATACCGATGCCCGGCGGCGGTGGCCCGCGGCGACCGCAGCGTACAGAAAGGAACTAGGGCTATGGGAGGCAAACGCGATCACGGCGATGGCGCCATAGACCAGCGCGGCAAGGATCGGTGGCGGCTGCGATATCGGGTCGGCGACAAGCGGTATACCAAGACCGTAAAGGGCAGTATCACCGATGCCAGGACTGCGTTGCGGGCGCTCCTGAAGAGCGCTGATGACGGCCAATACATCGCGCCTGACAAAACCACGATCTGCGAATATCTGCGAACGTCGATTGATAGCGACACGGGTCTGTCGCCTAAGACGCGCGAGCGTTATCGCCAGCTCGCGGAGCACCAGATCATTCCGCACATAGGAGCGATCGCGCTGCAAAATCTGCGACCGGCAACTCTCCACGAATGGCACGCGACGCTGTTGAAGTCCGGCAGCAAGGATGGCCGGCCACTGTCGGCGCGCACCGTAGGACACGCTCACCGCGTTCTTCATCGGGCATTGGAGCGCGCGTTGCGCCTCGAAATCATTCCCCGCAATGTCGCTGCGACCATCCGGCCACCGAAAGTTCAGGCTGCCGAAGTCGCTATTCTGACGCCGGCGCAGATGGCTGATGTCCTGGCTCAACTCGACGGCCACCCGCTGCACCCGGTCGTTGCGCTGGCTCTTGGCACAGGTATGAGGCGAGGGGAATTGTGTGCTCTCGCCTGGGGTGCGCTAGACCTGGACAGGGCAAGTGTGCGCATCGATCGAAGCCTAGAAGAGACGGCAGACGGCTTACGTTTCAAATCGCCCAAGACGACGCATGGGCGGCGAACAGTGAGCTTGCCAGCATCCGTCGTCGACATTCTGCGCGTGCATCGGCGTCAGCAGAACGAACAACGGCTACTATTAGGGCTCGGCGGGGCTACCGCATCCGATCTGGTTTTCGCTCTACCCGATGGCTCGCCCTATCCACCGGACAAGATGAGCCGGGACTGGTTGCGGATCGTGAGGTCGAGAAAGCTACCGCGCGTAATGTTTCATGCGCTGCGACATTCGCATGTCTCCGCTCTGATCGGATCAGGCCAGGACGTCCTCACAATCAGCCGCCGGATCGGCCATGCCAACCCGGCCGTCACCCTAGCAGTCTACGCACATCAGTTCGGTGATCACGACAGAGATGCGGCCGTGGCTATCGATGCGGCCCTTACTGGATTGGCACCCAAGAAGTAGGTTTGGGTCCAACTTGGGTCCAAGACCCAGATGTGTTCGCGTATAGTTCTCCCTGGCCAGGTTGACCGGCTCAGCCCGAAAGCCTAGAACTGGTGCGGCATACGCCGTGACCCGCTCAACGGTGGAGGGGTGGCCGAGTGGCTGAAGGCGGCGGTTTGCTAAACCGTTATACGGTTAACCCCGTATCGTGGGTTCGAATCCCATCCCCTCCGCCACCTCCTTGCTTTGCGTAGTATTTTGATTCGCTTACTGCGATCGTGGACTCGCCGTGGATGTCTTTGACAGGCGATAGGTACGTTTTCACTCTGGTCACACTGACGGCCAGAATGGCTTGGCCAGCGCGAGGTCGGTTGGGAAAACGGTGACCGGCACGCCCTTTTGCCATTGCGCGAAGATCATCGGCACATCGACCCGGCGGCCCTTATCGTCGAACTTGATCGGCCCCGGGAAGCACTGCGCTGCTCTTCCGGTGGTCAGGTCCATGGCGCGGATCGCGTCGGCTACCTTGAGTCTGTCGGCGGATCCCGCGGTTTCCATCGCCTGCACCAGGATCGCCGGCTCGCCATAACCGCATAGCCCATCCTGGGTGAGGAACGGCTCGCCGGTCTTCTTCTTGAAGCGATCGATGAAGTCCTCCTGGCCCTTGATCGGCCAGTTGGCGACGCTGAATAGTAGCCCTTCGAGCAATTCAGGCCCGATCGTCTTCAGTAATTCAGGCGAGCCGAACGGGGCGCCATTGCCCACGAGCGGTACCTTGCCGTGAGAGAGGTTGAACTCGTCCAGCTTTTCGAGGACCAGCTTGCAATCGGGCATGGCCGACGTCAGCAAGAGTAGGAAATCGGGTTTGCCTGAGCGAACTTTCTCGATCAAAGGCGTCGCATCCGAGAGCGGCGGAGTGAAGATCTGATCGACGACAAGTTTCAGACCCAACTTGTCGAGGCCGCCATCCCGCAGCGGCTTGGCGAAGCTGACGGGTGAGGCGGTATTATCCTGGATGATGCCGATTGTTGTTGGCGTCTTGCCGGTAGTGGCCTGCGCCAGCTTGAGCGCGGTCGGCAAGGTCTCCGCGGCCTGATGCTCGGCGGTCGGCGAGGTTTGAAAAACGAACTTGAATCCGCGATTGGTGATCGCGTCGGAGTAGGAGAGCGTGAGCCATGGGAGCTGGGCGCGTTCGGTCACCTCGGTCACAGCAAGAGTGAACGAGCTGAGCCAGGCGCCGGTGCCTCCGGCCAAATCCGGTTCATCGGATAGCAGCCGCTGCGCCGCGTTCTTGGCTTTCTCCGTGCTGTCGCCAGCATCCGCATAAACGATCTCGAGCTTCGCGCCGCCCAACGACTTGATGCCGCCGCCCGAGTTGACGTCGTCTTGGAGCATTTCAGCGCCCATGCGCAGCAGCTGACCCTGCCGCGCCCACGGGCCAGACATAGGTGCGATCATCGCGATCTTCACCGATTTTGCCTGCGCCCGGCCAATCGCCGGCATCGCCAGCGCGCCGGCGGTAAGGGCAAGGCCGCGGGTTACGGCACGCCGCGTCAATTTGTTTGTCATGCAAATTTCCTCCTATCCTGCAACTACGGTTATTTCGCTGCTTCAGACACTTGCTCGGCCCATTTCTTGCCGAGATAAGCCTCGATCACCTCGGGATTGCGCACCACGGTATCCGGCGGCCCGCTGGCGATCAGCCGGCCATGATCGAGTACATCGAAATGGTCGACCAGCTGCACCATCGCATGCATCGTGTGCTCGATGATGAGCACCGTGACGCCATCCGCGCGGAGCTGGCGGATCACGTTGAGAATGTCATCCAAATCGTCGTGCCCGAGACCCGCGAGCGTCTCGTCCAGCAGCATCAACCGCGGCTGCGGTGCCAGGGCGCGGGCCAACTCCATCAGGCGCAGCTCCCGTGTCGTCAACCCGCTGGCCACGGCATCGGCGCGGGCGCTGAGGCCGACGCGATCGACTGCGGTCGCGGCCATTCGGCGCGCGGTGTCGTCGTCAGTTGCGCCGACAAAGGCGCCAACGATGACGTTTTCGAGCACGGTCATCCGGGGAAAGGCGCGCACGACCTGAAAGGTGCGACCGATGCCCCGGCGGCACACCTGGTTCGGCCGTAGGCCGACGAGCGACTCACCGGCGAAAGTGATAGCGCCACGCTCCGGCGCGAGAAAGCCGTTGATGACATTGAACAAGGTCGTCTTGCCGGCCCCATTCGGCCCGATGATCCCGTAGAGCCCGCGCTCGGGGACCGCTAGGTTCACCCCATCGAGCGCCCGTAATCCGCCGAATGAGATGCCGACGTCGCGCAGGACGAGGAGATCCTCACCTAGGGGTTGGCGCCGCTCGTGCGGCAGGACAGCGACAGGTACTGCGGCGGGTTTGGCTGGGGGCCTCGACGCCAATTTCGCCTTCACGAGCCGGTCACGCACGCGCCAAAAGACGCCTTCGGGCGCCCATAGGATGATCCCGATGATCGCGAAGCCGTAGACGACGCCTTGGATTCCCGGCAGTACGTTGCCGAGTTTGGCATTGAGCCCCTCGGCCAACGGTACAAGTACCGCGGCGCCGATGACCGGCCCCCACAGGCTGCCGACTCCACCAAAAAGCGCCAAGATCAGCGCCTGAGCCGAGACCAGCATGCCGAATACGGCCTCGGGCGTCACCACCAGCAATACCACCGCGTAAAGCCCGCCCGCCGTCGCCGCCAGCGCGCCGCTCAGTATCAACGCCAGCATCTTCCAACGCCAAGTGTTGATGCCAGCCGCCTCTGCCGCCGGCTCGTTCTGCTTGATCGCGAGCAGCGACATGCCAAAGCGCGAATTCTCGACGCGCAGCGAAATCAGCAGCGAGATAACAAGCAGGCCTAGCGCCAGCGCGACATAGGCCCTGGGGTTGCTGAACTGCATATAGAGGATCGGCGACTCCCGCTTCATCGGCAGCGGGATTTCCTGATAGCCGAGCCACTGGAACACGTAGAGCGTGGCCAGCGGATAAGCGAGCATCGCCAACGCGAAATAATGGCCGCGCAGCCGGAAAGTCGGAAACCCGATCAGCGCTCCGGCCAGCCCGCCGACGATCGCGCCCGCCGGGATCGTGACCCATGGCGACAGGTTGAAATGCAGCATGCCGAGCGCCACGGTGTAGGCGCCGAGCCCCCAGAACGCCGCGTGGCCGAACGAAAAATAGCCGCTGTAGCCGCTCAGGATGTTCCAGGCCAGCGACAGCACCGCCCACAGCAGCACCTGGGTCAGTACCAGTTCGAAATAGTCGCTGCGCAACACCGCCGACAGCGCCAGCACCGCGATGGCAAAGCCGAGGATTGCCCAGAGCTGGCGCCTGACCGCCTGCGAGACTGTCACGTGCGCTCGCTAAGGCGGCCGAACATGCCCTGCGGCCGCAGAAAGATGATCAGCAGGAACACCACGAAGATCGCCGTGTTTTGCAACTGGTAGGGTAGCACCAAGGTCGACATCTGCTGGACGACCCCGATAAGCAGGCCGCCCCAGAACGCGCCCAGGATGCTGCCGAGACCGCCGAGCACGACCCCGGCATACATGACGATCACAAAGTCGAAGCCGGTGTAGGGCTGAAACGATTGCGAACCAGCGACCAGGCCGCCGGCGACCGCGGTGATGCCAACGCCAAGGCTCCAGGCAATGCGGTGCGCCTTGTCGACATCGATCCCCATATAGAGCGCCGCCTGGCTATTGTCGGCGGCGGCGCGCAATCCCTTCCCCTGCCTGGTATGGCCGAGGAACAGATAGACAATGATCGCCAGCCCGACCGCCACAAGAAAGCTGACGCAGCGCCCCCGGTTCAGCAGCACCTCGCCGATTTCCCACGAGGAACGGGATAACGGGGTGCGGATGCCGGTCGGGGTCGAGCCGAACACAATCAGGCCGCCATTCTGCAGGATCAGCGAAATCCCGAGCGTGGTCAGGATCTGACCGTAGGCTCCGGCTCCCTCGGTCTGCGCCGCCCCCGCGCCGGTGACGCGCGCGACAATGAAACGGTGCAGCAGCCAGCCGATCGCGAACACGATCGGCCCCGCCAGAAACGCGGCGATAATCGGGCCGGCGCTAGGCCCAAAAAACGCTGAGAGCCCAGCTCCCGTCGCCAGATAAAACGCGGCGTACATGCCGAGCATCAAGAAGTCGCCCTGGGCGAAATTGATGACCCGCATCGCGCCAAAAATGATGCCGAGGCCGATGCACATCAGGGCATATGCACTGCCGACCAGAATACCAGCGGTCAGCGCCTGCAGGAAATCGACAAGAGAGAACGGCATGTGCCGCGCTATCGGCCCCTGGCAGCGCTAGTCAACATGCTCAGCATCGAGGCGAGTTTCACCGTGTCCTCCGCGCGCGACGATAGAGGGGCGCGCGGCCAAATGTCATGGGTTTTCCGCCCGCGATATGCAGTGGGCTGGGTTGAAGCTACCGGCTATGCTGCGGCTGGTTAGCTGCGCGGCGGGAAGAAAATCGACGATGATGCTGGGGATTGAGGGGCTTTCGGTCAGTTACGGCGGGCTGGCCGCGCTGCGCGGGGTTTCGGTGTCTGTCGCGGAGGGACAATTCGTCGCGATCGTTGGCCCCAATGGCGCCGGCAAGACGACTTTGTTCAAAGCCATTTCCGGCGTAGTCCCCGCGCAATCCGGGGCCATCACCTATGAGGGGCAAAACCTTCTCGCCATACCGCCTCACGAGCGCGTGCATCTCGGCATCGCCCATGTGCCAGAGGGCCGTCAGGTCTTTGCCGCCATGACGGTATTGGAAAACCTCGAGATGGGTGCGTATTCGCCGCGCGGTCAAACCACCTGGCGGCGCAATATCGATCGCATCTTCACGCTGTTTCCGGTCCTTGCCGAGCGCCGCTCGCAACTCGCCGGGACGCTGTCGGGAGGCGAGCAGCAGATGCTGGCGATTGGCCGCGGCATTGCTTCGTCACCGCGGCTTCTGCTGCTTGACGAGCCGTCGATGGGACTGGCGCCGGCGATCGCCGATCAGATTTTCGAACGCATCACCGTGCTGCACCGTGAAGACGGTGTCACCCTGATCCTGGTCGAGCAGCGAGTGGCCGAGGCGCTCGAAAGCTGCGATTACGGCTATGTGCTCGAAACCGGGCAGGTCGTCCTCGAGGGCACCCATCGAACCTTGACTGCGGACGACCGAGTCCGACGCGCTTACCTGGGAATGTAGAAATCGCCTCAGGCTAATCGACAACGAACGGCAGCGTCGTCAAGTTCAGCTAATAACCCCGTCCCCAATCGATGACGTTGTGCAGCGGCTTGCCGTCGAGATAGGCGCGCAAGTTTTGGCAAAACAAGTCGATGCCGCCGTGTCGGCCGATATCGGTTGCGCTCGATACATGCGGGGTGATCAACACCGCCGGGTTCGACCACAACCGCGCCAGGGGCGGGCGCTCGAATTCGCCGACATAGACGTCCAGCGCCGCACCGCGCAGATGGCCGCTGTCGAGCGCGTCCGCCAGCGCCTCCTCGTCGATGATCTCACCGCGCGCGACATTGATCAGCACGCTGCCCGGCTTCATCAGCGCGAAGCGGTCGCGGTTGAAGAGGTTAGTCGTCTCCGGCGTCCACTGACAGCACACGGCGACGACATCGCTTTGCGGCAGCAGCCGGTCGAGATCGCCGGCGGCGCCGATCTCGCTGAAACCGGGCGGCAATTCGCCGCCTGTCCGGCGCCGCGTGCCGACGACCCGCATGCCGAGCGCCGCGCAAAGCCGGCCGACCTCGCTGCCGATGCCGCCGGCGCCGACGATGCAAGCAGTCTTGCCCGCAAGCAGCAGCGGACGATACGCCCGGTGATCGAATGCGCCGGCAGCGCGTTCGCCGGCGGCGACGTAAAATCCCTTCGCCAAATAGAGGATACCGGCAATCGCATATTCGGCGATCGGCAGTGAATTAGCGTCGCCGCGCGACGTGGTGGCGATGACGTCGCTGCCCCACAGATCGCCGAGCAGTAGGTTGCTCGCGCCGGCCGGCCGTTGGTGAAACCACTTCAACTTTGGCGACCGCGCGTGCAGATCGAGCGGAAACGGAAAGCTGCCGAGGATCACCTCCGCCTCGGCGAGCAGGCGGTTGCGCTCGTCGCGCGTGCCTTCGCCCATCGCATTGCGGCCGACGTAACGCGCCGTGGTGAACGCCGGCCAAGTGTCGCGGAGTTCGCCGTCGAACCAGCCGCCGGCGTCAGTCAGATGGACCGCCGGGTCGACCGCCGCGATTTTCTCGCGGTCGGCCGGGCTGAGGCGCTGGATGCTGAGGACGTTGACGCTGTGCATGCGGATCAGTGCTGGCTCGCGCCAATATGCGCGACTGCCTCGATCTCGACCTTGATTGACGGATCGGCGAGCGCCGCCACCTGCACCAGGGTCGAGGCCGGAAAATTTCCGGCAAAAAATTCGCGTCGCGCCTGCCAGACTTTCTCGCGTTGCTTAATGTTGGTGACGAAGATCGTCACCTTGACGATATCGGCCATGCTGCCGCCAGCCGCCTCGACGAGGTGCCGGATCTTGGTGAAGATCGCCTTCGCCTGGGCGTACTCGTCGCCCTCGCCCCGCGCCGTCATCCCCGCGAGATAGGCGACGCCATCGACCACCAAACAGTTCGACCAGGTGCCGGGTTGCGGCTCCGGCACCTCAGGGCTGACAGCGCGGACAATGCTGCTCATTTCATTATCCCTCCGGGCTCAAATCAGGAAATCGTCACGCCGCTGTCGACCGGCATAACCTGGCCGGTGACCATGCGCGACTCGTCGCTGGCAAGGTAGAGCGCCATGTTCGCGATGTCGCCGGGCTCGATCAACCCTAGCAGATGTGAGTCGGCAAGCTTCGTCAGCGCTGCATTGCCCGCGACCAGCCTCCTGACCCGATCGGTCATCGTCGCTGACGGAGCGATTGCGTTGACGCGAACCTTTTGCGGCGCGTAGGCGACGGCGAGCGAGCGGGTGATCGCGGCGATCCCGCCCTTCGCGGCGGTATAGCAATCCCTGCCCGCAACCCCCATCAGCGCGACATTCGAACTCATATTGATCACCGAGCCGCCGCCGGCCTTGATCAGCTCCGGGATGCCAAAGCGGCAACCGAGAAAGGTGCCGTAGAGGTCGAGTTTGATTGCTCGCCAGAACTCGTCGAGCGGCGCGTTCACCGCGGTATCGTCGGCGGCCGTGGAGCCGCCGGCATTGTTGTGGAGAACGTCGAGCCTGCCGAACTTGTCGACGGTGGCACGGATCGCCGATTGCAGGCTATCGGGATCGGTCACATCGCTACGGATGGCGATTGCCTCGTTGCCGGCGAGATGCGCGGTCTCCTCGCCCGCTGCGGCATCGATATCGGCAATCGCCACCCTGGCGCCTTCCCGCGCAAACAGGGTGGCGGTGGCGCGGCCGATCCCGGTGCCGGCGCCGGTGATGAAGGCGACCTTGCCTGCGAGTCGTGGCATCGGACTTTCCTTCCTGGCCTTGGTCTCGCACGATAGTCCCGTCCGCCGAGGAGGAACACCATGACCGACACCCGAGCCTTCGATTCTGCCCTCTTTGCCGAAACGGCTATCGACCCGGAAACGGCAAGGCTTAACACCCAGATGATTGAGTTGCTGACCGGTCAACCGGAATGGTGGATCGCCGGCCCGGCGGCGTTTCGGGCTGCCCGCCGGCGCGGCGAAGGGCCGTTCCCCGCTCCGGTGATGTCGGACCGGGCGCGGACGCTGACCATTACCGGTAAGGACGGCAACGAAATCCCGCTGCGCGTCATCGCGCCGGCTCAGCCGCGCGGGATCTATCTCCATCTTCACGGCGGCGGTTGGGTTCTCGGCGGCTCAGACATGCAGGACCCGATGCTGGAACGCATCGCCGACAACACGGGCCAAGTTGTCGTAGCCCCGGAATACCGGCTTGCGCCCGAACATCCCTATCCAGCGGGCCCGGACGATTGCGAGGCAACCGCAGTTTGGCTGGTGCAAAACGGCCGCCGCGAATTCGGCACGGACGCATTGACGATCGGGGGCGAGTCGGCCGGCGGTCATCTGACCGCAGTGACGATCCTGCGGATGCGCGATCGCCACGGTTATACCGGGTTCCGCGGCGCCAACATCGTCTACGGCGCTTTCGACCTCGCCATGACACCGAGCCAGCGCCAGTTCGGCAATACGCGATTGATCTTGCGAACGATCGACATGCAGCAGTTCTACAATGCCTTCCTTCCGACAATCACCGATCGACGTATCCCCGACGTGTCGCCGCTGTACGCCGATCTCAAGGGATTGTGTCCCGCGCTATTTTCAGTCGGGACGAAGGATGCGCTGCTTGACGACACGCTGTTCATGCACGCGCGCTGGGTCGCGGCGGGCAACCAGGCCGAGCTGGCGATCTACCCCGGCGGTCCACACGGCTTCACGTTGTTTCCGAGCGAATTGGCCAAGACGGCGACTGCAAGGATGGACGCGTTCCTCAACCACGTGCTTGGTTGAACTGCCGCATCCTCATGCCGTTACTACCAGCGCAGCGGGATGGAGTAGACGACCTCGATCTGCTGCTCGCCGGGGTTGAGCTTGGTTATTCCCGCATTCGACATGTGGTGAATGGCGATGCCAAGGCGCGTCAGATCGGCGAATTTGTAGTCGAGTTCGGCCCCTGTCTTATATTCCCACCACGAGCCAAGCGGCGTGCCGCCACCCGGCTGGTAAAAGCCGGCGGCGCCATTTGGCGTTAGCACCCAAGGTCCATAATTGATGTCGAAGCCAAAGCCGAAATAGGCATAGGTGCCGCCTCGCGTCGTTACCTGTGCCCCGACAAATGGCGAAAAAATCCAGAGCACATCGCCGAAATGGTACTCGCCGAGGAAATCGCCCTGCACGCCGGCGTTCTTACGCCTGCTTGGGGTTATGTCGTAAAGGCCACCGCCCAATTCGAGGCGCGGCGGCTCGCCGGGGGCGCCGAGCGAAAACTGCGCCGCAGCAGGACGTACGACGAAAACGGCTAGAACGGCTGCCGCCGCCAGCAAAAACCGCATCGTAATCGTCGAAAGTCTCACGGCATCCCCCAACCCACCATCGACGACGGCATATTACGGGCGATCGGCGGCGCGGCAAGCGAAACCACAGCGCAACGCCGCATTAGGCGCGCTTCAGCCGCTCGGTGGCGAGCACCAATTGCTCGCGGATCCCAGGCTCCATCGCCGAGTGTCCGGCATCGGGTACCACAGTGTAACTGGCCTCTGGCCAAGCCCGCGCCAATTCGTCGGCGCTGCGGATCGGGCACACCATGTCGTAACGGCCTTGTACGATCGCCGCGGGCAAATTGCGGATACGGGGGACGCGCGCCACTAGATCCTTGTCGCCGCTGAGCAAGTAGTGTGTGAAGAAATGTGCCTCGATGCGAGCGAGGCCGAGCGCCAGCCGGTCCTCGCCGAACGCGGCGACCGTCTCGGGATTGGGCAAAAGCGTCGAGCACGCGCCCTCGTAGAGGCTCCAAGCGCGCGCCGCCGGCATGTGCGCCCGCGGGTCGGGATCGATGAGACGTCGGTAATAGGCGGCCAGAAGGTCGCCGCGCTCCGCTTCCGGGATGAAGCCGGAAAAGGCGCGCCACGCCTCCGGGAAAATCGCCGCGAGGCCGTAAAGGAACCACTCGATCTCGGGCGAGCGCGCCAGGAAGATTCCCCGCAGGATGAGTCCAAGGCAGCGCTCGGGATGCGCCTCGGCGTAGAGCAACGCCAAGGTCGAACCCCAGGAGCCGCCGAACACCAGCCAGCTTTCGACCCCCAATTCGCGGCGCAATAATTCGATGTCGGCGATGAGATGCGCGGGGGAATTATCGGTGGTCTCTCCCAGCGGGGTCGAGCGCCCGCCGCCGCGCTGATCGTAGATGACGATGCGCCAATAGCCGGGGTCGAAAAACCGCCGATGCACCGGCGTCGCACCGGCGCCGGGGCCGCCGTGAAGGAAGAGCGCCGGAACCCCGCGCGGGTTCCCGGATTCCTCCCAATACATCGTGTGAAGCGAATCGAGCCGCAAACGCCCGGTGCGATAGGGTTCAATCGGCGGGAAGAGGTCGCGGCGGCCGGGCATCTCCGGAGTGTAGGCGGGCGCCAGCCCCGGTTAAAGCTGCGCTTCGGTCGAGAGGCCGCCGGCGATGAACGCGTGGTTCCATTCGCTCCACTGTCCTGGCGCGACCTGGCGGCGCCAGCAAACATCGGCGCCGCCCGGCGCGTCGATCACTCGCGTGCCCTTGAACGGCAACTCGAAGTCGATCGGCGGCGTGGGTGCGCTGCAATCCGGCGCGGCGGCGACGACCGCCTCGATCTGGGCGCGGTCGAAGCGGAAATTGCTCAGCTGAAGGTGCCCCGGCCCAAGGTAGATCGACATCGGCGACCAATTGTTTTGGGACACGCAGCCAGCGGTCACCAGCAGAATCGCGGCCGATAGAAGAATGCGCACGTCACCCCTCCCTTTTGTCACGCGCCGCCGAGAAAATCCTTGGTCCACTGCGCGTAGTCGTCACCGCGCGTCACCCGGCGCATCAGCTCCCGCGAGGCGATGCCCTGAAGCTCGCCCGGTTTCGCCCCGTCGCGCAACGCCTTCAAGGTATTGTACACCGCCTGCACCGCGGCGCTGAACGGCGCGTGACCCTGGAGCGCGACGCGTACCCCGTGCGCCGCCATCCAGTCGAGATCGGCGAGCGAACCGGCGCCGCCGCCGGTGATAAGCGGGACCTTGATCTCCGCCGACACCGCCTCGATCGCCTCGACCGTGAGCCCGCCGGCGAGGAAGATCGCATCGACCCCGGCTGCCTCATAGGCCTTAACGCGCTTGATCGTGTCGTCAACTCCGGTGATGGCGAGCGCGCTGGTGCGCCCGGCGATGACCAGTTTCTTGTCCTGGCGCGCCGACAAGGCGGCCTTCATTTTGCCGATCCCTTCCTCGACCGGGACCAAGGTCGGTTTGCCACTGGGGCCATACGGGCGTGGCAACACCGTGTCCTCGATCGACATCGCGCAAATGCCGGCGTTTTCCAATTCCTCGACCGTGCGGCGCACATTGAGCGCATTTCCGTAGCCATCGTCAGCATCGCACAGCAGCGCGAGATTGCCGGCGCGGCAGACGCGATTGGCCTGGGCGGCGAACTCGGTCAGAGTCAAGACGATCAGATCCGGTGCGCCGAGCACCGTCATCGAGCCGATCGAGCCGGAGAAAATGCCGACCTCGAAACCGAGATCCTCGGCGATCCGGGCCGAGATCGCGTCGTAGACCGAGCCGGGATGAACGCAGCGATTGCCGGCGAGAAGGGCACGAAAGCGTGTGCGTCGTTCGGTCCAGTCCATCGCGTGAGTCTCCGGCTACGGTCGGGCCACCCGAGCTTAACATGTCCGCGACCGGCTCAAAGGCTCTCCGTAGCAACATTCGCCCCGGACGCTTCAGGCCTTTTGGGACAAGGTGCACGATCGCGGTCTGTGGCCCGATTGATCGAGGCTGATGTCGCGGGCATCCTGAGCCACTGAAATCGGAAGCGGCCGATGGTGACGTGCGCTACATTGGCGCCGCGCAAACGGTGATACATTTCCGCAGGAACGCAACAAGCACGTGGAGACGCCGTGCGGCAGCAGCGGGGAGGTCTCGGTGCGCACGTTGACCGCGAGCGAAAAACAGCGACTGTTCGAAGGGCATGCCCTATTCGGCATCCTGTCGTCAGGCGATATCGACGCGCTGTTGTCGCATGCGCGCTTTGAACATTACCCGGCCGGCCGTTTGATCTTTGCCAAGGGGGCGCCGGGGCGCAGCATGATGGCGCTTCTCGCTGGAAGTGTCCGCATCAGCTCGACAACGTCCAGCGGCCGCGAGGTCGTGTTGGCGATCCTCAACGCCGGCGAGATCTTCGGCGAGATGGCATTGCTCGATGGCGGCGAGCGCACTGCCGACGCCACGGCAATGAGTGATTGCGACTTGTTGGTCCTCGATCAACGCGATTTCATCCCGTTCCTCAAAAACCGCAGCGATCTGTGCATCGAACTCCTCAAATTGCTGTCGCAGCGCTTGCGACGGACCGACGTGCTGGTCGAGACGGCACAGTCCGGGCGGCTCGATAGCCGACTCGCGAGGGCTTTGGTCCAGCTTGCGTCCGACCGAGGCTCGGATAAAGCGGTAAGCTCGCCGTTTCAGGTGCGTGTGTCACAACAAGAGCTCGGCGGCATCATCGGCGCGTCGCGCGAAAACGTGAACAAGCAGCTGCGCGCATGGCAGCGCGCCGGACTGCTCGAACTGGGCAAGCGGGTGATCGTCATTCCCGACCCCGACGCGCTTGAGGCCCTCATCTGATCAGACGCGATGGGGTCGCTCTCCCAAAGCTACCGCGCGACGACACGCGCTAGCCCCGCAGAGGCTGGTGTTGTTCCTTGTCAGCCGCGGACCGGCAGAACCGCCATTGCCTCGGATGTTGCGCTGACACGCGCGTCAGACCGGGACCGCGACGCGCGGGGAGAGGTGGTGTCGGGCAACATGGACTCCAGCCGAGCGACGACGGCGACCTGCACAGTGACCCCGCAGCGTTCGGCAACCTTGCTCAGGATGCCCAGACAAGCATCGTCGTCGACCGTGATCGTTACGTGTTTGTGCGGGTTCATTCACCAACTCTGCGCGTTTGGGCAGGAGGGACGGCCTTAGCACGTAAGCTGCTCTCCGACTGTGATCTGCATCACATTCGTGAATATTTTCCGAATGTAGAGGTTCCCTATAAAGGGATGGTTAGCATTCGCTCCGAAGGGCGCGGCGGCACCGCCTGAACTAACCTCTTCATCGCGGTTCCGTCGTGCCGCAAATGATGACGCGACCGAGGTTGCCGCGGGAGATGTTCGACGATGTGCCGTCTTTGCCTATCGCGCCGGGCCGTCCTGGCGGCGCCGGCTCTGCTGCCGCTGGCGCTTGCCCGCGGGGCGGCGGCGGCAGCAGAAGAGCCGGTCGAGCCGCGCATGCGGCTGGCGAACCCGCCGCCGGATCGCCTGACGGTCGCGCTGACCCTGGATGCCTGCCCCGGCGCATTCGATGAGCGGATCGCCGCGGCGCTGGTCGAAAGCGCTATCCCCGCCACGATTTTCGTGACCGAGCTGTGGCTGCGCCGCAACCCGGCCGGGGCGGCGTTCCTGCTGGCGCATCGCGATCTATTCGGCATCGAGAACCACGGCGAGCGGCACATCCCACCGGTCCTCGGTGAGCGCAGCATCTTTGGGATTCCGGTCGCTGGCGACCTCGCCACCGTGCGACGTGAGGTCATCGAAGGCGCGACTGCTGTTACCGCCACAACCGCTGCGGCGTCCCGCTGGTATCGCGCCGCCACCGGCTATTACAGCCCCTCCGCGATGGTGGCGATCCAGGACCTTGGCTTCGCCATCGCCGGGTATTCGCTCAATGCCGATATAGGCGCCTCGTTGCCGGCTCGCGCGGTTGCGGACCGCATCGCCGGCGCGACCAGCGGCGAGATTATCGTCGCGCATATCAACCAGCCGGAGCGACCGAGCGGCGCGGGCGTGGTCGCCGGGATGAGGGAATTGCAACGCCGTGGCGCCAGCTTCCTCAGGCTCGACCAGCTGGCCGCGGCAAATCTGGTCTCGCTCTGAACTTCAGGGTTTCGGCTGGCCGGGCGATGGCGGCTGACTGGCCGGAGGGGCAGCACCGGTGTCGTACTCGATCGGAGGAGGTGGTGGCTCCGCCGCCGCAGCGGGGGCCGCTGGCGCGTTGTCCTGGGCGGGCCCCGGCTCCGGCCCGGGAGAGGGAGCGGGGTTCGGGGTTGCGTCGGGAGACGGGGTGGTGTCCTGACCCGCGCCCGGGGAGGGGCCGGCAGCGGCAGGCGCGTCGTGATGCAGCTCGGCCTCGCGGCGCTGCTGCGCGAGGCTGCGCAGTTGCGCGTAGAAATCGAGTGAGTTCTTTTCCAGATCGTCGAGCAGATCGAGCAGCGAGGCGCGCTGATCGACGCCGTTGACGAGGAAGCGGCTCGTGGTCAGCTCGGTGACGCCGTGGGCCATCGCCAGGATGGTGAACGGATCGGCATAGGAATCGACCGCCATGCCGATCGCATCGCGTGGGGTCGACGGCCCGAGAATGGGGATCACGATATACGGTCCCGAGGGCAATCCCCAGACAAACAGCGTCTGGCCGAAATCGGCGGGTTGGCGGTCGAGCCCCGCCTTGGTGGCGATGTCTATGATGCCGCCGACACCTGCCGTCGAGTTGATGACGAAGCGGCCCATGCTGATCCCGGCCCGCTTGAACTCGCCCTGCAGCGCATTGTTAAAGACCAGATTGGGCTCCTTCATGTTGTCGAGCACGTGCCGGATCGCCGCGCGCGCATCCTCCGGAACGGCGAAGACATAAGCCTTGGCCGCGGGTCGCATGACAATGCGGTCGAGAAACTGATTGGCGTCGAGGACCTTCCGATTGAGCGGCTCAAGCGGGTCGTTTCTCTTTTCGAAAGCGGCACGGTCGTCCGGGTCGGCCGGTGGCGTCGCGCAGGCCGCAAGAGCGGCTATGAGGCAGAAGACCCCGCCGCGGGCGAGCGGTCCCGCCCAACGACGAACAAGAAGTGCGCTCAACAAGCTTGTTCCCCCGGAGTTACGACCGGCTCCGGTGTCCACCTCAATTCGGGCGCTGTGATGGCAAGGATGGGTCTGCTGGTGTCAAAAGCCGGCCGCAGAGCGAGGGGCAGCCATGCGTCAAGCTGCCGGCTCTTCCCTTACGCGGCTACGGTTCCTCGGCGATTTGCGATAGCGTGAGGCCCCCAACAGGAGGAGAGAGCCATGAAGGTGGTCACGCTGAAGAACATACCGGACCTGCCAGTGGAGGGCGCCGACCGGATCGAAGGCTGGACGGGACCGGTTCAGCGCACGCGCCAGACGATCATCGAGTCGGGAGACTCGCCCAACTACAATTGCAGCGTGGTGAATTTCAGCCAGGGCTGCACCACCGGCTGGCACACCCACAATTGCGACCAGATCCTGGTGGTGACATCGGGCTCCGGCATGGTGGCGGTCGAGGGCGGTGCCCCGCAGGAGATCAATGTCGGCGACGTCGTCCACATCAAGGCGGGCGAGCGGCATTGGCACGGCGCCAAGGCGACGACGACGATGGGCCACATCACCATCACCGCCGTCGGCAGCCAGGCCAAGTGGGGGTAGGCCGCGCGCCGCCCTGACGCGGCGGCGTCATAAGGGAAACATCTGACTCCCGCCCGACAGAGGCCGTGCTAGGCTTCGTGCCGCAGGAGACGCACATGGACACGAACACGGTCTTTGACGACGCGCGCTTGCCCATGGATATCGACGCGCAACCGGTGGTGCAGGCGGCGGCGGCGATGAAGCCGGAGCTGCGGCAATACCATGAGCAGCTCGAGCGCGAGCAGCGCCTGCCCAAGCCGCTGGTCGCCAAGATGCACGAGGCCGGGTTCTACCGCATGGTGATCCCGCGCGCGCTCGGCGGTTTGCAACTCGACACGCTCACTTATCTGCGCGTCGTGGAGCTGATGGCAGAAGGGTGTGGTTCGGTCGGCTGGAACCTCGCCAATAACGGCATCGTCCAGCTCGTCTCGCTCGGGCTTCCCGACGAGGGCACGCGCGAGATGTACGCGCAGAACCCCAGCACCGTCGGCGCCGGCACCGCAGTGCAGGGCGGCGGGCAGGGCGTGCCGGTCGAGGGCGGCTATCGCGTCGCCGGGCGCTGGAGCTTCGGCAGCGGCTCGCAGGAGGCGAGCTGGATGCTCGGCAGCTTCCAGATCGTCGACGACGGCAAGCCCCGCATCGGTCCTGACGGCCGGCCGCTGTTTTGGCGCGCCTATTTCGCCCGCTCCGAAGTCGAGATCGTGCCCGGCAGTTGGGATGTCGCGGGGTTGCGCGGCACCGGCAGTTTCGACTGGACCGCGGACGATGTGTTCGTGCCCGAGCGGCGGATCATGCCGCATCTCGGCGCGCCGCTCGACAACCAGTGGAACCGCTGGGCCGGCGTCACCTACCAGCTGCCGGCGCAATGCTGGGTCGGGCCGCACCACAGCGCGGTCATCACCGGCATTGCCCGCGCCGGGATCGACGCGCTCATCGAGTTGGTCGGAGGCAAGCAGCCGCGCGGCCGGCCCGCCGGGCTCTTGTGCGAGAACCCGCAGGTGCAGGACGCGGTCGGCCGCGCCGACGCGATCCTCAACGCCGGGCGCGCCTACCGCACCGCCATGATCGCCGAATTATGGAACACGATCGCGGCGGGCAACGAGACGACGCTTGAGCAGCGCGCTCGCTGCCGGCTCGCCTCGACCTATGCCGCCGACAGCGCGCGCGAGGCGATGGATTTGATGTACCGGATGGGCGGCAGCACCTCGTTCAAGCGCGAAAGCCGGCTGGCGGAATGCTGGCGCGACCTCAACACGGTGGGGCAGACGGTGACCTTGGCGCCGGAATGGTACCCGATCGGCGGCCGGGTCTATCTCGGGATGGATCCAGGCTCCCGCCTGCGCTAGTCGCGCTCCGGTTTGGCGAATACGCCGCAAAATTTTTTCGGGGCCTCCCTTGTATGTTCTCTATATGTTCCCGTTTCAGTCGCAGTGCCGGCTCATCCGTGGGCAGGCATCGCCGCTCTCGGGCGGCTCGCTGATTGACAGTCCGAAACCGGAGCTTGACCGGACGAGCGAAGAAACAGCTGCGCGGCAAGGAACAACCAGAACGCTGTGGTAGCGGGGCGTGACCCCGAAAATTCCACTCACCCGCGCAAATGCTCTTCGGCTCCCCGGCAAACCGGGACTAGGCGGTGAATAAGGATGGCGTCTTCTCCGCCCTTTCGCGGGGCCGACAGACGCCAAAAAAACTGCTCTCCGAGCCCCTCGGCGGGCGACAGTAGAGGCTGCGCCAAGCGGCTGGGGGTCGCGGCATAACCCCCACGCCGCCGCAGCTCAACCCTCCCCCAACCAAGCCGGGGAGGGTTGGGCAGGGGGCAGCTGGTGGGATCCCGGTTCGCGCCTGCGCTAGTCGCGTCGAAGTACATTGCAGAAATCTTACAGTATTTCGCCCGCCCTCTCGTGGCGTTCTTGTTGCGCGACGGTAGAAATACTGCCGCCGTACCCAACTCGCCCTTGTCTCGCGCCCACCGCTAACGTAAAAGTTGTCGAAAGCTGGGGAAGCTTGTCGATGGCGCGGGTGGGGGAGCCATGACGGTGGTCGGGCGTGCGGTGCGTCGTGCGTGGGCGGCATTCTCGATTGCCAAGCTGGCGGTCGATCAAGCGCCGCGGCGCGGGGCGTTGGCAGCCTCGCTCGCCGCCCTGCTTGTCGTCACCTTCATCGGTGGTCCTGCCCTAGCGGCTTCCGCTCCGTTGCTGATCAAGTCCTTCGGCACGGCGAGCATCCCCGTTGGCGGCACGACGTCGCTGAGCTTTACCGTCGCCAATACCAACGCGGCAGCAGCGCTTACCGGCATCGGGTTCACGGATTCCTTCCCGCCTGGTCTGGCGATATCCACGCCAAACGGCCTCTCCACCTCGTGCGGCGGCACCGTCACCGCTGTCGCGGGGACTGGCAGCCTCAGCCTCTTGGGTGCGACGCTCGCCACGAGTTCGAGCTGCACGATTCAAGTTAACGTGACCCCGAGCGTCGCCGCCAATATGACCAATACGACAGGGCAAATAACCTCCAACGAAAGTGGCCCGGGGGGGACCGCCACTGCCTTTCTGACGGTGACCACCCCAACCGCTCCGACGCTGATCAAGTCCTTCGGTGCGGCGAGCATCCCCGTTGGCGGCACGACGTCGCTGAGCTTTACCGTCGCCAATACCAACGCGGCAGCAGCGCTTAGCGGCATCGGGTTCACGGATTCCTTCCCGCCTGGTCTGGCGGTATCGACGCCAAACGGCCTCTCCACCTCGTGCGGCGGCACCGTCACCGCTGTCGCCGGGACTGGCAGCCTCAGCCTCTCGGGTGCGCCGCTCGCCGCGAGTTCGAGCTGCACGATTCAAGTTAACGTGACCCCGAGCGCCGCCGCCGTTATGACCAATACGACAGGGGCAATAACCGCCAACGGAAGTGGCCCGGGGGGGACCGCCTCTGCCACGCTGACGGTGAACAAGGACGCCACCACGACCGCGCTCGTCTCGTCGGCCAATCCGAGCGTCTTTGGCCAGCCGGTTACCTTTACCGCGACAGTCTCGCCGGTCGCTCCGGGATCAGGCACGCCGACCGGCACGGTCACGTTCTTCACCGATGGGTTTCCAAACATAGTATCGGTGAACGGCAGCGGCCAGGCCACGCTCACGACCTCGAACTTCGGCGTCGGCTCCCATTTTGTTTATGCTATCTACAGCGGCGACGGCAATTTCAACAGCAGCACCGTGAACTTGCCCGGCAACAACCAGGTGGTCAACCAGGACGCCACGACGACTGCGGTCGGCGCGTCGCCAAATCCCAGCACCCCTGGCCAGGCGGTCACGTTCACGGCGACGGTCACGGCAAACGCGCCGGGCGCCGGCACGCCGACCGGGTCGGTGACGTTTGTCTTCGATGGCGGCGTCCTGACGGCAACGCCGACGTTGGTCGGCGGCGTCGGCACGTTCACCACATCCTCGCTGTCGACCGGAACCCACACGGTTGTGGCGACCTACAACGGCGACACCAATTTCCTGACCAGCAGCGGCACGCTGAGTGGTGGCCAGATCGTCAACCAGATTGCCACATCAACGGCGCTCACGCCCTCGGCAAACCCCAGCACTTTGGGCAGTCCGGTGACCTTCACCGCGACGGTCACTCCGACGAGCGGCGGCCCGCCGACCGGATCGGTAACTTTCACCGACGTAACAACGGCGACAACGCTCGGCACGCAGACGCTAAATGGCGCCGGCCAAGCGACGTTCACGACCTCATCGCTCGGCCTCGGGCCCCACACGATCGCCGCGGCTTACAGCGGCGACTCGACGTTCAGCCCCAGCACCGGCACGCTGACCCAGAACGTCAACCCGGGTGTTACGCCGAGCACGACAACGCTGGGCACCTCGATCAATCCAAGCCTGTCGGGGCAGCCGGTGACCTTTACCGCGAATGTC
>DASYXG010000152.1:0-4413 GCA_035935235.1 Allostellaceae bacterium
ATGCCACGAAAACGTTCCAGTCCTCACCAAAAACGACGATCGCCGCAATGAAATTGTGGCGCTAGGCTATCCCCACGAAACGCCCGCCGGACGTGGCGGGCGCCAGACCCGGAGAGCGAAATGGCCAGCAAAACGCCAACCGTTATCGATCTCGACACCGAACTCGCCAAGCTGATCATGTTCCGTGGACTGACCCCGCAAACGACGCGGGAGGAGCGGCGGGACAGTGGCGCGGTACTGGGGCCTTACCGCGACGGCATCCTTTTTGCCGGCAAGTTCGCCGGGACAACCCACTGGGAAGACCATGCCGAGGACGAGCTGGTCCACGTGCTCGACGGCGCCAAGACCCTGGACATTGTGTGCGACAACGGGCCGCCCAAGTCTTTCGTGCTTCGGGCCGGCATGATCGCCATGATCCCAAAGGGTACGTGGCATCGCTTTCGCTCGTCGGAGGGCAGCACGACCTGGAGCGCGACGCTGCCCGGCGACCACATCGAGAGCAATGTCGACGACCCGCGGACGGCAGAACCGCAGCGGGTCATGCCGAGCGGCACGCCGGTCATCATCGATCTCGACGCCGAGCTGGCGAAGCTGACGATGTTCCGCGGCCGCACACCGCAATCGACGATGGCCGACCGCAAGGGCAGCGGCGCCCGGTTGGCCGCCTATCGCGATGGCGGCTTGTTCGTCACCAAGTTTGCCGGGAAAGGCCATTGGGAAGCCCATCTGCCCGGCGACGAGCTGGTCTACATCGCCGACGGCGCCGCGACCTTGGAGCTCGTATGTGATGATGGGCCGCCCAAATCCTTCGCGCTTCGCGCCGGAATGGTCGCGGTCAATCCGCGGGGCGCCTGGCACCGGTTTCACTCGGCGGACGGCGTGACCTTGATGACCGCGACGCCGTTTCCCAGCGAGGTCATCGAACTCGATGTCGACGACCCGCGGGCCGTCGAGCGCGCGCCGGCCTAGGTCGCGATGCGGTAGGCGCGCGCGGCGGTGTCGTGGAACATCGCGGCGCGCTCGGAGGCCGAATACGGCGTCGAGAAGCGCTTGAAGGCGTTGAACAGCACCGGGTACGAGAACGACACCTTGTCGACCGGGAAGTTGCTCTCGAACATGCAGCGCTCCGGGCCGAACTGCTCGATGCAGTAGCGCATCAGCGGCGCGATCTGCGTGGCGAGCTCCTCGGAGCCCACCGGGGTGTCGCGCAAATGCCAGTCGAAGCCGAAGCGCGGCATGCCGTGGCCGCCGAGCTTGAGGAGGACGTTGGGGCATTTCGCCAGCTCGGCCATGCCGCCGCGCCATGCCGCCATCACCTCGGCATCCTTGCCGGCGAAGGGGCCCGTGCGGTTGAGCCCACCGAGATGGTTCATGATGATCGTCACCTCGGGCACGGCGCGGGCGAACGCGACCATCTCGGGCAGCTGCGGGAAACAGCAGATGGTGTCGAGCGAGAGGCCCATGCGGCCCAGCACCTTGGCGCCGGCGCGGAACGCCGGGAGGGACAGCACGCCTTCGGTCTCGCGGCTCTCGACGCGCGGGTCGGCGTCCCAGGTGACGATGTGGCGGATGCCGCGGAAGCGGTTGGGGCTGGCCGCCTGCAACGCCGCCAGTACCGGCTCGACCCGGTCGCCGAGCTTGAGATCGGCATGGCCCACGATCGCCGCCGCGGCGCGGCACGGGCCGTAGAGGCCGCTGGCGCTGGCGGCGGCGAGGCCCTGGACGAACTCGACCTCGCCGACCGGCTTCATCTCGGCCGGGCCGTCGGCGCGGTACATCGCCCGCGCCTCGATAAACACGGTCGAGCGGATGTTGTGGCCGCCGCCGGTGTCGGCCATCAGTTCGTGCAACAGATAGCGCTGGTAGGGAATGCGGCCGGTGCGGAAATCCCAGAAGTGATGATGTGGGTCGCAGATCGGCAGGTCCGGCTCGAGGATCGGCTCCTGGGTCAGCGCCAGCCAGTCATTGCCGCCATAGGGCATGAGAGTCCTCCTAAACCCCTCTCCCGCATGCGGGAGAGGGAGGGGCCCGTCGCGTCCGCGATGGGAGGGTGAGGGCCGACGCGCACAGACCACCCTCACCCGGCTCACTTCGTTCGCCACCCTCTCCCGCATGCGGGAGAGGGGCTTAGCGAAGTTACTCCGCCGCCGCGGCCATCTTCTTGCCGGCGCCAAAGGCGGGCATGACCTCCTTGGCGAAGCGGTCGAGGTCTTCCAGCTGGACGTCGAGCGGAGTGCCGAGCGGCGTGCTGCAAATCACCCGATCGACAGCGGGATAGCGCTTCTCGACCGCTTTCAGCTGTTCGACGATGTCGGCCGGCGTGCCGGCGAGGAAGCCGCCCGCCTTCACCGCGTCCTCGATCGTCGGCAGCTTGGCCGTGGCGGCGAGCTTGGGGTCGCGCATCGCCGCGATCTGCTCGTCGGTGAGCGCGCGCACCAGGCGCAGCTCGCCGAACATCTTCATGTTCTCTTCGTAATGCGGGGCGGCCTCGCGGATCGCCTGCTCACGGCTCGACGAGATGTGGAACTGGTAACCGAAGGCGAGGCGCTCGCCGAGCTCGAGCTTGATGCCGCGGCGGGCATAGGCGGCCTGGAAGCCGATCATGTGCCGCTCGACCGCACCGCCCTCGGCCGAACCGCCGCCGATGACGCCGTTGATGCCGTGTTTGGCCATGAAGTCGAAGGCGCGATCGGAGCCCGATTGGATCGGCTGCCAGCATTCGACCGGGAAACGCTCCGGCGCCGGCACCAGGGTGATCTCCTTCAGCGTATAGCCGCGATACGGCACCTCCGGCGGGAGCGTGTAGTACTTGCCCTTGTGCGAGAAGGGCTTGCCTTCGAACGCCTTGAACAGGATATCGACGCCTTCCTCGAACAGCTCGCGATTGGCGTTCTGGTCGGTCAGCGGCGAGCCGAAGGTCTCGACCTCGCGGGTGTGGTAGCCGCGCGCGACCCCGAAGATCACCCGGCCGCCGGTCAGGACGTCGGCCATCGCATAGTCTTCCGCCAGGCGCAGCGGGTGCCACATCGGCACGACGTTGAAGCCGCAGCCGATCTTGAGGTTCTTGGTCACGCCGCACAGGTGCATCGCCATCATCAACAAATTGGGAATCAATTCCGTGCCCTCGGGCTGGAAATGATGCTCGGCCATCCAGAAGGTGTTGAAGCCGCGCTCGTCCATGCATTTGGCGTATTTCACGACCTTGTGCAGCGCGTTGGCCAGCTGCTCCTTCGAATAGCGGCGGTCGTTGATCGGCGTGCCGGTATAGCCGAGCTTCTCCATGTCGGCGGTGCCGTAATAGGAGCTGTCGAATTTGGTGATCATCGGGGTTTCCTTCCGGTCGTTGCGACGACTATGGCGGCCGGTGCAAGTCCTGTCTCGCCGAAATATCGCAGAGCCATCCGGCGTGGTGGTGACAGACCCCAACGTTGCTGTCATTCCGGGGCTGGCAAAGCCAGACCATGAACACGGCATAGTGCCACCTTGGCGAAGACGTGTTCATGGGTTCCCGCTTTCGCGGGAATGACAAACAAAGGAAGCGTTAGCTCCGTCGGCGCCAGGCGCTGATCTGTTCCAATGATGAGTGGACGTGGACGACGACCGGCCGGTCCTTGGTCGAGAGCGCCTCGGCGATCGTGTCCTCGACCTCGTCCTCCTCGTCGATGGTCAGCCCCTTGGCGCCGAATGCGGTGGCCCACAGCGCGAAATCGGGGTTGGTGAGCTGGGTCGCCGCCTGGTAGGGGCGGCCGGGATAGCGCAAATCGTGGTGCTGGGTGATGGTGCCGTAGCAGCCATTGTCGGAGACGATGAAGACCGGGTTGACCCCGTATTGCCGCGCGGTCGCCAGCTCGTTGCCGGTCATCAGCGCACCGCCGTCGCCGGCGAAGCCGACGACTTGCGTCCCGGGCCGGCGCAGCGCCGCGGCGACCGCCATCGGCATCCCCGCCCCCATCGCGCCGACCACCGAGTTCAGATACATCTGCCCCGGTTTGATCTGCAGATAGCGCTGCACGAACGACGAGAAATTGCCGGCGTCGGTGGTGACCGTGGCGTCGTCATCGAGATGCCGGCCCACGGAAGCGATCACCGCGGAGAAATTGACGCCGTCCGCGGTCTCTGCCATTCGGGCTTGGCGATCTTGTGGTGGAGGGCGTGCAGCCGCTCGACCCAGCCCCGGCGCTTGTCGGCGCCGGCGGGTGCGCCCTTCGCCAGCAGCGCGCGAACCACGGCGGCCGGCTCGCAGGCCATGCCGAGCTCGGGACGAAAGGTCTTGCCGACCTCCTCCGGCCCCGGCCAGACATGGACCAGCGGCATTTGCGGGTCGGGCGCCTGGGGAAAGGTGAAACCCTGCGACGTACTGACGGTGAGCCGCTCGCCGAGCGCGACCAGCAGGTCGGTTTCCTTCCACGCATC
>DASYXG010000153.1:0-3160 GCA_035935235.1 Allostellaceae bacterium
CCGATCTCGGCAACCGGCTGGCGGATTCTTTCGAGACGGCGCTGACCCTGGCCGACGGCATCGCCATCACCGAGGATGCCGATAGCGGCGAGGAGACGATCTTTTCGTCGAAATTCGCCTGTCCGGTATCGGGCTTCACCATCCCCGAGATCGAGCCGCGGCTGTTCTCGTTCAACAACCCGTTCGGCGCCTGCCCGGCCTGCGACGGGCTCGGCACCAAGCTCTATTTCGACGCCGACCTGGTGGTCCACGACGAGAGCCGCAGCCTCTATGACGGCGCGGTCAGCCCGTGGTCGCATTCCTCGTCGCCCTATTACACGCAGACGCTCGAAAGCATCGCCCGCACCTTCAAGCAGAGCATGCACACGCCGTGGCGCGATCTGCCCGAGAAGATGCGCGAGACGATCCTCAACGGGTCGGGCAGCGACCCGATCAAGATGACCTATGACGACGGCCTAAGGCAGTACTCGACCGAGCGGCCGTTCGAGGGCGTCCTGCCCAACATGGAGCGGCGCTATCGCGAGACCGACAGCTCATGGGTGCGCGAGGAGCTGGGCCGCTATCAGGCGGCGCGCACCTGCGAGGTGTGCGAGGGCGCGCGGCTCAAGCCCGAGGCGCTGGCGGTCAAGATCGCCGGACGCAGCATCAGCGAGGCGACCGCGCTGTCGATCCTCGCCGCGGTCGACTGGTTCGCGTCAATCGACGCGACACTGACCCCGAGCCAAAGCGAGATCGCCGCACGCATCCTCAAGGAGATCAACGAGCGGCTGGGGTTCCTGAAGAATGTCGGGCTCGAATACCTGACCCTGTCGCGCGCCTCGGCGACCTTGTCCGGCGGCGAGAGCCAGCGAATTCGCCTCGCCTCGCAAATCGGCTCGGGCCTCACCGGCGTCCTCTACGTGCTCGACGAGCCGTCGATCGGGCTGCACCAGCGCGACAACGACCGGTTGCTGGCGACCCTGCGGCGGCTGAGAGACCTCGGCAACACGGTCATTGTCGTCGAGCACGACGAGGAGGCGATCCGCAGCGCCGACTGGCTGGTCGACATGGGGCCGGGCGCCGGGGTGCATGGCGGGCATCTCGTCGCCGAGGGCAAGCCCGAGGACGTGATGCGCGCGCCCGAAAGCATCACCGGCCAGTACCTGACGGGGATGAAGCAGATCCCGATCCCGGCGGCGCGTCGCACCGGGCACAAGAAGCAAATCCTGCGGCTCGTCGGCGCGCGCGGCAACAACCTGAAGGACGTGACGGCGGAGATCCCGCTCGGCACGTTCTGTTGCGTCAGCGGCGTCTCCGGCGGCGGCAAATCGACGCTGATCGTCGAGACGCTCTACAAGGCGCTGGCCAAGCGGCTCAACAACGCGCGCGAGCAATCGGCGCCGTTCGAGCGGCTGGAAGGGGTCGAGTATCTCGACAAGATCGTCGATATCGACCAATCGCCGATCGGCCGCACCCCACGGTCGAACCCGGCGACCTATACTGGCTGCTTCACGCCGATCCGCGACTGGTTCGCCGGGCTGCCCGAGGCCAAGGCGCGTGGCTATCAGCCCGGGCGCTTCTCGTTCAACGTCAAGGGCGGGCGCTGCGAGGCGTGTCAGGGCGACGGGGTCATCAAGATCGAGATGCACTTCCTGCCCGACGTCTACGTTCAGTGCGACGTCTGCAAGGGCAAGCGCTACAACCGCGAGACGCTGGAGGTGCTGTTCCGCGGCAAGTCGATCGCCGACGTGCTCGACATGACCGTCGACGAGGGCGCCGATTTCTTCCGCGCGGTGCCGTCGATCCGCGACAAGCTGGTGACCTTGCAGCGGGTGGGGCTCGGCTACATCCATGTCGGGCAACCGGCGACGACCTTGTCGGGCGGCGAAGCGCAGCGGGTCAAGCTGTCGAAGGAATTGTCGCGCCGCGCCACCGGACGCACGCTCTACATCCTCGACGAGCCCACCACGGGCCTCCATTTCGAGGATGTGCGCAAACTCCTCGAAGTGCTGCACGCGCTGGTCGAGACCGGCAACACGGTGCTGGTCATCGAACACAACCTCGAAGTGATCAAGACCGCCGACTGGCTGATCGATCTCGGCCCCGAAGGCGGCGATGGCGGCGGCCGCATCGTCGCCACCGGCACGCCCGAAGAGGTCGCCGAGGTCGCCGAGAGCCATACCGGGCAATATCTGCGGCCCTACCTCGCGCGGCGCCTCTCCTCCCCGCGCCGCCTGGCCAGCAGCGCAGCGGAATAACGGCTGCGATCGGCACCTCGTCTATCCAATTCGGATGGGTGAGGGATTCGGATTTACAACCTGCGGCCAATCCAGTCCAATGCGCGCGTAGCGTTCTCGTTCTTCACGCATAGGGCAACATGCGTTCCGCGCAGCCGGAATTGCCGGTTTCTCGGGGGAGATGGAAGCGCATGCGCGGCACATCGAGGCTTTTCGTGGCGGCCGCGCTTCTGGGAGCGTCGGCGGTCCCCGCGCTGGCACAGAAGGCCTACCAGGACCGGCCAACCGATAAGTACGATCAACCGATACACGTGCCGGGCGGCCCGGTCCCGACCGTCTATGTGTCATACCCCTTCCTGTTCTTTGATCAGGGAGGACTACGTACGGTGATTCAGAACGCGACGAATATCGCCGATGAAGGCCTCAAGCAATGCAACAAGCAATTGTTCAACGACAGCATCAAATCCTTACGCTACTACCTCAGCGTCTTGCACGAGGCACAGCAGCATGCCGAACAGGACATCGACGTCTGGCGTGCGCGCTGGGTAGGAGGGGGCCTCGATCCCGCCGATTTTAAACCCCCGAGTTATGATACCGAGCAGATTCAGGAGCTGACCGACGACGCTAATACTATCGCCAGCGTCATCAACTGGCTGTTGGCGCGCCAGAATTGGGCGAAATGCGCGCCACCCGAGCATGCGATGGTGGCGCCGCCGCCCAGCAGCACCGCGGTCGCGGCGACGCCGCCGCTATTCAGCACGACAGCGGTCGCCCTGGTGACGCCACCGCAGCTGTTCTACAATAGCTGGTATGTCGGTCTGTCCGCCGGACCGAGCTTTGTGCCGACATACAAGGCCACCGAGTTCTTCGACGACGGCTTCAAAGACCGTTTCCCGTGGGGTTCGAACACCGGCTATTACGGCGGTTTCCGGCTCGGGGACGAA
>DASYXG010000154.1:0-11330 GCA_035935235.1 Allostellaceae bacterium
TGGAACAGGGTCGAGCGCACGAGCCGCCACTGGGTGAAGACTTCCTTTTCCATCTCGGGTGTGTCGGGCGCGCGCACCGCCTTGAACCCGGTCGAATGGAACGAGATCGGGAATTTGCACTCGGCAGAGGCTTCCCACAGCGCGAACCAGTCAGGGTGGTAGAGCGGTGGGGTCATGCGCTTGAACGCAAGGTCGCCACCCTTGAGGCCCATCTTGGCGCAGCGCCGCACCTCGGCCGCCGCAGCTTTCGGATCGGTGTTGGGGATGATCGCCAGCGGGAATACCCGGTTGGGGTCCGAGCGCTTGGCGAAATCGGCGACCCAATCGTTGTAACGAGCGTCAACCCACCCACGCAGTTCGGCGCTGTCGATCAGATCATTGACCATCAGGCAGCCGTAGATGACTTCCTTCTCGAGCCCGTCGCGGTCGAGATCGGCGAGGCGCAATTGCGGGGTCGTCGGCCGCGGCACACCGCCCGGATAGGAATTCCACTCGAAGCCGAGCGCCTGCATCTCGTCGATATGGTCGAACGAGCCCTTGGTGTAGGGCAGGAAGCCGGGACCGACGCCATTCCACATCCCCCGGTCGATGTCGTCGACGAGCCAATGCTGGCCGTCATTGCGCTCCTCGACGCGGGGCGCCAGCTTCTTCCACTTCTGCGGCGCCTGCGACGACCACAGATCGGCCGGGCAATAGGTCAGGTCGATATGGTTGTCGCCGGAAATGAGCTTGTGCTGCATGGCGGGCATCGAAGGGCTCCCTGTATTTTTGCCGGATCAGCGGCGCGAAACCGTAGCGCCATCTTACGAATGTCGGCGCGACGGTCTACACAAATGCTGGCAGAGCGGTCATGCGCCAGGAAGCGAGCCGGGCCGGGCCGTTAGCTCTAAAGCTGATGCCGACATTCCGGAGACACTCATGCCCGAAGCCGGCGCGACTCAATCTTCGCTGCATCCGGCTGGCGACCAGCCGATCCGCGTAATCTTCGGAGCGCTGATGCTGGTGATGCTGCTTGCTTCGCTCGACCAGACAATCGTCTCCACCGCCCTGCCGACGATCGTTGGCGAGTTCGACGAGCTGGCGCATCTGTCGTGGATCGTGACCGCCTACCTGCTGGCCACGACGATCGTCACGCCGCTCTACGGCAAGCTGGGCGATTTGTTTGGCCGCAAGATCGGTTTGCAATCGGCGATCCTGTTATTCCTTGTGGGCTCTGCGCTATGCGGCTTTAGCCGCTCGATGACGGAGTTGATCGCGTTTCGTGCGCTGCAAGGCCTGGGCGGCGGCGGATTGATGGTGACGATCATGGCCGTGGTCGGTGACCTGTTTTCACCGCGCGAGCGGGGCCGCTACCAGGGCATCTTTGGCGGCATCTTCGGGCTGTCGACCGTACTCGGCCCGCTGATTGGTGGCTTTTTTGTCGAGCAATTGAGTTGGCGGTGGATCTTCTACGTCAATCTGCCGCTCGGGCTGGTCGCATTGGTCATCATCGGCTGGGCGTTTACCGCGCCGGCCCCGCGGCGACGGCCGAGCCTCGATATCGCCGGCGCAGTCTTACTCGCCGTGATGCTGACGGCACTGATCTTCCTCGCCAGCCTGGGCGGCCACAGCTTTGCGTGGCTTTCGCCGACGGCCGTCGCGCTCGCCGGGCTGGCTTTGGCGGCGCTCGCCGGTTTCATCGTGATCGAGGGGGCTGCCGCCGAAGCGCTCTTGCCGCTGCATCTATTTGGCAATCCTACATTCGCGATTGCCTGCGCGGTCGGCTTTATCGTCGGCCTCGCATTGTTCGGATCGGTCACCTTCATGCCGTTGTATCTGCAGGTCGTGAAAGGCGTGAGCCCGACCGATGCCGGCATGATGCTGACACCGATGATGGCGGGCGTGCTCGTTACATCGATCACCAGCGGCCGGATCATCAGCCGGATCGGCCGGTATCGGCTGTTTCCGATTATCGGCACGGCGGTGATGACCGTCGGGCTCGGCTTGCTCGGCACGCTCGATGTCGCGACTGGCTTCTGGCGCACGTGCTTTTACATGATCGTGGTCGGGCTTGGTGTCGGACTAGTGATGCAGGTGCTCGTGCTGGCGGTGCAAAACGCGGTCGAATACGCGCATCTCGGCGTGGCGACCTCGGGGGCAACGCTATTCCGTTCGATCGGCGGTTCGATCGGTGTTTCCCTGTTCGGTGCGATCTTCACTGCACAGTTAATCGCCAATCTTTCCGCGTACCAACCGGCCGGCGCGGCGCTGTCGGCTGCGACTGCGCCGGCCGCGATCCGTGCCTTGCCACCTGCGACCTTGGTGCTCTATCTCGACGCGTTCACCGCGGCGCTCCATCCGGTGTTTTTGGCCGCCGCCGCGATCGCCGCGCTCGGCTTCGCGCTGACCTGGTTCCTCAAGGAAGTGCCGCTGCGCGACGCGGCGCCGCCATTGCCCTCGCGCCCGTCACCGCCTCCGCCCTATAGTGAGGGCAGCAAATTTCCGGGAGGATCGTGATGGTTGTAGGGGTCGCGCGTCTGGCCGAGAGCTTTGTCGGCGAGGTGTCGGAACTCGACCTCGCCCGGCTCGACAGCGCGGATGTCAAGGCGATCAAAGCCGCCTGGCTTGCCCACAAGGTGCTGGTGTTCCACGGTCAGAGCCTCGACGAGGACGAGCTTGTCGCCTTCGCCGAACGCCTCGGCGATGTCGAAATCCATCTGCGCCAGACCCGCACCACGGGGCGGCGCGAGGTGCTTCTTGTCTCCAACATCAAGGAGGACGGCAAGCCGATCGGCCGGCTCGGCAATCAGGAGCTCAACTGGCACGTGGACCAGATCTTCATGGGCCAGCCGACCGCCGGCACCATGCTCTACGCCGAGAGCGTGACTCCCGAGGGCGGCGATACCTGGTTCTGCGACCTCGGCGCCGCTTATGCCGCTCTGCCGCCGGGCCTAAAAGCCAAGATCGAGGGCCGCCGCGCGGTGCACTCCGCCGCCACCGCCGACCGTCGCGTCGGCATCCGGCTTACCGAAGAACAGAAACGGCAGGCGCCCGAGGTGGTCCACCCGCTCGTCCGCACCCACCCGCTCGCCGGCGAAAAGACCCTCTATTTCAGTTTGAACCACACCGCGCGGATCGACGGGATGTCGGAGGAGGAAAGCCTACCGCTGCTTGAGGAATTGCTCGCCCACGCGACCCAACCGCATCTCGTCTACGCCCACCACTGGCGCGTCGGCGACCTCGTCCTGTGGGACAACGCGGCGACGATGCATCGCCGCGACCCTTTCCCCGATCATTATCCGCGCCTGATGCGTCGGGTTGGCATCAATTTCCCCGAGGGATTGCGGGCGCCGTTCTAGCGGTTCCGCATCCTTCTTCGCTCGCGGAAGCTTATTGGAAGCGCGGCATGACCTTCTCACACAGCAGTCGCAGCGAGTTCATCACCCGCTCATGCGGGACAAGACTTCCGCAATTCATCTCGGCGAGGATCCCGTCGAGGCCAAGCTCTTCGCGCAACCCATGCAACCGGTCGATCACCATGTCGGGCGTACCGACGACGACCTTGTCGCGCAGAGCCTCGTCATAGGTGATCGTCTGTAGCCGCTGACCGCGCTCGGCGCGGCCCTCGATCGCGCGGGCGCCCGATTGCGACGCCGAGGCCTCAAGCTGCCCACCGAGCCAGCGATAGAAATGCATGACGCTTTCCTCGGGCTCGGAATACGCCTGCTCGCGCGTTTCCGCGATGTAGAGCGGCAAGCGCAAGAAGACTTTCGCTTCCCCGGGATGCCCCGCGGCGCGCCACGCCTCGCGATAGGCGCGCAGATTGGGGCCCAGTTCCGACAGCGTGCCGATCCGCACCGCGGCAAAGATCGGATAGCCCTGCGAGCCGGCGGCGGGAAAGCTGTCTGGGCTGTTGATCGCGATGCGGATTTCGGGCCCGCCTGCCGCGTAGGGCTTCGGCGTCAGCGGCACATTGTCGAAGCTGTAGTATTTGCCCTCATACGTCAGGCGCGGCTCGCGCCAGGCGCGTTTGATGATGTCCAGCGTTTCGGCGAAGCGCTCTTGGCTCTCGGCATAGGGGATGCCGTAAGCCTCGTAGGTGCGCGGAAAGCCGCTGCGGCCGACACCGAAAATCAGCCGGCCGTGGCTGATCTGATCGACCGTCGCCGCTTCCTCGGCCAAGCGCAGCGGGTGGCAAAGCGGCAGCACCTGGACGGCGGTGCCGATCTTCATTCGCTTGGTCCGCGCCGCAATCGCCGCGGCGATGGTCAGCGGTGCGGCGAGTACCGAACGCGTCGGCGCGGCGTGCAATTCGGCGAGCCACATCACGTCGAGGCCCCAGCGCTCGGCGGCGTCCACCTGCTCGAACGACTGGTCGAAGGCCTTGGTGTGGCTCTCGCCGGTGGTGCAGGGAAACTCGTGGAACATGCCGAATTCCATGGGATGCATCCTTTCGTGGCGGGGCACCTATCGCAGGCGGGCGACGCCGAACTCCTCGCCGAAGCGGCGGCTGGCCTCGAGCGGATCGCCATACTTGCGGTGCGCGGCGGTTTGCTGCGCGCAGGCAAGCAGCAACCGGCCGCGATGGGAGCTGCGGTTCTTGACGAAATCTTCCAGCATGCACTGGGCGATTTCCTGGTTGTGCGGGTCGTTGCCGAGCCGCGTCGCCGCCACGGCGAGCGCTTGCACGAGCGGTGCCGTATCGGCAAAGCGGCCAAGATAGGCTTGTGTCCAACCGACGCTGTCGGGGCCGTTGAGGCTACAAACCGCCGCCTCCACGCGCGCGCCCATCTCCTGCTGGCCGAGTTTGTCGCCGCCACCGGGGATCCGTGCCACTACCCGGTGCAGTTCGCCGATGTTCTTCTGGTGCCAGGCCGTGCAATTGACGAAGGCTCCGGCGACGTAAAGAAAGCGCAACCGTCTCGGGTGGTCGAAATTGTCGAAGAACCAGCCGACCGTGTTGCAATATTCATAGCAGTGCATCGGCATTGAGAAATTGTTGACGCCCTGCGTCGCCAGCTCGATCTCGGCGGCGGCGATCTGGATCGTATCGACGATCCGCCGCGGGTCCTTACCCGCCAACAATAGGGCGGTGATAAGTCCGATATAGTCGGTCTCCGGTTTGTGCAGCAGGGCGTCGATGAGCGGCCCCTCGTCGTCCCTGGTGAGCGCACCAGTGTTGTGCAGGATCGCTCGCTCCGCGTCGGACACGCCGCCATAGGGGACCGCGTGCAGCGGTTCGCCTTCGATAAACGTCTTGATGACATTGCAGGCCATCTCGTATGTCGAATACCAGCGCGGACCGACGGCCATGTCGAGCGCGCCTGCGTAGATGACGTCGTGCGCATGCTCCCAGCCGAGCGCATTGCCAAGCTCGATCGTGGCGCGGGCGCGGTAGGATTTGTGGCCGGTCGTGTAGGAGCGGTTGTAAAGCATCCGGTCCTGCACATCGATCAGCCCAGCGAACATCAATTCCGCCAGCACCTCCTTGCGCTGGTAGGGATTTTCCATCAAGCCAAGGAAGGTCCGGTAGGCGGGGATGACCTCGCCGCGTTCAACCAGGGTAAGCCAGCTATCGAGCCGCTCGCGTAGCGGCGCGTTCTCGCGCAGCGGCTCCTGGTCCGGCCAATACACCACTGGCGCGGGCGGGTTGGCGATCTCGCCCCTAAAGCCGCGCGTATAGTGGCCGGGCGCCTTGTTGACCTTCTGATTCCAGATGTCGAGCCCGGTCGGGATGTACCAGACCGTCTGCGCCATCGGCAGCATCTCGAGCCCCCGGGGCATAAGCTTTGTCAGGTGCAGGGTCGCGCGGGCGCTAAGCAGACAATGGTCGTTGTTGACGAAGTTCGGGTAGCCGTCGTCGATCCGCTGATGAAAGGGCACGTGGGTATAGGGAGCGTGGATGCGCACCCCTTCGGCGATGATCTCCTTGAGCGGTTGGCCGGCGTGCACCACGTCGTAAAAGGCCTCGCTCGCGCCGAGCGGGTCGCGCGCCATGATACGCTCTTCGAGCCGGGCATACGCAGCTTCTGCGCCATTGTGTCGCTTGGCAGCTGAAACGTGCATCGACATCGGGCTTCCTCCTCAGCTCCGCGCGATACGGAACCGGCCCGATCACAAACCCGCACAATCCGTACGGCTTTGATCTAGATCAACGACGCCAACGTGGTCCACGCGCTTGCTCGTGCGCGAGATTTCCACATCGGGAGAAAGAAAATGAGCTTTCGCCCCAAATACCTCGCCCATGTGAACGTCTATGTCCGCGATGTCGAGCGTTCGCATAAATGGTATGCGGACCTGCTTGGGCTACACACCTACGACTACCGGCCGGGCGCGGCCGCCTTTATGTCGGCAGACCGAAATGAGTCGCATGAAATCGCGCTGATGCAAGTTGGCCCCAACGCCCCGCTTCAAACGGCGGGACAGGTCGGGCTCAATCACATGGCCTGGCGGGTCGAGAGTCTCGACGATCTCAAGGAATTTTATCGGCGGCTCAATGAAAAGGGCGTCCCGATTGCGCGCATCGTCGATCACGGGATCTCATTGGGCATCTACTTTCGCGATCCCGACGGCAATGGCATAGAGGTGTATTACGAGATGCCGCGGAGCGAGTGGCCGCGGCAGGAGCGGATCTTCGCCCCAGACATGGTTCGGCGCGGCCTTTTCCCCGGCCCTTGGGACGCGGTGGCCGACGCGCGGCCGGCCTAGGGGACGAGCGTCGTTTCCGCTCCCGGACCCTTGAGAGCGTCTTTGCTCTCGGCATCGCGGCCGGCCGCTTCCTTGGCCAGCCGAAGCGCGCGCAAGCGGGCAGTCTTCGCAGACTCGGCCGCCCGTGCCTCGGCGGATCGCGCGGCGGTCTCGCGTGATGGCGTCTTCATCCTCGGATGTTCCCTAAGACGGCGTGGAGACCTCGGTACTGCGGGCGAGCGCAACAAGAAACAGCTCACGGGACAATTAGCGCCGATTCTTGATTTTACAACCATTTTCGAAAAATATTCGGAATGGAAACAGTTAAGAGACAGCAGTCGCAATTTATAATTATCTACTATTATCCATATTGTTAGCAGACGAGAAATTGTCCCGGGTACGCCCACGCCTGCTGCGGCGAATGTGCCGCACTTGATCGTCTCTACCCCCATACGCATATTAGGGGCGCAGTGTTCGTGCTTCTCGATTGAGCCACGTGATCGGGCCTGCGTGAGCGACCCACCATTTGCGGTGGAAAGCTGGCCCCGTCTTTATCCCCTGCCGACATTTGGACAGCCCTAATCGCGCGGGTCGTCTTTGACCCGAGCAGTGCGTTCGCATGAGCGCGCTCCGGATACTCAAACCCGAGGGGCTTTGATCATTTTGTCTAATTTTTCCGACCTAGGACTTACCGCGCCGATTCTCGACGCCCTTGCCGTCGCGGGCTACGCGGCACCGACGCCGATCCAAATCCAGGCGATCCCGCCGGTCCTGCGCGGACGCGATCTATGCGGCATCGCCCAAACCGGCACCGGCAAGACGGCTGCCTTCGCGCTGCCGATCCTCCAGCGCCTGTCGGGCGCACCACAGCGGTCGGCACCGCAAACCTGCCGCGCTCTGGTGCTCAGCCCGACCCGGGAGCTGGCGAGCCAGATCGCCGACAGCTTCCGCATCTACGGCGCCGGCATGAGACTGACGACCGCGGTGGTTTTCGGCGGCGTGCCGATCGGGCGTCAGCGCCAGCAACTGGCGCGCGGTGTCGACATCCTCGTCGCCACGCCGGGACGCCTGCTCGATCTGATCGACAACCGCTGGCTCACCCTGTCGAGCGTTCAAGCCTTGGTTCTCGACGAGGCCGACCGGATGCTCGATCTCGGTTTCGTTCACGCGTTGAAGCGCATCGTCAAGCTGCTGCCGCGGCCGCGGCAGACCCTGCTATTCTCGGCGACGATGCCGAAAGCCATCGCGGCTTTGGCCGAGGATTATCTCAACGACCCGGTGAAGGTGGTGGTCACCCCCGCGGCAACCACGGTCGAACGCATCGACCAACGGGTACTCTTCGTGCCCGGCGAGCGGAAACGGGATCTGCTGGCGGCCATGCTCCGTGATCCAGCCTTCGCCCGTGTGCTTGTCTTTACCCGAACAAAGCATGGCGCCGACCGCGTGGTCCGGCATCTCGACGGCGCCGGCGTCGAGGCGGTCGCCATTCATGGCAACAAATCGCAGCCGCAGCGCGAGCGCGCTTTAGCCGGTTTTCGCGACGGTCAGACCCGCGTGCTTGTCGCCACCGACATCGCCGCGCGCGGCATCGATGTCGATGGCGTATCGCATGTGATCAATTTCGAGCTGCCCAACGTACCCGAGGATTACGTGCACCGGATCGGCCGAACCGCGCGGGCCGGTGCCGCCGGAATCGCGGTGGCGTTCTGCAGCGATGAAGAGCGCCCCTACCTACGCGACATCGAGAAGCTAACGCGCCGCCCGCTTCGCGCCCTGCCAATCCCGGCGGCGATATCCGCACCGCGCACCAGTCCGGTCGAGCAACCGGCGGAAGCAGTCCCGCACCGGAGAGAATACCGTCACGGAGTGCAACAGCCACCGGCTAGCCGCGGTGCCCCCTCCCGTCGTGGCAGGACCGGCAGTCCCAGCCTTCGCCGCGACGAGGCAATCGTCAGCGGCGCCGCGGGATCACTGCCGGCCTTCCTGCATCGTTCGTTGCCGGCGAATCCCGGCTCCGACACGCGTCGTCCGGCATATCGCGGCGCCCACCGGGCCACCCGGTTCGACGGCGCGCGCTGAACACGATTATTCGGAGGATCGAAAGATGGCCAGACGCCCCACGGCCCGCCGCGTCGAGGAGTTCGTCCTTTTCGACGTGCTTTACGAGGACGGCAGCCAAACCTCCAATCGCAAGGTGCCAGGCACCGAACTCGACGACATCGACGGCGATCTTCTCGCCAAGCCTTATATTGAGGCGCAGGATCGGAAAATCGCCGAGATATCCGGTCGACCCCGCACCGCGATCAAATCCGTCACCCGATCGCGCCACCGTTAGGAAAGGAACCTCCGCCCGTGCAAGTCTTTGTCCGCGACAACAATGTCGACGGCGCGCTCCGCGTCTTGAAGAAAAAGATGCAGCGCGAGGGCACCTTTCGCGAGATGAAACGGCGACGCTCCTACGAGAAACCGTCGGAGCGCCGCACGCGCGAGCGGGCAGAAGCGGTGCGCCGCTACCGCAAGGCGATGCGCAAGCGGTTCGAGCGCGAGGGATACTGACCGCTAAGAGTACCGGGCAAAGAACCGGATGCCTTGAACTTCGAAGGAGTTTGCTGATGCGCAGACCGAATTACCGCTTCGAGCGGGCCGAGCGTGACCGCGCGAAACAAGCGAAAAAGGAAGAGAAGTTGAAGCGACAGCAGGAGCGCCTCGCGACTCATTCGGACGACGGCGCCGCCAAATCGGCGGCGGAGAGCGAGCGACACGAAGACTGACCAAGGCGCGCGCCAATCCAACACCGCTCCCCGCCCTTCCTGGGCGGCAAGCCGCGTCTCGGTCACGCCCGACGAACATCTTGAGTTGGTGCGGGTGAAGGGACTTGAACCCCCACTTCCTTACGGAAAGCAGATTTTGAGCCTTTCACCGCAGCTTTGATATCAACGACTTACCTCGTTCAGGTGCGTATTAGGTGCGCTCACGCAGCGTTGCAACCTTACCGCAACCCATGTGCCATCGCCAGCACATGTCCGCTTGACGCGATGAAGCGGACGTCCATTGAGGCGATGCTGCACTGCCGGTCACGCCCGGTTGCCGCCGTTAGCGGCAGTGTTGATCTTGACTTGGCCCGCTGCGAAACGGTCCTGTGCTAAGCGGGAATGGTCCCCACCGCGGGGCGGCTCTATTGAGCTGCCCAAGCTCCCTCACCAACTACCTCGGTATGTGCGACGGAAGAACTGATCCGCAATGTTGCACGGTGGGCCACTGAGGTTGGCATGCGCGCCGCGCAATTCCCTTCGAAGCCGGCCCGAGCAGCTTTTCTTGCAGAACGGCACCACGAGATTATGGAAGAAGCGCGCCGATCGGGCATGAGCGAACGCGCCGCGTTGATTTTGGCTCACTCGTGCGTTGAAGGCGCCGAAAAGATAATGCGTGAACTGTTAGCTCGCGGCATGCCTATGCCGGAAGGGCGAGCGTAGCTCCTCGATACGGCCCTCGCTGGCGAGATCCGGCCCGATTGACCCTTGCCTACGGTTGACAAGCCCCGCTTCAGAAGAGTATGCCGATAGCACTCTAGCCCCTAGAGTGCTAATCGCATCGATCGTTTAACAGCCAGGAGGTTTCCATGGCATTTCGGCCATTGCACGATCGCGTGGTGATCCAGCGCGTCGAGGAGGAGGAAAAGACCAAGGGCGGGATCATCATCCCTGATACCGCCAAGGAAAAACCGATGGAGGGGAAGGTCATCGCAGTCGGGCCGGGTGCTCGTGGCGATGATGGCAAGATCCACCCGCTCGACGTCAAGAAGGGCGACCGGGTGCTGTTCGGCAAATGGTCCGGCACCGAGGTCAAGCTCGATGGTGAGGACCTGATCATCATGAAAGAGTCCGACCTCATGGGCGTGATCGCCTGACCAAACTGGGAGGAACAGACAATGGCAGCCAAGGAAGTCAAATTTCATTCCGACGCGCGCGACCGGATGGTCCGTGGTGTCAACATCCTCGCCGACGCGGTCAAGGTGACGCTAGGTCCCAAAGGCCGCAATGTCGTGCTCGACAAATCGTTTGGTGCTCCGCGCATCACCAAGGACGGCGTCACCGTCGCCAAGGAGATCGAACTCTCCGACAAGTTCGAGAACATGGGCGCGCAGATGGTCCGCGAGGTCGCCTCGAAGACCAGTGACGTGGCGGGCGACGGCACGACGACGGCAACCGTGCTGGCTCAGGCGATCGTCCGAGAGGGCGCCAAGGCCGTTGCCGCGGGCATGAACCCGATGGATCTGAAGCGTGGCATCGACATCGCGGTTGACGCGGTGGTTGGTTCGCTGAAGTCGCAGTCGAAGAAGATCTCCACCAATGAAGAGATCGCCCAGGTCGGTACGGTCGCGGCCAATGGCGACCGCGACACCGGCGACAAGATCGCCGAGGCCATGCAGAAGGTCGGCAACGAGGGCGTGATCACGGTCGAGGAAGCCAAGAGCCTCGACACCGAACTCGACGTTGTCGAAGGCATGCAGTTCGACCGCGGCTACCTGTCGCCCTACTTCATCACCAACGCCGAGAAGATGGAGGTCGAGCTCGAGGAGCCGCTGGTGCTGATCTTCGAGAAGAAGCTCTCCAGCCTGCAGCCGCTGCTGCCGCTGCTGGAAGCCGTGGTCCAGTCCGCCCGTC
>DASYXG010000155.1:0-3092 GCA_035935235.1 Allostellaceae bacterium
GACGGCTTTCCCGTCGACGGTGGGGACGAAGAACCCGGCGGATGGGACGGTCAACCCGGCGGTGAGCCCGGCGCCGGACCTGATCGGCGGGCTGGAGTTCGATCGCCCGTGGACGCATATGCGGCTCGCGGCGGTCGTTCGTGACCTCAAATTGAACGACGGCCGCTTCATCAACCGGCAATTCATCGGCTACGGCGGCGCCTTGATGGGCTGGACAAAGCCCGGATGGTTCGGATTGCAGCGCGACGTGATCGATTACGGCTTCGGCGCCGGCGACGGCCTCGGCCGCGAAATCAACGGCAGCACGGATTCGGGCCTCGACACCAACTACGGGGCGTTCCCGATCACCACCGCAACGGCCGCCAAAAGCGTGATCGCCAAGACGGTCACCGGGTGGGGCGGATGGGCCGGCTACTCGCATTATTGGCTGCCGAACCTGCACTCCAACTTCACCTTCGGCATCCGCCACTCGGACTACCACTCGACTCTGATCGGGCCGGCGCAGGACATTGTGGCCGACAAGCAATTGCTGACCGCGCATGTCAACCTGATCTACGCGCCGGTGCCGTTCGCCGATGTCGGGATCGAATATTTCTGGGGTCAGCGCCAGGTGGTCGCCAACTTGACCGGCAACATCAGCGCCGTGCTGACCCGGGTGCGCATGCGGTTCTGACACCGGGGAACAGGTGCAATCATGATCGAAGTCATCGAAGGGCTTCCCGACAACGTGCTCGGCATCGTCGTCAAGGGCCGGGTGACGAGGCACGACTGTTCGGAAGTTCTGATCCCCGCTTTCGAGAGGGCGCGCGAATGGCATCACAGGCTGCGCCTCTATTACGAGATCAGGTCGCGATATCCGGGCGCCGCCTGGGAGGAAATGAGCCTCGTGGGCGCGCGCGGCCCGCAGTGGGAGCGCATCGCAATCGTCACCGACGTCGCCTGGGTCAAGCACATGGTACAGGCGCTGCGCCTCTTGATCCCCGGCGAGGTCCGCGTATTCACGACATTGCAAACCCCGGAGGGGCTCGACTGGATCGCCGGCAGCCGGTGGCGCGCGCGACGGCGTTTGCCGGAGCCTGTGGTCGGCTCCGACCGCGATGCCCGCGCTTTCGTGCCGGCGCAACAATTCCTGCATCTCGCGCCATGAGTGCGGCCTGCCCAGGCGGCGGTGTCGCCATTCACGTGCGACCGCTTTTGCTTGTCGCGCTGTTGGCGGTCGGCGGCTGCACCGAGGCTGCGGTAAGCCGCATCGGCGATCGCACCTTTCGCGTCGACGGGCCCGGTCTGCCGTCGGAATCGGCAACTCCCAACCGGCGGGTCGCGGAGCGCCTGTGCCCGAACGGCTACCGTGTTCTCGATCGCATCGTACGGCGGAACACGCCCGATGGCATCCGGGACGAACTCGGAATGTTCACCGATTGGACGATCCGATGCCTCTAGCCCGGATATCTCACACGGGATAGGTGCATCGGGGCGGTGAATCTGAGAAAGTTGTTTTGCGAGAACGGCTTGATCAGGTTCGCCGGAGGTCCCCGATGCCGACAGAGTGTAGCCCGGATTTGTTTGGATTTGCACGTGTCGAAGGGCGCGCCGTGGTCGCCTGCTTTGATGGCGGGGCGATCACCTCTGATGCCGGAGCGCTGCTGCTGGGGGCGACGGATCGGGCGATCCGGCTGGTCGATCGGTTCGCCTCCTGTTTTCGCGATTGGCGTTCGCCGCTTCTGATCGAGCACGCGGTGCGCACGCTGGTCGGCCAGCGCGTGTTCGGGCTGGCGCTCGGCTACGAGGATGTGAACGACCATGACGAGTTGCGCCATGACCCGATGATGGCGGTGCTGGCCGGCAAGCTCGCGGCGCGGCGGCGGGACTGCGCGCCGGCCGCCGGCAAGTCGACGCTGAACCGGCTGGAACTGAGCCGGCCGGAGCCGTCGCGCTATCACAAGATCAGCCATGACGGGCGGTCGGTCGAGGCCCTGTTCGTCGATCTGTTCCTGGAGGCGCATGCCAAGATGCCCAAGCAGATCATCCTCGATCTCGACGCCACCGACGATCCGCTGCACGGGCATCAGGAAGGCCGGTTCTTCCACGGCTACTACGACAATTACTGCTATCTGCCGCTCTATGTGTTCTGCGGCCGGCACCTGCTCGTCGCCAAGCTGCGGCGCTCGAACATCGATGCGGCGGCCGGTTCAGCCGCGGAGATGGCACGGGTCGTGGGGCAGATCCGGCGACGGTGGCCCAGGGTGCGCATCCTGCTGCGGGCCGACAGCGGCTTCTGCCGGGAAGATCTGATGGCCTGGTGCGAAGCGCATCGCGTCGATTACCTGTTCGGGCTGGCCCGCAACGCCCGGCTGGAGGCCGAGATCGCGGCCGAACTCGGCGCCGCCCAAGCCGAGGCCGAGCGCACCGGCCAGCCGGCCCGCCGCTTCAAAGACTTCACCTGGTCCACGCTGGACAGCTGGAGCCGGTCGCGCCGCGTCGTCGGCAAGGCCGAATGGACCCGGCGCGAGGCCAATCCGCGCTTCGTCGTCACCTCGCTCGGCGGCAACGAAGCCGAGGCCCGGCATCTCTACGAGAAAATCTATTGCGCCCGCGGCGAGATGGAGAACCGCATCAAGGAGTGCCAACTCGATCTTTTCGCCGACCGAACCTCAGCCCATGCCATGCGCGCCAACCAGCTCCGGCTCTGGTTCGCCTCCATGGCCTATGTGCTGATTGCCGCGCTGCGCCGGATCGCTCTCCGCGACACCCAATTCGCCCAAGCCAGCTGCGGCTCGATCCGCCTCAAGCTTCTCAAGATCGGCGCCCTCGTCACCACCAGCGTGCGGCGGATCAAGATCGCCATGGCTTCAGGCTGCCCTTACGCTCAAGAGTTCGGGCGCGCCCACGCCTTCCTTGCCGCCGCCGGGCGCTGACGAACCAGACAGGGCATAGCCGACATCGCCGAGAAAACCACCGCCAGAGCGCGGCAACCGCCAAGCGCGCCCGAAATCACCCCGCAACCACGGGCAAAGAGCCGACCACGCCGAAATATCCCAGCCCCCAACCCAAGGACGCCTCCGCCCGCGACCCGGTGAGATATCCGGGCTAGA
>DASYXG010000156.1:0-12017 GCA_035935235.1 Allostellaceae bacterium
GCCGATGTCGGGCTGGTTCGAGAACCTCATCGCCCGGTTTGAAACCGAAGCGATCCACGATGTCTCGATGGCTCCGGTCGTCTCCTCGGCGCTCAGCCGCGAATGGCGCTCGTTCGACCGGGATGGCTCTGCCGCCGCGGTGCTTCTCGATATCGGTTGGGTCGCGGCCGTCGCGCTCATTGCATTGCTTGCGGAAAGGGCGGTCGCGGGTCTTCTCGGCCGCCGCTCGCGGCGGCGGATGCGGGCGCGCGACGGTGGGCCGCGCCTCATGGATCTGACCGGCCTCCTCTTTGGCGATTTGGTCGGCCTGGCCGTGTTTTTTGCCGTCTTCACCGCCGCTCGACGGCATTTCTTCCCGTTTGTCGGGACGACCGACCTGTTATCGGCATTCGCCGCAAATACGCTGATCCGCTGGCGGTTCGCCGCGGTCGTGATGGGTGCGGTGTTGCGCCCAGGCGAGCCGGTCGCGCGGCTCATCGATATTTCCGACGACGAGGCGCGCCGGCTGGGGCGCTTTCTGTCGTCGACAATCCTGGCAATGATCGTTCTGGTCGGCTTCGGGCGCTACAGCCTGTCGGACGAAGATAGCGGCGCGCCGCATGTGGTCGGCCTCATCAACGCCATCCTGGTGTGCGGACTTTACGTCCTGATCCTGTTCCGCGCGCGCGCCGCGACCGAGGCACTGATTCGAGGGCGCCGGCGCGGCGGCGTCGTCGCCGCAATCCGCGCCGGGCTGGCCAGCGCCTGGTTGGCGATCGGCTTGGTGCTCGTGGCCGGGCTGTTGGTGTTTTTCGTCGCCGGTCTGTCGTTGGGCCTGCTGTCCTACTACAACGCGGTGATCTCGACCCTCGGCATCTTGTTCGTCGTGCTGGTGCTCGACCGGCTGACCGAACGGGTATGGCACGACGAGACCGATTCCGGCGCCGCCGTCCCCACCGGGGTCGGCGAATTGCAGGCGCGGGCGGTTCACCATATCGTTCGGGCCGTCGGCGGTGTCATCGCGGCGCTGACGCTCGCCTGGATCTGGATCGGCGCGACCGGCCATGTCGACCCCGGCGCGTCTCCGGCGCTCCGCTCGACCGCCGCGGCGCTCGGTACGCTGTTTATCGCGTTTGTCGCCTGGGAGCTGGTGCGGCTGGCGATCGACCGGCATCTGCTCGATGTCGGCACCGGGCCGAGCCTGCCAGGTGCCGGCGACAATGATGTGGAGTCGGCGCCGGCCTCGCGGCTGCAAACCATTTTGCCGATGGTGCGAGCGGCCTTCGCGGTGGTCATCGGGGTCCTCGCGGCGCTCATCGTGCTGTCGCGATTGGGGGTCGACACTGCGCCGCTGATCGCCGGTGCTGGCGTCTTCGGTTTGGCGCTGTCGTTCGGCTCGCAGTCGCTGGTGCGGGACATTATCTCGGGCATTTTCTACATGTGGGACGATGCGTTCCGCGTTGGCGAGTACATCGACACCGGCCGCCTCAAAGGCACGGTGGAGATGCTCGGCATCCGCTCGGCCAAGTTGCGCCATCAGAACGGACCGCTACACACGATTCCCTACGGTCAGTTGGGTGCGGTGACGAATCTCAGCCGCGACTACGCGACGATAAAGTTCAACCTGCGGTTCGAGCCGGGCACCGATATCGAGCTGGTGCGCAAGACCGTCAAGCAGCTCGGCCTGGCGATGCAGGAGGATCACCCGGAGCTGGCGACCGAGATCATCCTGCCGCTGAAATTGCAGGGCGTCGCCGAGGTGGCCGACAACGCGCTGGTACTGCGCTTCAAATTCACCGCGCGGCCAGTCAAGCCGAGCTGGGTGCAGCGTGAGTACCTGAAGCGGATGGTCCAGGCGTTCGCCGAAAAGGGGATCAAGTTCGCCACCGGCGCAGTGCTGCTGCACACGCTGACGCCGGAGCCGCATGCCGAGACGCCGGCTGAACCGCCGCCGCAGCGGACGCCCCGGGCGCGTCGCGCCAAGATTGCCCCTGTGGCCGAACCGCCGGCCGTGGCCGCAGCGGCCAAGTGATCTGAAGGAGATAAACCCCATGCGGATCGGCGTATTCTACTTCCCGGTCGATTACGGCATCGACATCGTCGAGTTGGCGACCGTGCTCGAACAGCGCGGGTTCGCTTCGCTCTATGTGCCCGAGCACACCCATATCCCGACCAGCCGCAAGACCCCGTTCGGCGGTGGCGGCGAGCTCCCCAAGCGCTACTCGCACACGCATGACCCGTTCGTCGCGCTGAGCTTCGCCGCGGCGGCGACCAAGAAGCTGATCCTTGGCACCGGTATTTGCCTGATCCCCGAACGCGACCCGATCGTCACCGCCAAATGCGTCGCCAGCCTCGACCAGCTCTCGGGCGGGCGCTTCGTCTTCGGCATCGGCGGCGGCTGGAACGTCGAGGAGATGGAGAACCACGGCGCCGAGTACAAAACCCGTTTCAAGCTGATGCGCGAGCGCATCCTGGCGATGAAGGCGTTATGGAGCGCGGACGAGGCTGCCTATCACGGCGAGATGGTGAATTTCGATGCGGTCTGGTCGTGGCCCAAGCCGAAGCAGAAACCGCACCCGCCGATCCTTCTTGGCGGCGAGACCGATTACACGCTGCGCCGGGTTGTCGAATATTGCGACGGCTGGTTCCCGCGGCCGCAACGCGGCTGGGACATCCGCCACGAGCGCGACCGGTTGCGCGCGATGGCCGACAAGCACGGCCGCGATTTCGCCGAGCTGTTCATCTCGGTGTTCCGTGCGCCGCCGGATCCCGCCGCGCTCGCCGACTACCGTGATGCCGGGATCCAGGAGGCCGTGCTCGAAATCCCCGACCAGAGCCGCGACGAAATCCTGCGGGTCATCGACACATACGCGCCGCTCCTGCGCTAGGCGGCGCGATCGGCCCGCGCGGCCTATGCTCGATCGCAGCGAGCGCTAGTAGTAGCCGCAGCGATAGGGATGCCAGTAGCACCAGCTCCGATGCCACCGCCAATAGTGCGCACGGTAATAGTACGGCCGATAATACCCGTAATAGGGGTAATAATACGGGTAGTAGGCCGGACCGTAGAACCCGACATTGACAAAGGGAACGCTGATCCCGAACGAAACTTGTGCGTCCGCCGGCTTCGATGTCGTCACGACGCCAAGGCAGGTAGCGGCGAGGAAAACCATCGCGAACCGCCGCATCCAGGTGAAATCGAAAAGCCGAGCCATCGGACCCTCCTTTCCGCAAACCCCCAACCCACCACAAAGGATGAACGCTCCGGTGGTCAACCAATTCCGTTCGCGTGAGACCGCCTGGGGATGCTGTAGCAGGCGGTGCCGGAAAACGCTGCATGTCCACTCGGCAGGTCCGCCTTCGCTAATATTTTTTCGCCGGAATTGCTCCCGCATGTTGTGAGGGCTCGCGGCGCGAGGCCGAATTCCCTCCGGCGAGGAATTGCTTTAGCGTTGGCGTGCGAAATTCAACGGGAGAACGCCGATGCGCGTCAGCATCCTCGACGATTACCAGGGCGTCGCGCTCGACATGGCCGACTGGTCGGCGGTGCGCGATCGCGGCATCGAGATCGCGGTAGAGCGTTTCCCGTTCGCCGACGAGGCGGACGTAATCCGCTCGCTCGCGGACAGCGAGATCGTCTGCGCGATGCGCGAGCGCACCGTGTTCTCGAAGAACATCGTCGACCGGCTGCCCAAGCTGAAGCTGCTGATCACCACCGGCATGCGCAACGCCTCGTTCGATATGGAGGCGCTGAAGGCGCGCGGCGTCACCGTATGCGGCACGGGCGGGCCGGGCGGTGGCAACGAGGACACCGCCGAGCTCGCCTGGGGCCTCATCCTTGGCGCCGCGCGGCGCATCGCCGAGGACCACGCTTTCATGCGCCAGGGCGGCTGGCAAACCCGCATCGGCCACCGGATGGCGGGCAAGACGATCGGTTGCCTCGGCCTCGGCCGGCTCGGCAGCGCGGTCGCGCGGGTCGGCCTCGCCTTCGGCATGAAGGCGATCGCCTGGAGCCAGAATTTGACCGCCGAAAAAGCCGCCGAGCAAGGGGTCGAGCGGGTCGAGAAAGACGAGCTGTTCCGGCAAGCCGACGTACTTTCGGTGCATCTGGTGCTGAGCCCGCGCAGCCGCGGCCTCGTCGGCGCGCGCGAGATCGGGCTGATGAAGAAGAGCGCGATCCTGGTCAATACCTCGCGTGGGCCGATCTGCGACACTGGCGCGATCATTGCGGCGCTTAAGGAGGGGCGGCTCGCCTATGCCGGGTTCGACGTCTACGACCACGAGCCGCTAACCGCCGACCATCCCCTGCGTACCTGCCCGAACGTGATCCTGACCCCGCATATCGGCTACGTCACCGACGAGAACTACCGCAGCTCCTTCCCCCAATACGTCGAAGCCGTCATCGGCTTCCTTGACGGCAAACCGGTCCGGGTCCTCGGGGCCTGAAGCGAGCAATGAGCGCCGGCGAGCTGTTGATCCGCCCGTCGCGCGATGATGACATCGCGGCGATCACCGCGATCTACGCGCATCATGTGCTGCACGGCGTCGCGTCGTTCGAGGAGGCGCCGCCGAACGACGCCGAGATGGCGCGCCGCCGCGGCGAATTGGTCGGGCGCGGTTTTCCCTATCTCGTCGCCGAGCGGGCCGGCAAGGTCATCGGGTATTGTTACTCTGGCCCCTATCGGGCCCGCATCGGCTACCGGTTTACGGTCGAAGACTCGATCTACATCGACGCCGATGAGGTCGGGCGCGGCGTCGGCCGCGCGTTGCTCGCCCAAGTCATCGAGCGATCGGCCGAGCTTGGCTACCGCCAGATGATCGCGGTGATCGGCGGCAGCGAGACCTGGCCGTCGATCAATCTGCACAAGGCGCTCGGCTTCGCACAGATCGGGGTGTTTCCTGGCATCGGCTTCAAGTTCGGGCGCTGGGTCGATTCGGTCTACATGCAACGCGCATTGGGCCCGGGCAACACAACGCTGCCGGGTTAGGAGAAGGGTCATGAGCGAGGGATTTGCCGATCCCGCCGAGATCAAGGGTTACCACGCGCACATCTATTACGATCCAGCGAAGACGAAGGCCGACGCGGCGCGGTTGCGCGAGGGGATCGCCGCGGCCTTTCCACACGCGACTGTCGGCAGCTGGCACGATGAAGCGGTCGGCCCGCACACCGTATCGATGTACCAGATCGCCTTCGCGATTGCGGATTTTTCGCGCCTGGTGCCGTGGCTGATGCTCAATCGCGCGGGACTCGACGTGCTGATCCACCCGCTCGCCGGCAACGCTTATGACGATCACACGGTCTATGCCATGTGGCTTGGCGACAAGCTGCCGCTGAAGCTCGATGTGCTCAAGCGCGCCGGATAGAGATCCTCCAAAACGACAACGGCCGGGACAAGCCCGGCCGTTGAATGGATCGCTTGGGTCGAGCGGCTACCAGGTGCGCTCGGGGCCGCAATCGACGTGGACGAAATCCGATTCCGGATAGTAGCCGACGCCGCCGAGCTGACATTGCTCGGCGAGGCTGAGCGCGGCGCTGTGGACTTGACTCAGGTCGCGGCCCTCGCAGTTCATGTCAACGGCCATTCCGTACATGTGGTAGCTGTTGGCGGCCACTCCGTCGCCCCGCAGCCACAGGCGATGGTTGGTCGCCGGCGAACGGTAGCCGCACACCACTTGGATCGGCTGGTGGACTTCAAGCCGGTCGCGTAGCCGGCCAAGCACGTCGAGCACGCCCGCATTCATCGGACGCACCTCGTCGGAATGGTGATCGCGCAGCACCCAGTTGATGTCGCGCACCACCTCGCGGATGTAGTGGCCGTCGGCCCAGTACACCTCGCGCAGGCTTTCACCGGTATGGATGTTGTAGAGCGAGATCGAGCGCGGTGCGAAGGATACGGCCGGTGCCGGTCGGATAAAAGCCACGCCGGTAGCGACCGCCGCGACGCCGATAAGCCGGCGTCGGCTCAGCAACGAAGTCGACAATTGGCTAACTCCCCCCGGACAAGCTCAGAAGGCCATAACATCGAAAAATGCGCTAGATCAACCCCTGAGGTGCAAAAAACGCATCCCTAGAGCCGGTTTTTCGCGGCGCTGCCGATCCTCGGTTGATGACCAACCGGCGCCAATCAGCTACCGCGTTGGTTGGGAAGCCCCCGCGTGGCGACCGGTACTTGCGGTGAGTGGATGAGCCGCTGGGCAATTGCGGCGTCGCGCTGATAGACATCGCGGCGGAATTCGAGCGTACCGGCATCGTCTATGAAGGCGGTCTGATAGACGATAAGGACCGCGATCTGTTCTGGTAGGTTGCGCCGATTGGTGGTGCCGAGGTTGATCGCCTTGGTGATGTCGTCCTCGGAAATTCCCATCAACAGCGAGGCGAGTTGGCGTGGGCTCTGCACCCGCACGCAGCCATGCGAGAGCCGCCGGTTCGCGAGCGCGAAATAGGATCGCAGCGGCGTGTCGTGCAAGTACACGTCGAACTTGTTCGGCATCTCGAACTTCAGGCGCCCGAGTGCGCTATACGGTCCCGCCTCCTGCTGGATCGACCCGTTGTCGCGCATCGTCATGTGATGCTTTTCGAGATAATCGGGATCGGCCTCGATCAGCGGCGTGATCTCCTTCTGGACAATTCCATAGGGGATGTTCCACGGCGGGTTGTAGAGCAGGCTGACGATCTGGGCCTGGAATTCAGGGGTCTGCTTATCGGGTTCGCCGACCACCACTCGGGTAGTGAAGCTGGCGGTGCCGGCGCGGAACAATTCGAGAAATGCGCTGGCGGTGTTGACCCATACCCGGTCGCCCGGCATGTCGCGGACGAGCCAGCGCTGGCGTTCGAGATTGACGGCGATCTGCCGCGCCCGCGCGTCCGCCGGGACGTTCAATTCGACCAGCGTCGCGGTGCCGAGTTTGCCGTCCGCCGGTTCGAGACCGTAGCGCTCCTGGAATTTCTTCAGCGCCTGGATGGTCTCGTCGTCGAAAACATTCGTCGCGTAACCGGCGCGCAGGAACCCCTCTACCGAGAGCCGCTGTTGCAGCAGGCGGAAGCGATCGGGCGTCGGGGTTTCGGGCACATGCGGCCAGCCGCCGGCCTTGACCAACGCCAGATAGGATTGATAGGCGCGGCGCAATCCCTCATAGGCCGGCGTGTTCGGCGCCAGCGCATTAATGGCCGTCTCGGGGTTGGGGCTGGCGATCGCCGCATCAAGCGCGGCGACGATGTCAACGGCGCCGGGCGCCAGGTCCTGGTCGTCCGGGCGCTGCTCGGCGGGGTAAGCGCCACGGGCAAGCGCGTCGGCATAACCGAGAAACGAGTCGCTTAGCAGCATGTCGCGCTCGTTCGGCGATAGCGCTGTCTTGGCAAAGGCAACGACGTGGAACAGATCGGGGTCGAGCCCCTGATCGCCCGCGTTGAGCACCGCGTGCCACAGCGCCGTCGCCTGCGCTTGCTGCGAACCCCAGACCGGCTGGTTATTGTGGGCGGCGTAGAACTTCCGCAACAGCGCCGCGTGCACCGGCTCGCCGCCGATGGTGAGCGCGCCGGGGGCATCGAGCCGGGTCTTGATGTCGATGTCGCCGGGGAGCGAGTTCGGCGATGCCGTTATCGGCAGCGCGGTATCGCTCGGCGGCGTCACGTCGTCAGCCAGCGCACCGCCGGCCCAGAGGGGGACGGCGATAGCCGCGACAATCGCCACGGCAATCCGGACAGTCGCGCCGCCGCGCCGCATCCGTGCCGTCAACCAGAATGAGCGCACGCCAACCTCGTTCGCAACGGCGTTCATATGAGCGCCGCGGATGACACAAACAACCGTTCGAGACCCATTCTCCCCGCAGCGGCCGATACTTATTGAGCAGCCGTCGGCAGTCAACTTCCAGGAGATCAGTTTATAGGTATTTGCCGCAGGAATGTCGCGACGATTGTGCGGCGTTGCGGCAGAGACACAGTGGCGGCTCTGGAATCAACGCAATTTTGCCTTCGTGCCCGATAATCATGGTGTTAGTGTTCAAAAAAGAATGACGGACGAGGGCGCGATGAGGCAGCGCATCGCATTCGCCGTACTTCTCGGCGCGGTGCTGGTAAGCACCGGCGCCTTCGCCGCGTGCCCAGCGCCGGCGACTCACCCGAAACCTCATCAGAAGGCGCAGAAGCCGCTCAACGGCTGTGTCGATCTTAATAGTCTGCCGCAGATTTCGGCCAATATTGTCGCGATCGAGCCGCTGCCGGCGCGGAAGCCCGCGACGCCTTTTGATCTTGGCGACAGGCCTTATACCGGGCCGTCGCTCGGCCTCACCAAGCCGGAACCCGGCGTCAAGCCGACGCCAACCTTCGGTTATCACTGGTCGCTGGACTGACCGGCTGATCCACAACTCTGGGTGCGGGTGTCTCGCCTACGCGGCGGCGGGACGCGGACCGATATAGGCCGAGGACGGCCGCACCAGGCGGCCTTCGCGTTGCTGTTCCATCGCGTGGGCGAGCCAGCCGGCGCAGCGCGCCACCGCGAAAACCGGCATGAAGGCGTCGCGCGGCAGGCCGATCGCGTCGAGCAGTAACGCGGCGTTGATCTCGACATTGGGTTGCAGCGGCGGCCGGCCCGGCTTGACTTTGGCGAAAGCGGCGCCAACGGCGCGCTCGACCTCGGTGGCAAAGGCGAGCCGTCCCGCCGCGGGGCCGAGCCTGTCCCCCAGCCGTCGCAGCGCTTCGCCAAGGATCAGCGCACGCGGGTCGCCGCCTTTGAACACACGGTGGCCGAACCCCATCAGCCGCTCGCCGGCGGCGAGCTTCCGCTCGGCCCAGGCAGCGACGTCGCCGCTCGCCTCCGCCTCGTCGAGCATATCGAGGGTCGGTCCAGGGGCGCCGCCGTGCAGCGGCCCGGTAAAGGCGCAGTAGGCGCCGAGTGCCGCCGAGGCCAGCGACGCCCGGCTCGAGGCGATGACCCGCGCCGTGAACGCCGAAGTGTTGAGCCCGTTATCGATAAGCGCGGTCCAATAGGTGTCGAGCGCCTCGCCCATTGCCCGATCGACCTCGCGTCCATGCACCATGCGCAACAGATCCGCGGCGGTGGCGAGCGACGGGTCCGGTGGCAGCGGCGCCAGGCCCTGGCGGCGGCGCAGCAAGGCGCCGATCGCAACCGGCAGGGTCGCGAGGATCGCAGCGGGAGACGCTTGTTCGCCGAGAAAGGCGAGGGCCAGCCGCACCCCTTCGACCGGAGGACGTGCCGCTGCTGCGTCAAGCCATTCGCTACGCGTCTCGAACGCCTTGACCCGGGCACCGGCCAGCTGCTCACGAATGGCGTCGCCGCCGAGCGCGCCCTCGGCGAAGTCCTCCCACAGCAGGGCGACTGCGCCCTCGTAGCCGAACCGCGCGACGAGCTCCGCCAGGGTGTGCCCGCGCACCCACAAGATGCCCTGGGCGCCGTCGCTGTGGCTTAGCACCGTTTCGGCCGCGACCAGCTCGGCCAGTCCGCTATCCATCACACGCTCCCGCTTCAACCCGAAGCCATCATCTGGGGGAGCGGCGATCCGAGGCGACCGCGCCGCGATTGTCAATGCCGCGGCGCGGCGCCGTCGTGGTCAGCGCTTGCCGAGATTGTCGGTAGCAAGGTCGCGGCGATAGTTCGACCGGTCGTAATAGGCGCGCTGCTTGTCGTGCCAAGCGGCGCGCTCGGCCGGATCGATCACCCCGTCGTGATTGGTGTCCATCTGGTCGAAACGGTCGCGGAAGCGGCGGTCGCGCTCGGCCGGCGACATCGCCGCGAAATAGTCGTAATAGGCCTTCTGCCGTTCGAGGCTGGCCCGCCGCGTCGCGCTCAAATCTTTCTCGGCCAGTTCGGCCGCGATTTGGGTCTGGCGCTGCTCGATAAAGTCCATCCGCCAATCGCGGTATTCATCGAAGGTAATCGTATCGGCTGCGGCGGCGGGCGGCGCGGTCGCGGCGACCGCCGGCAGCGGCACGGCGGCGAGGAAGACGGCGCTGGCGAAAAGAGCGCACCGGGTCATTCGGTTCATGTCGATTTCTCCCTGCTGGCGTTAATCAATGTCCTAGAACAAACCAGGTACGATCATGAGGGGCATTATATACTTGACTGAAAGAGCGACAGATGGATGATGGTTTCGTTCGCCAACACGGACAGGTTGTGGCATTTCCCTTGGCTGAACAGGGCAGCCGAAATTGGGGCGATGACGTGGAACGTTTTAATCAATACCCGCTCTACGAGTTGGGAAAGGCGCTTCAAAAACTTGACGCCCGCCGAGGCGACGACCAGCAGGCGAGGTATTTCTAGACATTCACGGCGCGCTAATGGCCCTTAATCAGCTTTTGGGCGGGTCACCATTTCCATTAGGGTTTAGCAAACTAGCCGCTACCGAGTTGAGAGATGCGGTTGATAGAATCTGGAACGATAATTATATCGACAGAAGTAATAAGGGAGAGCCAACAATAAAATTTCCCGACCCGTCAGTCAAAATCATGTCCTGGACATGGAACGGATTACTCGGCAGTATGCAAAAGTTTGAAACGGTATTTTCAACAGAATTGGGAGAAATGACGACATATTTTGTTCCCTCACACGGAATTTATTCAACACCTAAACTTGCTGATAGTGCGGACGAATCGTTTCCGCTAGAGTTACATCCTTTTATTCCAGAAAAGACCAAAGTAGACTGGCGCGCTGCTGGGCGCTGCGTGGCCTTTAACCTCTTATCCGCGTCGGGATTTCATGTAGCTCGCGCAGTAGAAGGAACGATGGAGAGCTACTACCAACTGTTTAGCGGCAAGCCGGGGAAGATCCTCAGATCGTGGGACGACTATCATAAGAAACTCGCAGAGATCGCGTCGAAAGACCCGACACCTGCACCCGACCCAAAGACGTTGACCGAATTTGACCAAATGCGTCAGGACTACCGTAACCCCATCGTCCATCCTCGTGTCACCCTGGATGAGGCGGATGCACGAATCCTTTTCAACAATGGGGAAAGCCTAATTATTGCGATGGCGAAGGAGTTAAGAGAGGCGGCAAGAACGGGGGTAGCTCAAGCACAGGCCGTCTTGATTTCCGGCGCACAAAAGCCATGATGTTTGGGTGAAAACCAAACCTAGACCGCCGTCCGAAATTACCGACGAACCCGGTATGGCCGAGCGGTTCCAGCGCGGCCTACAGCGCGCGTTCACCATGAAGCCGACACATCCGACGCCGAAGGCTAAGACGCGCCCAGCGAGCAAAGGACGCGTTCATAAGGGCAAGACGGGACGTTAGCGCTCGCGAACCGACGCCATCATAACGTCATCGTCAGCATCGATAATGAATGTGATTAGCAATTCCGGTGTATCTCTAGACGCACGAATGATTGCATACCTGATGCCGCTATCTGTGCTTAAGAGGCCAAACTCATAAGGATTTCTCTCCAATATCTCAATTATTGGTGAAATTATTCTCTGTATTAAAGCAATACCTCCTAATCGTACCGCATCAGCGTTGAAATTTGGGTGATAATAGACGCGGTGCATTATTGAGTATCATCTAAGAAATACCAATATCTGCCAATTCCTTTAAGACCTTAGCCTTCTCTCCTCTCGTTAATTCTTCATCCGATACCTGAGAAAGTTCATAATACATTGTGTCTCTTATATCGCGGGAACGCCACGCAATTCCATGAGAGTCGTCACTGGTTTCCGTGCCGGTTTTATCCCAATAGTAAGCTATTGCGGCTTCAACGAATTTAATATCATCGCGGCTAAAATAGGAAAGATTTGGTGGTATTCTAGCAATAGGTCGCAACTCAACTATATCATCGCCAAAATCTGTCTCTTCATTTCCAATAATACCTAACCGCTCCATTTCGATCAACAACGGAAGCATTTCTTTAGCGGCAGGCCCATACTCCAATTTTTGATATTGACGCCCAGTAATCGGCATTTTGCGCTCCGCATACGCATCAAAATCAGCTTTCCAAATTATTTTGTTCAATTTGATGCGCCCAAACCGCTTACAACCCTCGCAGCGCAAGGAGACGTATAGGATCATTTGGCGAAGCCTATCTTGGCCGCC
>DASYXG010000157.1:0-12919 GCA_035935235.1 Allostellaceae bacterium
GGCCGGGATGAACGGGATTTTCGCCACCTCGCGCTCGGCGAAGAACGCATAGCGCAGCGCCTTCGCCTCCTCGGACCCGACCTGCTCGTCGAACAGCTTGCGTTCGAGCTTGCAGCCTTCGTCGAACGGCAGCTTCACCGCCGCCTCGACCGCCTCGATGCAGGCATAGGGCGCGCGCTGATTGCGGGCGCGCCGGGCGATCGACTTGCGCATACCCTCGAACAGTTCGGGCGTGCCCTCGGCGAGCTTTTCGTCGCGATTGCGGATCACCGGCAGCGGCTTCTTGTCGGCGATTTTGCGCGCAAACGCGACCGCGGCGTCTTTGAGTTTCCCCTCGGGCGCGACCTCGTCGACGATGCCGAGTCTATGCGCCTCCTCGGCCGGGACGTGCCGGCCGGAGGTGACCATCTCCAGCGCCGCCTTGGGGCCGATCAGGCGCGGCAGACGCTGTGTCCCGCCGGCGCCGGGCAGGATGCCGATCAGCACCTCGGGCAGCCCGACCTTGGCGCTCGGCACCGCGACACGGTAATGGCAGGCGAGGGCCGTCTCCAAACCGCCGCCCAGCGCATAGCCGTGGATCGCCGCGACAACCGGCTTTTGACTCTGGTCCATCACGTCGTAATGGCGGCGAGTCGGCGCCGGCGCGGCCTGGGCCTTGCCGAACTGGCGAATATCCGCGCCGGCGATAAAACTGCGCCCGGCGCCGATCAGCACCATCGCCTTGACCGCCGGATCGGCATTGCCCTTGTCGAGCGCATTGACGATGCCCTGCGGCACCCCCGGCGACAGCGCGTTCACCGGTGGGTTGTCGACGGTGATGATCCCGATATCGCCGTCCTTCTCGAACCGGACCAAGGGCGCGTCAGCCATTTTCGTTATCTCCAAGATATTCACAGTGAGACGGTGAGACAGTGAGATCAGAATTGAAGCGAGAGCCGCCTGATGCCATCTCGAAGAACCGGCGTGTTGAAATTTAAGAGCAAGCCGGTCGGGATGCTGCTCAACTTCAAATAAGTGATGACCTGCGCTTCATGGATCGGGATAAGACGCTCCACCGCTTTCAGTTCGATGATCAGGCGGTTTTCTACCACGATGTCGATGCGATAACCGCAGTCGAGGCGCACAGCCTTATAGGTCACCGGCAGCGAGACCTGACGCCGATAGGCAAGTTTAGCCAGGCCGAGTTCGTAGCATAGGCATTCCTCATACGCCGATTCCAAAAGACCGGGCCCGAGTTGCCGGTGAACTTCAATGGCGAAGCCGATGATCTTTTCGGTCAATGGATCGTTCTGGTTGAGCGCGGCCATGTCATCGACCCCTCACTGCCTCACCGCCTCATTGTAGAAAATCTATAGGGTCGCTTCGCTTCCCAAAATCACCGTGCTCTGCGACGACAAGACGCCGCCATTGCCGTGGGCGATCGCGGTCTCGGCGCCCTTGACCTGGCGCTCGCCGCATTCGCCGCGGAGCTGGCGCACCGCTTCGATCAACAGGAACAGGCCGTACATGCCGGGGTGGCAGTAGGACAGCCCACCGCCATTCGTATTTACCGGAAGAGACCCGCCCGGCGCGATCCGGCCGCCCGAGACAAACGCGCCGCCCTCGCCCTTCTTGCAGAGGCCCAGATCTTCAAGGAACAGGATCGTGTTGATCGTGAACGCGTCGTAGAGCTCGAGCACGTCGATGTCCTTCGCCGCCAGCCCGGCCATCGCATAGGCTTGGCGCCCGCTTTCGAGCGCCCCGGTGACGGTGAGATCGGGCATCGACGAGATGTTGGCGTGGGTGATGTGCTGGCCGTGCCCCAGCACGTAGACCGGCTTTTTCTTGAGCGATTTCGCCCGCTCCGGGCTCACCAGCACGATGGCGCCGCCGCCGTCGGTCACCAGGCAAATGTCGCGCACCGTGAACGGGTAGCTGACCATGCGGGCGGCCAGCACCTCCTCGACCGTCAGCGGCTTTTTCTCCCACGCCACGGGATTTTTCAGCGCCCATTGCCGCGCCGCCACCGCGACCTCGGCCATCTGTTCGCGGGTCGTGCCGAATTCGTGCATGTGGCGCGAGGCGGCGAGCGCATACGCGGTCGAGGGCAGGAACGGCCGGTACGGCGTCTCGTAGGGGTTGATCTCGCGCACGCTGGCGTTCTGCCTGCCGATGCTGCGCTGGGTCGAGCCGTAGGCGATGACACAGACCTCGCACAGCCCAAGCTGAAGCGCCGCCATCGCGTGCTGGATGTGGAACATGAACGACGAGCCGCCGATGATCGTCCCGTCGATATAAGCGGGCGACATCCCGAGATATTCGGCGAGGTTGAGCGGCGAGGTGCGACTCTGCGTGCATGAGCTGATAAGCCCATCGACGTCCTTGAGCGCCAGCCCGCAATCGTCGAGCGCGCGGGTGATGCCTTGCGCCATCAAGTCGATGACGTTGAACCCCGGCCCGACCTGGCCGATATCGCTTTCCGCCGCGCCGACGATCGCCGCGCCGCCGCGCTTCAGCTCGCTCATCGCCAGGCCCCCACCGGCGTGAACACGGGAAAGGCCGGCTGGTCGCCCGCCGCCGGATGGACGCGGAACTTGACCCGCATGCCGATCTTGACCGCCATCGGGTCGATCTCCTCGACCCTTCCCATCAGGCGGAAACCTTCGTCGCAATCGATCAGCGCGATGTTGTAGCCGTCGCCCTGGAAAGGATAGGTCACGGTCGTCGCGTAGACGGTGCCGAGCCCTTTGCTAACCCGCCATTCCATGTCGGTGCTGCCCGAATAGGGGCTGACGACCCGCGGATAGAACACCGCGCGCCCCGCCGCCTGATCCCACTGGTAGGCCAGCTCACCCTTGTCGAGATGCGCCTGATAGACCGCCAACGGCGATTCCGCCATGCCGCTTCCTCCCGCTATGCCGGGCGCATAGTGGCGGCCCGGCACGGATGCCTCAAGCGGCTTTGGCGGTCGCCCTCAGCCCGGCGCGGATCAGGTCGCTCGCCTTCTCGGCGATCATGATTGTCGCGGCGTTGGTGTTGCCCGAAATCACCGTCGGCATCACCGAGGCATCGACGACGCGCAGCCCCTCGATCCCATGCACCTTGAGCTCGTTGTCGACCACCGACATCGGCCCTGGGCCCATCATGCAGGTGCTGGTCTGATGGAAGGTCGTGTAGCCGGTCTTCGCCGCGTGCTCGAGCCAATCCTCGTCGCTCTGGCAGGCGGGGCCGGGCCAGAATTCCTCGGTGACGATACGCTGCATGGTCGGGGTCTGGAACACCGCCCGAGCGACACGCATCCCGGCGACGAGCGTGTCGCGGTCGTTCTGTGTGCCCAGGTAGTTTGGCTGCATCGCCGGCAGCACGCCCGGGTCGGGTGACTTGATCCGCAGCCAGCCACGACTTTCCGGCCGGCATGGGATGCAGGTCATCTGGCAACCCGGGAACGGGTGCATCGCCTCGCCGATTGTACCGAGGCTCCCGGCGAGGAACTGGTACTGGCAATCCGGCGAGGCGGAATTCGGTCGCGTGCGGGCGAAGAGTCCGATTGGCGCGGCGCCCATCATCAGCGGCCCCTTGCCGGCGGTCAGGTATTGGAAACCGGCCCAGCCCTGGCGCCAGAAGGATCGCGATATCTCGTTGATCGTGTTCGCCTTCTTGACCTTGTAGACGACCTTGCAGCCGATATGGTCTTGCAGGTTCTCGCCGACCCCCGGCAGCTCGTGGACGACCTCGATGTCGTGTTCCCTGAGAAGAGCGGCTGGGCCGACCCCGGAGAGCTGCAAGAGCTGCGGTGATTGCAGCGAGCCGCCCGACAACAGCACCTCGCGGCGCGCACGGGCGCGCTTCACCTGGCCGTTCTGCCGGTATTCGAGACCGATCGCCCGCTTGCCCTCGAAAATCACGCGCTGCGCCAGCGCGCGAACCTCGACCTTGAGATTGCCGCGTTTCATCGCGGGGCGCAGATAGGTGACCGCTGTGCTGGCGCGGCGCCGGTTGCGGATGGTGACCTGATAGGTGCCGCAGCCTTCCTGCTCGGCGCCGTTGAAATCGGGATTGAATTTGTGGCCGGCCTCCTGACAGGCGGCGAGGAAGGCGTCGTGCAGCTCGTGCGCCGCTTTCATGTCGCTGACCGCGAGCGGGCCACCGGTGCCGTGCAGCTCGTCCGAGCCGCGCTCCTGATGCTCGGCGCGGCGGAAATAGGGGAGCACGTCGTCGTAGGACCAGCCGGCATTCCCGAGCTGCCGCCAGTGATCGAAATCCTGCTTCTGGCCGCGAATGTAGATCAGCCCGTTGATCGACGACGAGCCGCCGAGCACCTTGCCGCGCGGCCACTGGATGCTCCGGCCGCCAAGCCCCTCGACCGGCTCGGTCTCGTAAACCCAGGTGATGTCGGGGTTGAAGACGTTTTTGTAGAACCCGGCCGGAATATGGATCCAGTGGTTGGTGTCCTTGCCGCCGGCTTCGAGCAGCAGCACCTGCGTTTGCGGATCGGCAGTCAGCCGGTTGGCCAGCACGCACCCGGCCGAGCCGGCCCCGACCACGATGAAATCGGTTTCGCTATCGAATTGCATTGCTGTCCCTCAAGCCTGATGGAGCGGTGCGTCGCCGAGCGCCTGGAGGTCGCCGATCGTCATGCCAGGTACCATGTCGATCACGACAAAGCCCTTATCAGTCACATCGATCACCGCGAGGTCGGTGTAGACCCGCTTGACGCAGGCGGTCGCCGTCAGCGGATAGGTGCAGCGGCGTAGGATGCGCTTCTCGCCGTTCTTGGTGGTGTGCTCCATCACCACCCAGATCCGCTTGGCGCCGACCGCGAGGTCCATCGCCCCGCCAATCGCCGGGGCGCGGTCATTCTCCGAGCGCGACCAGTTGGCGAGATCGCCGTTCTCGGCCACCTGAAACCCGCCGAGCACGCACAGATCGAGATGCCTGCCGCGCACCATCCCGAAACTGTCGGCATGGTTCATATAGCTGGCGCCGGTTACCAAGGTCACATGCTGGCGGCTGGCGTTGACCAGCCACGGGTTGAGCTGTTCTGGCGCCGGCGCCGGGCCCATGCCGACGATGCCGTTCTCGGAATGGAGGATGACCTCGCGGTCGGTCGGGATGTAATTGCCAATCAAGGTCGGAATGCCGATGCCGAGATTGACCGACCAGCCCTCCGGGATGTCGCTTGCGGCCTTTGCCGCCAGCTCCTCGCGTGTCCACGGTTTCCAGTTCGCCACCGCCGCCTCGCTAGTTGATCACCACCGGCGGGTCGCCGGACGGCACGTGGACGATGCGGTTCACGTAGACGCCCGGCGTGACGATCGTCTCTGGTGTCAGCTCGCCGAGCTCGGCCACGTTCTGGGTCTGCACGATGGTGAGCTCGCCGGCCGCCGCGGCCACCGGATTGAAGTTCCGCCCGGCGTCGCGATAGACGAGGTTGCCCCAGCGGTCGGCGCGCCACGCCTCGACCAGCGCGACATCGCCGCGGATCGCTTGCTCCAGCACGCATTCGCGCCCGTCGATGACCCGGGTTTCCTTGCCCCTGGCCAGCAAGGTGCCGCCGCCGGTCGGGGTGAAGAAGGCCGGGATGCCGGCGCCGCCGGCGCGGATGCGCTCGGCCAGCGTCCCCTGCGGCACGATCTCCAGCTCGATGTCGCCGCGGGCATAAACCTCCTCGAACAGCACCGAGCCGCGGCTGCGCGCGAAGCTGCAAATGATCTTGCGCACCCGGCCCTCACCGATCAGCCGCGCGACGCCCTCGCGCCCACGCCCGGCGGTGTTGTGGACGACGGTGAGCTCCTTCGCGCCCTGCTCGATCAGTCCGTCGACCAGCGCGCGCGGCTCGCCGACCTGGGCGAAGCCGGCGACGATGACGGTCGAGCCATCCTTGATGCCCGCCATCGCCTCGGCGACCGAACGGACGAATTTGTCGATCATGTGCTTCCGCCAGCGTTTCCCCGCGCCGATTTAAGCTGAACGCGCGGTGCGGCGCTAGGTCTGGGCGATCTCGGCGGCGAGAGCGGCGATCTCGGCGGCGGCGAGGCTCGATGGCGCGCTCTCGCTGACCCCGCGTCCCTGCGCCATCGCCTGGGCGAAGGCGACGCGGCTGCCGAGGCGCGACGCGGCCACCGCGACGCCGTCTCGGCTGAGCTCGCCGGCGACCGTGTCGATCAGGCTCGATCGCGCCGGCACGCGGTTCAGAACCGCCAACACCTTGCGGCCCTCTTCGCGCGCCAGTTTGAGCGTCGTGGCGGTCGACCACAGATCGAGCGGCGAGGGCTGCAGCGGCACCACCACCAGCCCCGCCGCGCGCACCGCGATCTTGGCTTCGAGCTCGGCATGCGGCGGGCTGTCGACGACGACGAAATCCGCTTCGCGCGCGTGACGTTCGATCCATTCGGCCGCGCGCCAGCCGGAAAGCGCGTCGAACGCGAAACCAAGTTCGCCGACCCGCTCACGTCTCAGCGCGGCCCACGCCGCGAGGCTCGCCTGCGGGTCGATGTCGAGCAGCGCCAGGCGCTTGCCTTGCCCCGACCATATCACGGCGAGTTGCGCCGCCAGCGTCGTCTTGCCGGCGCCGCCCTTCTGCTGCGCGATGGTGATGATCCGGGCCGCCATGTATCACGCCCTTGCGATAGCGTCGCTATCCCGACAACTTCGCTCTATGAACGCAAGGATCGTACCGGCGTCACCCGAAGCGATCGGCCGCGCCGTCGGATTGCTGCGCGCGGGGAAGCTTGTCGCGTTTCCGACCGAGACGGTCTACGGCCTCGGCGCCGACGCCACCGACGATCGCGCGGTCGCCGCCATCTTCGCGGCGAAGGGACGCGCGCGCTTCAATCCGCTGATCGTCCATGTGCCCGATCCTGCGGGCGCCGAGTCTATCGCCGAATTCGGCGCCCGGGCACGCGATCTGGGGCAGCGGTTTTGGCCTGGCCCGCTGACCCTGGTGCTGCGCCGGCGCGAGACCAGCGGCGTCTCGCTGCTCGCCTGCGCCGGTCTCGACACGGTGGCGGTGCGCGTGCCGGTGCATCCGGTAGCGCAGGCGCTGCTGCGCGCGGTGGCTCGCCCGCTCGCCGCGCCGTCGGCCAACCGCTCCGGCCATGTCAGCCCGACCACCGCCGAGCACGTCGCCGCCGAACTCGGCCGCCGGGTGGCCATGATCCTCGATGGCGGCCCGAGCGCTGTGGGACTCGAATCGACCGTACTCGACCTGAGCGGCTTGCGGCCGGTGTTGCTGCGGCCGGGCGGCGTCACGCGGGAGCAGCTCGAAGCCGTGCTCGGGCCAATCGCCGCGGCGGGCGCCGATCCAGCCGCGCCGCGTTCGCCCGGCCAGCTCGCCAGCCATTACGCGCCGGGCGTGCCGCTGCGCATGAACGCGATCGATACCGAGCCCGGCGAGGCGCTGCTGGGGTTCGGCCCCGCACCGCCGCCAGGCTTTGCCGAAGTGCTCAACCTATCGCCCACCGGCGATCTCACCGAGGCCGCCGCCAACCTCTTTGCCATGCTGCGCCGGCTCGACCGGCCCGAATTCACCGGCATCGCGGTGATGCCGATCCCCGAACACGGCCTCGGCCTGGCGATCAACGACCGCCTGCGCCGCGCCGCCGCACCGCGCTAATCCTCCCGCAACTTGGCGGCGCAGCCGAGAAAGGCGGGAAGCTTATGCGTCACGACAAAGGTCGGGATCGGCGCGAGGTAGCCGCGAAAACGGCCCTTCGCCTCGAAGCGCTCGCGGAACCGCGAGGCGGCGAAGCGCTCGCCCAGCCGTGGCACGATGCCGCCGCCGATATAGACGCCGCCCTTGGCGCCGAGGGTCAGCGCCAAGTCGCCCGCAACGGTGCCGAGCATCGCGCAGAACATTTCCGTCGCTTCGCGACAGCGCGGTTCTTCCTTCGCGACCTCGATATCGGTGATTTGCGCCGCGGTGTATTGCGTCGCCGGCGCGCCGTCGACTTCAGCCAGCGCATTGTAGAGATTGACGAGCCCCGGCCCCGATAGCACGCGCTCGGCCGAGACATGGTCGAAATGCCGCCGCATCGCGGAGAGCACGGCGCTTTCGCGCTCCGTCACCGAAGCCATCGTCGCGTGGCCGCCTTCGCCCGAGAGCGGGACCCAGCGTCGGCCCACCAGGATCAGCCCCGAGACGCCGAGGCCGGAGCCCGGCCCGAGCACGCCGATCGGTGCGTCCGGTTGCGCCGCGCCGCCGCCAACCGCGGTCTTGTCGCCCGGTCCCAAATGCGGCAGCGCCAGCGCCTGTGCGGTGAAATCGTTGATGACCTCGAGCCGCACGAAGCCGAGTCGGGAGCGCAGCTCGGAAATCGAGAACGCCCAGGGGTGGTTGGTCATCCGCACCGCGTCGCCGGTAATGGGCGAGGCCACCGCGATCGCCGCCTCCCGGGGGCGTGGCAATCCGCCGCGCCCGGCGAGATAGGCCTCGATCGCCTCACCCAGCCCGGCGTAATCGGCGTCCGCCAAGACGCTCGAATGCAGCAACCTGCCATCCGGTTCGACCAGACCGAACCGGGCGTTCGTGCCGCCAATATCCCCGACAAGCCAAGGAGTTCGGACTGACGATCGGCTCATCGCGCGCCCGCCGTTTCCTTTCTGCCCTTGTGCGCCGCACATAGACAACTCACACCCCCATCCACCGAGTTATCCACGACGAAATGCTTGGATACGGCCCAGCTTAAGCCGAGAGGGGTTGACATTGGCGCACCGCACATTAATTTGTGCACTGCGATATCGATCGTCATCCGACGGTCCTATCGCACGTCTTCTAGGCGTTTCCTCCCTGAACTCGGGCCGTGCACCAGCACGGCCCGTTTTTTTCGCACGCGCAACGCGCTGGCTCAGTCCATCTCTGCGCACGGCCAACTGGCGCGCGGTTCAGCCGGATGGCGCCAGGTGCTCCCGTGCCGCCTTGCCGAGCCAGCCGATCAGCCCCGCCATCGCCTCTCCCAACGCGCTGAAGCCGGAGCGGCGCCGATAGCTCTGCTCATCCATATAAATCGCGCGATTTATTTCAATTTGTAGCGCGTGGCATCGCTGGCGCGGGCGACCGTAATAGCCGGTGGTGAACCCGCCAGCGTAGGGCGCGTTCAGCGCCACCGCAAAGCCGCGTCGGCTCAGATAACGCCGCGCCGCTTCCACGAGCTGCGGCGCGCACGATGCCCCGTGGCAATCGCCGAGCACGATATCGGCCGAATCGCGCCCGGCGCCGTTGGCCCCCGACGGCATCGAATGACAATCGACGACAAGACAGAAGCCGAATTCGGACGCGGTCTCCTCGACCAGCCGGCCAAGCGCCGCGTGATACGGTCGGTAGAGCGAATCGACCCGCTCCTTCGCATCGGCGAAGCATAATTTTCCGCCGTAGATTTCCTCGCCGCTCGCCACCACGCGGGCGATCGTGCCCAATCCCATGCGCACCCGCGGCGAGCGGGCGTTGACGTAGTCGGGAAGCGCGTCGGCGAACATCGCCGGATCGAGCTCCCAAGCCTCGCGGTTGACGTCGAGGTAGGCCCGCGGAAAGCGCGCGGCGAGCAGCGGCGCGCCCAGCGACGGGGCGGCGGCGAAAATCTCGTCGACAAAGGCATCTTCCGAACGGCGCAGCGTTTGCGGATCAAGCCGCGACGCGGCAACGAACTCGGGCGGATAATCCGAGCCGCTATGCGGCGAAGCAATGACCAGCGGCAGGACGCGCGCCCCGGGTCGCCGCACATCGAGCGGCGCAAGGACCGGTGTCGCGATGATCGCCGAGCCATCCATCTAGGCAAGATTAAAGCATGATTTTTCCCGGAGGAAACCTCCGCGTTGGAGACCGACGCAGCACGTCGTCTGGCAGAAGTACTAGCGGCGACAAACCGTCCCGCCGGCTTTGCCTGGGGCAGAACTCGTGCTAGATGCTCGGCCCCCGCTCCCTCGCCTTTTAGGCAAATGAGCCTGCGTATATGGCCCGAATCCTCCTCGCCGAAGACGATGATCACCTGCGCCTGTTTCTGTCGCGTGGCCTGCAACGGGCGGGGCACATAGTCGACGCGGTCGGCGACGGCACGGCGGCGCTGGCGCTTGCACACGACACCGATTTCGATCTCCTGCTCGCGGACGTGGTAATGCCGGGGCTCGATGGCATCGAGCTGGCCCGCAAGGTTGCCGCGCGCCAGCCCGGGATCCGGGTGATGTTCATCACCGGGTTTGCCGCGGTGGCGATGCGGGAGGACGAGTTTGCCAACCGGCGCCCGCGCGTGCTGGCCAAACCGTTTCACCTGCGGCATTTGATCGAGGAAGTCGAGGCGCTGCTGCTGGAATAGGCGGAAAGCGCCTATATCTTCCTGGCGATGCGCCGACTCCGGAGATTTTCATGAGATCGACCCTTGCCGCGCTTGCCGCCGGGTTCGGGATTTGGCTCGCGGCTGCCGGCGGCGCCGCGGCGCAGACCGGCGACCTGCAAGTCACCAATCCCTGGGCTCGCGCCACCCCGGGCGGAGCGCAAGCGGCTGCCGCCTATGTGACGATCCTGTCGCCGACCGGAGACCGCCTCACCGCCGCCGCCACCCCCGCGGCGCAAAAGGCCGAACTGCACTCGATGACGATGGACGGCAACGTGATGAAGATGCGCCAGGTCGATGGCATCGATCTTCCGGCCGGCCAGGCGGTGACGCTAAAGCCGGGCGGGTATCACATCATGCTGACCGGCCTCACCCAGCCGCTCACCGCGGGAGAGACCTTCCCCCTGACCCTCACCTTCGACAAAGCCGGCACGCGCGAAGTGACGGTGACGGTACAGAAGGTCGGGGCGATGGGACCGGCCGCGGCCATGCCCGGCATGGATATGCCGATGCATCATTGAGGGTGGCATGGCACGGCCGCAGCCGCCATCACCAGGGTCGCCGCGCTTCGTCCTCATCGCCGCGGCGTTCGCCGGCGCGCTCGTGCTGGTCGCCGGCATATTGATCGGAGTCGCCTTCCGCGACGGCGCCAAGGGCGTGGCCGGCAGCCCGCTCGCCGGGGTCATCGGCGGCACGTTCAGCCTCGTCGACCAGCACGGCAAGCCCTTCACCGATGCCGACCTCAAGGGCAAATGGCAGCTCGTGTTCTTCGGCTACACCCATTGCCCGGATGTGTGTCCGACCGCGCTCAACGACCTGTCGCTGGCACTCGACCAGCTCGGCGACAAGAAGGGCCAGGTCGGCATCGTCTATATCAGCGTCGATCCCGAGCGCGACACGCCGGATGTCCTCAAATCCTATGTCGAGAGCTTTGGCGGGTCGATCGTCGCGCTGACCGGCACCCCCGACCAGGTCAAGCAGGCCGCCCAGGATTACAAGGTCTATTACGCCAAGCATCCGCGCGCCGATGGCGGCTACGACATGGACCACAGTGCGCTGATCTACGTGATGGACCCGCAAGGGCGCTTCACCGCGACCTTCACCCCGGACGACAGCGAAGAGACCATCGTCGCGCGCCTGCAGAAGCTTCTGGGCTAGTCCTCAAGTCACGCCCGCTTCCTCGAGCGCGGCGATTTCCGCCGCGCTGTAGCCCGCCTCGGCGAGGATTTCGGCATTGTGCTCGCCGATCTTGGGGGGCGGGCGATCGATGCCGCCGCCGCCATGCGCCAGGCGGAACCCCGAGCCGACCAGGGTCAGCTCGCCCTCATCCGATTGCACCTTTTGCAGCACGCCGCGGTGCGCCAGCTGCGGATGTTTGACGATCTCGGAAATCGACCAGATGCCGGCGCAGGGGACGTCCAACGCGGTCAGCCGCTGCTCCCAATTCTTCGCGCTGTCGCTGGCCAGCGCATCCTCGATGATCGCGCGCAACGCCGGCTCGTTCTGGCTGCGCGACGGCCAATCCGCGAAGCGCGGGTCGGCGAGCGCGTCCTCGCGCCCCAACCCCTTCATCAGATTGGCGAATTGCCGCTCGGTCATCACCGCCAGCATCAGATCGCCCTCGCCGGCCTTGAAGCGGTTGCCGGTCGGCTTGCCGGTGCTGGAGAGATTGCCGTATTGGCGATGGATATGGCCGGTGACGGTGTGTTCGGCGACCTGGCCGGAGAGGAACGACAGCGCCGCGTCGAGCATCGACACATCGACAAACTGGCCGATCCCGGTCTCCTTGCGCTGGTAGAGCGCGCTGGCGACCGCAAACGCCGCGGTCATCGCACCAATCGTGTCGCACAGCGCGAAGCCGGCGCGGGTCGGGCCTTTGTCCTCGTGGCCGGTGATCGACATGATGCCGCTCATCGCCTGGAGCTTGCCGTCGAACGCGGCGGTGCCGCGCTCCGGCCCGTTCTGCCCGAATCCCGAGACCGCGCAATAGATGAGCCGCGGGTTGATCGCCTTGAGCGTCTCATAGCCGAGGCCAAAGCGCTCCATGATGCCGGGACGGAAATTCTCCCACACCACGTCGGCTGTCTTGACCAAACGTTTGACGATCTCCACCGCCTGCGGCTTTTGCAGGTCGAGCGTCAGGCTGCGCTTGTTCGAGTTGATGCCGAGAAACGATGGCCCCAGCCCTTTCGCCGCCCATTCCTTGGAGAACTGCGAATGGCGCATGTCGTCGCCGGTTTTCGGCTCGATCTTGATGACATCGGCGCCAAGCAGCGCCAGCTGATAGGTGCCGAACGGCCCCGCGACATAGCGGGTGAAATCGAGGATGCGAACGCCGGCGAAGGGTTTGGTCATGCGGGAACCGTCATTGCGAGGAGCCCGGAGGGCGACGCGGCAATCTCCCTCCGTAGAGGGCCAAAACCGAAGGAGATTGCTTCGCTACGCTCGCAATGACAACTGCTGCCTATTCCGCGGCCGACTTGTCGCGAATGGCCCGGGCCTTCTCCTTCTCGCGGTCGAATTCGGCGCGGCGGCGGGCAATCTCCTCAGGCGAGAGCATCGCGACATTGGAATAGTCGAGCTTCCAATCCGGGTTGGCGCTCCAGCGCAACGGG
>DASYXG010000158.1:0-4130 GCA_035935235.1 Allostellaceae bacterium
GCTCGCCGCCGGCGGCGACTGGACCCCCGACGAAACCGCGATCCGCCGCCTCTTGCCCGCTGAGAAAGCCGATGAGACCTTGCGCCTAGTCGACGAGGCGCGCGAACAAGGACAGATCCGCAATTCGATCCAATGGTCGACGCCACAGGAGCTCGCCGAGCTCACCGCTCGCTCGCAGCAGCGCCTCACCAGCCCCGATGATTTTGCCCGTAATCAGCGTTATAGCACCGCGCTCGCCACAGCGATCACCGCGCGTGAAAAAGCCATCGAGCTCGATCCGGCCGAATTTGTCGCCCAGGCGCCCGAGATCCAACAGGCCTATACCGCGATCAACAATGCCTATTCGACCGATGGCACCGATCAGCAGAAGGCAGATGCCGTCCGAACGGCAACCGAGAGCGCGATCGGCGCGAGCATGGCGCTGCAATCGCGGCTCGGCGTGCTCGCGCCAAACCTGAAAGCGCTTACCAACCGCCAGGCGTCAAACCTGGTCGCGACGATCACCGCGGCGCAGCCCGGCGACGCCGATATCGGCACAAAGCTCGACCAGATGGCGCAGACCTATGGCCGGTTCTGGCCCAACGCTTTTGGCGACATGGTCAAGGCCGGCCTGCCGGCACCGTACCAAGTGCTCGCCTCGATGGACCGCCCCGACCAGGCGGCCGCGCGTGGCGATCTGCAGCGCGCGCTGCAGGTCGCAGCCGAAAAGGGCGGCGCGCAAAAACTCAAGGAAGCCGCGCCGCCGGCGGCGGTGCAGCAGATCAACCAGAATATCGACGAGCGGTTAGCCGATTTCCGCCAGACCGTGCGCTGGAATGAAGGCGGGGTGAAGCTATTCGATACCCTGCGCGACGCCACTAAGGAGTTGGCCTATTTTTACGCCAGCCAGGGCACCGATGGCGGGGCGGCGCTCGAGCGCGCCTATCAAGGCGTCCTCGGCCAAAAGTACGATTTCAATGGAACGATCCGGGCGCCCAAGGGACAGCTCCCGGTCATCGACAAGGCGACCGAATTCATCCAGCAGAACCTCAAACCGGCCGAGCTCGCGGCACTCCCCGGCAATCCCGACCTCAGCCCCGAGGAACGCCAGGACATCTATCTGCAGGCGGCGCGCAACGGCAATTGGATCCCCAACGAGGACGATAGCGGCCTTATCTTGATGGCGCGGTTTCGCAACGGCGCGATGCTTCCGGTGAAGCACATCGATGGATCGCGGATCGAACTGAAATTCAACGATGCCGAGCGCGTCGCCGCCGGCATGCCGGCGATCAATCCCGATTACAACGCCGTGGCGCCGTAATGGTCGGGCTCTATAGCGGCGCTCCTCAAGAAAACCTTGGCCTTGCGGCGCAGGGAACCGAAGCTATTCCGGCGACAAGCGGCCAGGTGCTCGGCGCCAGCTTCCGCGCCGGCCTTGCGCAAGCCTTCCCGAGCTGGGAGATCTCGCGCGCCGAGAGCGAGGGCAATATCCCGATGGACGCCGGCGAGGCGGTCGGGCAAGCTCTCGCACCGCCGCGCACCGATCTCATCGACCCCGACACGCTCAACCAGCGCTACGGCATCGAGGGGCGGCTGAAATTCACCGCGCCGCTAACCGAGAACGCCGCCGCCGATATCTACGATCGCAAACGCGCCGAGATCGTGCGCGAGGACGTGATCAATCGGCGCGAGCCGTCACTATTGACCGGCGGTCTCGCCCGGCTCGGCGCCGGGCTTGCCGGCGGCCTGCCTGGGCTTGTCGATCCGCTCAACATCGCCTCAGCCTTTATTCCAGTGTTACCAGAAGCCCGCACCGCGGCCTGGATTGCCCGCGCCGGTGAGAGCACGTTGGCGCGCGCCGGCACCCGCGCCGGGATCGGCGCGATCCAGGGCGCCGCCGGCCAGCTCGCCCTAACGCCGCTGCAATATGTTCTCTCGAAAAACGACCAAGAGGATTTCACCGCAAGCGACGCCCTGTTCAATATCGCGCTCGGCGGCGTTATGGGCGCCGGCTTGCATGTGGCTTTCGGCGGTGTCGGCGACGTGCTGGGGCACGCCGATCGCCCGCAGATCGCGGCGCTCGATCAGGCCGACCCCGATATCCGCGAAGCCTTGTTGCGCAGCTCGGTCGCGGCGATCGCCGACGACAAGCCCGTCGACGTCGATGGATTATGGCGCGATTTGCGCGATGCCTATGAGCAACCGCTCGAGGGCAGCAATGCCAATCCCTATGAGACGATCCCGCGCGAACCACAGCGGCTTACCGAATTCCTACGCTCACTCGGCGGTGTGCAAGACCAGGGCGGCGAGCTCGGCGACATGCTCGGCGGCCGCCAGCGGCCTGGCCTCATTAATCGCACCGGATTACCGCTCGACGAAGCGACCTATCGCGCATGGGAAGCCGGCTTTCTGCCCGGCACCGAGCGGCCCGATATCAACACGCTGCTAGAGCACGTCGACCGCGATCTGCGCGGCAACGCGGTCTATAGTTCGCAGGATCTCGGCTATGCCGCATTGCGCGAGAACGCGATGGCGCGCAACGTCGAGATCGATCAGATCGCTCAGACCTATGGTGTCAATCCCGCCGGTCGCAGCCGCGAGGATTTCTGGAATGCCGTCGCCGACCGCGCCAGCCAGGATGAACTCACCCGGGAAATAGCCGAACGCGATAGCGCGGCACAGGATGCCTTTGCCGAAGCCGAGACACGCGCGCAGCAATGGGCGGCGAGCCGCGGCGACGCATGGGAACCCGACTTTGAAACAGGCGCGCCGCGTAGTCTCGAGGATCTGGAAAATGAGCATCGACAGAGAGAGGCTGCTACGGCAGCGACAGACCGCCCAGCAGGCGATCTCAATGCCCGGTCTGCCGAACCAGATCAAGGCGATCTACAAGAAGGTATTGGACAACGCGGACGCGGCGCTCGGCCTCGACCGGGCGGCGACATTGAAGCAGAGCATCAAGGATCTGGCGCCGAGCTAGATCCGCTGGCGCACCCGGAAGAAGATATCGCCGGCCTCGAGCGCGAACTCGCCGCGCTGCCCGATGGCGAACGCCCGGCCGAGCTCGACCAGATCAACCAGGAGCTCGCCGATAGCGAGGCCTTTGCGCGGGCTTGTGAACAGAGCGGCGCCTGCCTCGGGAGGCAGTTATGAACGTTGGCCGCATCATCGCGGTGCCGCTGACCGATGGCCTGGTCGTCTTTGTCGACTACCAAGTGAACAAGCACAATGAGATCGCCTGGTGGTTTGCCGCTCCGGCCGCCGCCGATCAAGCCGAGCCGGAACTGAACGAACGCCAGATCGGTGAAATCGAACGTGCACTCGAGCGCGATCTGGCGCGGCGCCGGCAGCAATGGCGCGAAGGCCGGGAGTGCGTCGCATGAGCTGGGAAAACTGCATCGTCGAGATCCGCGCGGCCGCCGGCGAGGGCACCAAGCTATCCGACCGCGATATCGAGAAGATGCTCGAGACGATCATGGTGCGCGCGCGACGTCTATCGCGCACCGGCATGCCGGATCCCGACAGCATCAGCGCGGCAACCGCGGCCGTCGCCGACGAAGCGCGCCGCGCCGGGCTCATCCAGAAACGCAACCAGCTCATCAATCTGCGCGCCAGGCTCGGCCGCCGGCAGCGCATCGAGAGCAACCCGAACGGGTTTGCCGCGGGGATCCGCGCCGAGATTCACGGCACCGCGACACCGATCTTTAATGGCCGGTTCTCGGCCGAGGCCGAGGGCAAGGCCTTGAGCCGCCGGTATGTCGCCGGCGCGATCACCGAGCTCGACCAGGCCGGGCTATTGCGCGCGGCGCGGTCCAAGCCGATGGAACGCCTCTGGGGTCGTGAGCTCTACGAATTGTCGAAAGGCGAGGCTGGCAACCCCGGCGTCACCAAATCGCCGGAAGCCTTAAAGATCGCCAAGATCCTCGACAAGTATCAAACCCAGGCGCGTGCGGATATCAACAAGGCCGGCGCCGCGATCGGCGACTATTCGGGCTATATCACCGCAACCTCGCATGATCCCGACAAGATCCGATCAGCTGGCCTGGCCGAGTGGAAAGCCTTCATCAAACCACGGCTCGACCCGCGAACATTTGACTATCTTGCCGGCGTTGATGGCGGCGAAGAACGATTTCTCGATAACGTCTTTTATG
>DASYXG010000159.1:0-1993 GCA_035935235.1 Allostellaceae bacterium
TAGAACAGCTCGTTCTCGACCCCGGCATAGCCCGAGGCCATCGAGCGCTTGACGAAGAGCACGGTCTTGGCATGCTCGACATCGAGGATCGGCATGCCGTAGATCGGCGACGCGTGGTCGGTCTTCGCCGCGGGATTGGTGACGTCGTTCGCGCCGATGACGAAGGCCACGTCGGTCGAGGCGAAGTCCCGGTTGATCTCGTCGAGCTCCTTGACCTCGTCATAGGGGACGTTGGCCTCGGCCAACAGCACGTTCATGTGGCCTGGCATCCGCCCCGCGACCGGATGGATCGCGTAACTGACCTTGACCCCGTCTTTCTTGAGGTCGTCGGTCATTGCCTTCAATGAATGCTGCGCCTGGGCGACTGCCATGCCGTAGCCGGGGACGATGATCACCGACCCGGCATTCTTGAGGATGAAGGCGGCGTCCTCGGCGCTGCCGGACTTGACCATCCGGTCGCCCACCCCGGGGCCGCCCGACGCCACAACGCCTTCGCCGCCGAACCCGCCAAGGATGACGTTGACGATCGAACGGTTCATCCCCTTGCACATGATGTAGCTGAGGATCGCGCCCGACGAGCCGACCAGCGCCCCGGTGATGATGAGGAGGCTGTTCGACAGGGTGAAGCCGATGCCGCACGCCGCCCATCCCGAATACGAGTTGAGCATCGAGATCACCACTGGCATGTCGGCGCCGCCGATCGGCAGGATCAACAGGAACCCGAACGCCAGCGAGAGCAGCACCAGCAGCACGAAGGAGGCCGGACTTTCGGTCAGCGCGAACAGCACGATCAGAAGGATCAGCGCCGCGCCGAGAACCGCGTTGAGAATGTGCTGACCGGGAAAGACCAGCGGTGCGCCCGAGACCAAGCCTTGCAGCTTGGCGAAGGCGACGATCGAGCCGGTGAAGGTGATCGCGCCGATGGTCAGGCCCAACCCCATCTCGACGAGGCTCGCGCCATGGATGTTGCCGCGCACCCCGATGCCGTAATCCTCGGGCGCGGCGAAGGCCGCGCAGGCGACGCAGACCGCGGCCAACCCCACCAGGCTGTGAAACGCCGCGACGAGCTGCGGAAGCGCCGTCATCTGGATCTGGCGGGCGATGAACGTGCCGATCGAGCCGCCGATGAGGAGCCCGGCGATGATCAGCCAGTAGCTGACCACGTGCGGCGTCGCCAGCGTCGTCAACACCGCGATGACCATGCCGGCGATGCCAAAATAATTGCCGCCCCGCGCCGTCTCCGGCGAGGACAGGCCGCGCAACGCCATGATGAAACAGATCGAGGCGATCAGATAAAGGAACGCGGAATAGCTTTCGCCCACGTCTATTTCTTTCGTTGAAACATTTGCAGCATGCGCTGGGTGACGATAAAGCCGCCGAAGATATTGACCGCGGCCAGAGTCACCGCGATGAACCCCATAACCTTTGCAAAGCTGAAGCCATGCGGCCCGGCGGCGATCAGCGCGCCGACGATGATGACGCTCGACACCGCGTTGGTGACGCTCATCAGCGGCGAATGCAGTGCTGGGGTCACTCGCCACACGACGTAGTAGCCGACGAAAACGGCAAGCGCGAACACGGTCAACTCGAAGACGAACGGCGACGTTCCCGCCGCCGGCGTCTGCTGGCTCACAACGGTCAGCGTCTGCGCCAGAGCGCGCAGCTGGTTGGCGAGCTGCTGGGCAGTGCCGGCAAGCTCACCGGCGGTTTGAGCGAGCGAGGCGGGGTCCGCCATGAGCGCCTGATCCTTCCTTCGTCCGCTATTGAGCCAGTGGCGCGGCCGGCGCCGCCAGCGCCGGATTGACCACCGCGCCGTCCAAGGTCAGCAGCGCGGCCTTGACGATCTCGTCCGAGGTATCGATGCGCAGCTGCTTCTCGCTGTCGACGAGCAGCGCCAGAAAGGCTTGCAGATTGCGCGCGTAAAGCAGGCTGGCGTCGACCGGGATATGCGCCGGCGCGTTGGCATAGCCGATGATCTTAACCCCCTTGGCGG
>DASYXG010000160.1:0-12712 GCA_035935235.1 Allostellaceae bacterium
GCCCGCACCATCGCCGGGTCGGTCATCATCACCTCGGCCCCGGTCTCGCGGTCGAGCGCGAAATTGCCCGAGATGCCGTGCTGAGCCGGCGTCACGCCGGTGACGATCGAGACGTTGTTCGGGTTGGTGAAGGTCGGCATCGCCGCGTCGGCGAGCCCGTAAAGGCCGTTTTTGCGAAACCCGGCGATGGTCGGCAGCACCCCGGCCGCGCTGCCCGCCTCCAGGTAAGAGGGGTCGCAGCCATCGGCGCAGATCACCACCGTCGGCCGCGTCGGGCGACGATAGGTGCGGCCGTTGACAGCGATCTGTTCCATTCAGCGCACCTTCGCGGCAGGATCGAGCTGGTGATTATAAAGATAAACGATGACACCTGGGACAGGCGACTTGTGTCCCTCGAGGCTTCGCTCCGCGAAGCGCCTCAGGATGAGAACGCGCTAAGAGATGCCATCTACACCATTCCTCATCCTGAGGAGCGACCGAAGGGAGCCTCGAAGGACGCAAATAGCTGATGCAGCATACGGACAACATCTCGCTCGATTGGCGCCGCTGGGCGGATTTCACCGCGCCTCAGCTCTACGAGCTGCTGCAATTCCGCCAGGCGATCTTTGTCGTCGAGCAGGCCTCGCCCTATGCCGACCTCGACGGCCGCGACGCCCGCGCGGAGCATCTGCTGCTGCGTCGCGGCGAGGCGCTGATCGGCTGCCTGCGGCTGATCGAGCCCGACCCGCTGGTGCGCATCGGCCGGGTCGCGGTCGCCCCCGGCGAGCGCGGGCATGGGCTGGCGCGGGTGATGATGGAGGCGGCGATGGAGCGCGCCGCGCAGGTCTATCCGCATCGCGATGTCGGGGTCAGCGCCCAAACTTACCTCGAGCCGTTCTACCAAAGCCTCGGGTTTGCCGCCGTGTCGGCGCCGTACGACGATGGCGGCGTGCCGCATATCGACATGGTCGGTCCGGCGCGGGGTATCTGAAGCGCCAAATACGCACAGCGGCGCGCCCGCTCGGCATGCCTACAATCGCCGGATGAGCATGTCCGGCGGGGTTTCCGCCCCTCGCGTTCCCCGCCAGAGCTGGTTGATCCTCGCTGCCGCCTTTACCGCGTTCACCATCGGCGCCGGGCTGATGCATTCCTACGCGGTGTTCCTCATCGCCTTTATCGAGGAATTCGGCTGGAGCCGCGGCGAGACCTCGATCGCCTATTCGGTGTCGCAGCTGGTCGCCGGGGCGAGTTCGCCGGTGGTGGGGACCCTGGTCGACCGGCTGGGTCCGCGCCGCCTCTTGCTGCTCGGCGGCGCCCTGCTGGTGCTGGGCCTCGCCGCCAGCGCCTTTGTCCACCGTCTCTGGCAGATCGTCGCGCTCTACGGCGTGGTGATGACCTTCGGCTCGAATTGTCTCGGGCTTGTCGTCTTTGTGCCGCTCCTGTCGCGCGTGTTCGTGCGCCAGCGCGGCATGGCGATTTCGATCGTGCAGTCGGCCAACGGCTTCGCCCGCGCGGTATCGGCGCCGACCGTGCAATTCATGATCTCGACGATCGGCTGGCGCACCAGTTATCTGGTGCAGGCGGCGTTCATGGCCGCGCTGGTGTTTCCGCTCGCCGCCTGGTTCCGCCGCGCCGACCCGTCGCGCGCCACCGCGACCGGCGATCCCGGCGGTGAAGCCGCTCCGGCATTGTCACCGGCGACTGCGCCGCCGCGAGGCTGGACCCTGGGCGAGGCGATACGCACGCCGCATTTCTGGCTGCTCTTCGCGGTCTATCTGTTCACCGGGCTCGGCAGCTTTTTTGTCTCGCTTCACCAACTCGCCTTCGCGGTCGATCGCGGTTTCGACAAGCTCTATGCCGCCGAGGTGCTCGGCATGGGGGCGTTTCTGGCGGTGTTCGGCACGATCGTTACCGGCACCCTGTCCGACTATATCGGCCGCGAGGTGTCGGCGATCATGGCCTACGGGTTCTCGATCGTCGGCGTGATCTGCGCGCTGATGATCACCGATTCGAGCCAGCATCTGCTGTTGTGGCTGCACGCCTGCCTGTTCGGATTGACCTGGGGCGCGCGCGGCCCGGCGATTACCGCGAAGACCGCGGATCTGTTTCCCGGCGCACAACTCGGCGCGATCCTCGGGGTCATCACCATCGGCAGCGGCTTGGGCGCGGCGCTCGGTTCGTGGGGCGCCGGGATCATCTTCGACCTGTCGGGGAGCTACAGGCTCGCCTTCATCCTCTCGATCGCCGCCTACGCATGCGGCGTCGTCGCGTTCTGGGCGCTGCGCCGGCCGCCGGTGCGGCGCCGGCCGGCCTAGCTGGCAATCGCTCCGCTCATCGCCGCCGGCTCGCGCAGATATGTGCGTTCGGGCGGGAGCGTGAAGCTCACCGTCGTGCCGCGGCCCGGTTCGCTGTCCAGGGTCAGTGTCCCGCCATGCAGCTCGACGAGCCGCTTCGCCAACGGCAAGCCGAGCCCGGTTCCGCCATGCGGCCGGGTCAGTGAATTGTCGATCTGGCCGAACGGCTGCAGGGCGCGCGGAATCTCGTCGGCCGCGATGCCGATGCCGGTGTCGGCGACGGAAATCGACACGCCGCCGCCGGGCTCGTGCGCGGCGGCGATGCGAACTGCGCCGCCCGACGGGGTGAATTTCACCGCGTTGGAGACGAGGTTGAGCAGCACCTGCTCGAGCCGCAGCTCGTCGCCGCTGACCTCGAGCCCGGTAGGCTCGATCTCGAGGGAGACGCCGGCCGCGACGGCCCGATCGCCCATCATGCGTCGGCAGGTCTCGAACATCGCGGCGACATGAACCTTGCCGTCATGGAGTTCGAACCGTCCGGCTTCGACCTTCGACAGGTCGAGGAGGTCGTTGATGATCTGCAGCAGATGATGGCCGGAGCCGTGAATGTCCTGCGCGTAGTCGCGGTATCGGGCGTCGAGCGGGCCGAACAGGGCCGACGAGATGACCTCGGAAAAGCCGATGATCGCATTCAAGGGTGTGCGCAGCTCGTGGCTCATATTGGCGAGGAACTGGCTCTTCGCATGGTTTGCCGCTTCGGAGTCGTCCTTGGCCTTGCGCAGCTCGTGCTCGATCGCATGCCGCGCGGTGGCGTCGCGGGCCACGACAAAGAGATATTCGGTGCCGCGAAATTCGAGATGGTTGACGGTGAGATCGACCGGGATCAATGCGCCGTCCTTGGTGATCCGGCGGCTCTCAAAAATCTCCATCGAGCCGTATTTGTGCTCCTCCCAGCGCTCTTTCCATCGGTCGCGATCGACCGTCGGATTGATGTCGAACAGGGTCAGGCGGAGCAGTTCTTCGCGGGTGTAGCCCAGTTGGCGGCAGACCGCGTCGTTGACATCGACGAAATGGCCCGCCTCGTCGATCAGCGTGATGCCCTCGGAGGAATGGTTCATTGCCGCTCTGGTCAGCAGCAGATCGTCCTCGGTGCGACGGCGGATCGCGATTTCGCGCTGTAGGGACGCCGTGAGCTTACGCAGATGGTCGGCCTGTGACCGGGTGGTCGCCACATACAGGGCCAGCGCCGCCGTCAGGAGCAGCCCCGCCGCCAACTCGTACCGGCTGTCGAAAACCGAGAACGAGGCCACGATGCCCAGGGCGGTAACGAGCGCGGCCGGCCAGTGCCTGAGTAAACCGATCCAATTCACACGCGGATCCTCGTAGGCCCCTTGGGCCCAGGAGAGCAAGGATGCCGCCGATTTGGTTGAATAAGCGTAAAGGCAAGTAACCCGCGCGGCCGGTACGCGCCGCCGCGACGCTAGTGCGGCTTGCGAACCAGCGCCTCCACTGTCGCAACCTTGCCCTGTTCGAGGTTGAGGCTCGAATTGATCTGCATCTGCCGCAGCCGTTGGCCGAGGATCAAATGCGTACCGAGCGGCCCGAGTCCCTCGCTTTCGAGCCGCTCGCGGTTGCGCCGCGTAGCGGGCTCGACGTCCCTGGTGGTATCGCGGAACGAGACGATTTCGAACCCGGCGGAGCGCAGGTCGGCCTCCATCTCCGCCGGCGTCGCGAGGAAGCTGGTCGCCGCGCTCTCGGCCCACGGCACCGGGTAGATCAGATCCGCGCCGTTTCCCGCGCACAGATTCGACAGCGCCAGCCGGCCGCCCGGCTTCAGCGCGCGATACGCCTCGCGATAGAATTTCGGCTTGTCGGCGATGTTCATGATGACGTTCTGCGAATAGGCGCAATCGAACGAATCGTCGGGGACGGGCAGGGCGAGGGCGCTGCCGTTCCTGATCGTCACCCGGTCCGCGAGCCCGGTGGCGCGGTTGAGCGCCTCCGCCGCGGCGCAGAATTCCGCGGTCAGATCGACGCCGGTAACCTGGACGCCGCATTTGGCCGCGAGCCACCGCGCCGGTCCGCCGATCCCCGAACCGATATCGAGCACATGCTCGCCCGGCTGAGGTTTCAGCACCTCGACCAGCTCCTTGGTGGCGACGATGCCGCGGCCGTGGAAATGATCGAGCACCGACAGCGCGTCGACCGTCACCGGCTGGTCCGCCGCCTTTAGCGCGGCGAGGATGCGCTCGGCGATCCCGGCATTGCCGTAATGCGATGCGACGTCGGTCTCGATAGCCATGCCTGGCTCCTCGGGCTTAAATGGGATCTTCTGGAATGCTAGCGCATTCCGGCGGTTCCGGCCCACTCCCCCGCCCGGCCGCCCAATCAGCATAATCTCGTTGGGCGGCCGGGCGGGGGAGTGGGCCGGTGCCGCAAGCTCGCGCGGAGGCGCCGCCGCATTCCGCGCTAGCGGAATCTTTTTCAACCGCGATGCTAACCGCATCGCACCTTATCGGGGAGAGTGCAGATGGCCTTGAAGATCGAACGGTTCCAGCCGCCGGGCTTGGACGTGAGGATGCAGGAAGGCAAGGCGGCCTATTCGCATGTCGTCACCGTCGCCGGCTCCGGCAAGCTCATCTTCATCGCCGGGCAGCTCGGCCGCGACGCCGACGGCAACATCGTCGGCGGCGGCATGCGCGCGCAGATGGAGCAGACCTTCAAGAACCTCGACGCCTGTCTCAAGGCCGCCGGGGCGACCTGGGCTGACGTCATCAAGACCAATACCTTCGTCACCGATTACGATGCCTTTTCGCAGTGCCGCGATGTGCGCATGCGCTATTTCGGCGTTGCCACCCCGACCAGCACGACGATCCGGATCAGCGGTCTGGCTCAGCCCGGCGCGATGGTCGAGATCGAGATGATCGCGGCGGTGGATTAGGCGTTATCGCACCACCTCGTAGAGCCGCTCGTCGTAGAGCGCGCCCTCGAACGGCACCAGTTTGGCGCGGAATTGCCTGGTGTGGTCGGCGAGCGCGTGGGCTTGCCGGGCGGCGCGGTCGCTCCACGCTTCGATCAGGTGGAAGTGGTTGGCGTGGCCGTCCCACACCACCGCGTCGAAGCGCTGCACGCCGGCGTCCTTGCGGCTGTCATCGGCGAGCTGCTTGACCATCGCCGCGACCTCGTCCTTGCCGGCGGGAAAGACATCGACATGGGTGAGCACGTAGACGGTCTTGCTCATATCCGCTCCCGCCGTCACCGGCGCCACCGCTAGCGGCAGAAACTGACGCGCGTCGAATGGGCTGGCGAATGCCGGCTGCAGCTTATCGCCGAGCGCCTTCATCGCCGCGCCGTGCGCGTCGAGCGCGGCCTTGTCGCGCCACGCCTCGATCATGGCGAAGCGGCCGGGCCGGCCGATCTCGCGCAGCAAGGTCAGTTCGCCGTTGCCGTCCTCCTTGCGCGTCGCCGCGGCGAATTGCCGGAGCAGGCCGTCGGCCTTGCGCACGGCGGCCGGGTCGATCTCGAAATAGGTGGCGACATAGACCCCGGGGCTCGCCGGCGGCTGTTGCGCCCGCGCCGGCTGGATCAACCCGGCGAGCATGACTCCGCCCAGCAGCAGCAATGAAATCGACCGCATCGCGCGCCTCCCCGATCCGCCACGCCCGCTAATCGGGCCGTTGTGGTCGGGGATGCTCGCACGACTGGCGGTGGTGATGCAAATCGCCGCCGCAGCTATTTGAACGCCGGCATCACCTCGTGGCAGATGAGCTTCAGCGAGCGCATCATCACCTCGGCCGGGATCGCCGCGCCGAAGTTCAATTCGAACAGGATGCCGTCGATGCCCAGCTCGTTTTCGAGCTCCTTCAGCCGGTCGATCACGGTATCCGGCTCGCCGACGATGACCTTGTCGCGCAGCACGTCGTCATAGGTCGCGGTCTTCACCTCTTCGAGCTCGGCGCGGCGCCGCGCGTTGGGCGAGCCTTCGAGCCGGGTGATCAGCGATTTGTAGCCGGCCATGATGCTGGGTTCGCCTTCTTCCCGGGCCTCGTCATCGCTTTCGCCGCAATGCATCGACAGGCGGAGATAGACCTCGGGATTTCCCGGGTTGCCGGCTTCGGTCCACGCGTCGCGATAGGCCTTGAGGTCAGGCTTCAGCCCGACCAGCGAGCCGCTGCGCACCGAGACGAAGAGCGGGTAGCCGAGCCGGCCCAGGGTCGGGAAGGTATCCTCGCTGGCCCCGGCGATGCGGATCGGCGGGTGCGGCTGCTGATACGGCCGCGGCACCGCCTTGGCCTCGTTGAAGCTGTGGTACTTGCCTTCAAAGGAGAAGGTTTCGTCGGTCCACGCCTTCTTGAGAATGTCCAGCGTCTCATAGAACCGCTCGCGGCTCTCCGAATACGGCACGCCATAGGCGGCATAGCCGCGCGGGTTGCCGCTGCGCCCGGCCCCCAGGATGAAACGCCCGCGGCTGACCTGGTCGACCGTCGCGGTCTCCTCGGCGAGACGTAGCGGGTGGGTCAGCGGCAGCACGTGCACCGCAGTGCCGATCTTGATGCGCTTGGTGCGGGCGGCGATCTGCCCGGCGACATTCATCGGCGCGCTCAGCACCGAGCGGCGCGCCTGCTGGTGGATCTCGGCGAGCCAGAACACGTCGAGGCCCCATTCGTCCGAAGCCTCGACCTGCTCGAACCCCTGCGCGAACGCGTCGGCGTCGGATTGCCCCTCTACCTGCCGGTGAAACTCGTGATACCAGCCGAACTCCATGGTGCTTGCCCTCGTTTCGATTTGCCCAACCCTAGGCCGCGTCCCGCCATCAAACAAATACTGTTGTTTGATCCGCCCCATACCCAGATGGCATGGCTGGCGCTATGCTGCCCGCCGACGCGTTTCAAGAATGGTGCCGCGATGGAGCTGCGCAGCCTGCATTATTTCGTCCGCATCGCCGAACTGGGCAGCATCACCCGCGCGGCGGCGCATCTCCATGTCGCCCAGCCGGCGCTGACCCGCCATGTCCAGCGGCTGGAGGACGAGCTCAACGTCGCACTCTTCACCCGCGCCAATCGCGGCGTGCGGCTGACCGAAGCCGGGCAGAAGCTGCTCGACGGCGCCACCCGCGTCTTGCGCGACATCGAGCGCACCGGCGACGAGATCCGCGCCCAGGACGCGCACCCCTCGGGCAAGATCATCCTCGGCATCACCCCGACTTTGTGCCCGGTCCTGGCGCCAGACCTTTTCGGCCGCATGCGCAGCGCCTATCCGATGATCGAGTTGAAGGTCATGCACGCCGGAATGGTGCGGCTCGAGGAATTCGTCATCGACGGCCGGGTCGATATCGCGCTCCTCTCCGAATTGTCGCGCAGCCGGCTCATCGTCTCGACCCGGCTCGCCGAGGAGGAAATGGTGCTGGTGACAAGGCCGGGCGCGCGCCCACCCGGCATCGTCGATGGCGACGAGTTGCGCCAGACACCGCTGATCCTCGGCGACGGGCTCAGGGCGGCGATGGATGCGCTGCTCGCCGGGCTCGGCATCGAGCTCAATGTCCAGACCGAGCTCAACGACCACGAGACCATTCGCCTGATGGTCCAGCAGGGCGCCGGCGCGGCGGTGCTGCCGCTCTCGTCGGTGTCGAAGGAATGCGCCCGCGGCCTCATCGAGGCAAACCGCATCACCGAGACCGGCGTCTATCGCACCCTGGCGCTCGGGGTGCGCGCCGGCCGCAACGCCTCGCCGGCGCGCGAGGCCGCCGCCCGCATGCTGCGCGCGATGATCGCCGAGATGGACGAAGAGGGAAGGCTGGTGCTTACCGTGAAGGAACTGGCGCAGCGCAAGCTGCGCGCTGCCTCTTAACTTGGCGTGCCCCTTGCTGCGGGTAACGGCATGAGCGACGTAACCACCGATCTACCGCCAGCGCCGGGCGTTTTCGCCGAGACGCGCACCGGGCGCGAGCTGATGGGTGTCGTCGACCTGCGCGTCATGGGCCAGCGTTCGGATCGGCAGGGCGTGTTGCGCTTTGCGATCCATCTCGGCTGCATCGCGACAACCGGCGTCCTGGTGTGGCTGGCGCTGCCGCATTGGTATCTGCTCGTCCCGGCCATGCTGCTGCACGGCCTTACCCTCGTGACGATGTTCGCGCCGATGCACGAGTGCACCCACCGCACTGCCTTCGCCTCGCCCCGCCTCAACGATGCTGTTGGCTGGATCGCCAGCGTGCTGAGCTTCTACAACTCGACCTTCTATCGCTATTTCCACGCTTGGCATCATCGCTATACCCAGGATCCCGCACGCGACCCCGAGCTGATGTTCCCGCGCGCCAACACCCGGTCCCGCTATCTGCGCGAAATCAGCACGGTCGGCTTCTGGTATCGCCGCGTGGTCGATTACGGAAGGCTCGCGCTCGGCATGGCGCGTCTTCCTTTCATGCCGGACAGCGCCCGGCGTGCAGTTCAACTCTCGATTGCGATCCAGTCGCTTATCTATCTGGCAGCGGCGGCGGCGATCGCGCTCGGGCTCACCGCGCCGCTCTACTTTTTCTTTCTGCCGTCGGTCCTGGCGATGCCGTTCATGCGCGCCTACCTCATCGCTGAGCACACGCTGTGCAGCCGCGACCAGAATTTCCTCACCAACACGCGCACAACGCTGACCAGTTTTCCGGTCCGGCTCCTGATGTGGAACATGCCATTTCACGCCGAGCACCATCTCTTTCCGGCGGTGCCGTTTCACCATCTACCCGCGCTCCACGAGCAGATCGGCGATCGCTTCGCGCATGTGGCGCCGGGCTATGTCGCGACCAATTGCGAGGTCTGGCGAGCTCTGTCTTAGCAACGCCATGCCGCACCCGTCAGGATAAGCATCGAGTATTTTGAACATCGCTGAGCCGCGCATACTCTGCGCTTCGGTCAGGCGAGGAGCGCATCATGCGGTTCGGTTTGTTCGGCAGCGCAGCGGCGCGGCGTCCTTCGAGCGCCGACGCGGCGGAATTCGACAGCGCCGAGGGGTTCCGCGACTTCATCGACTACAATGTCGAGGCCGAGGGGCTCGGCTTTCACGGCACCTTTGTCGTCGAGCATCATTTCACCGGCTACGGCCAGGTCTCGGCGACGCTCAACCTGTTGACCTGGCTTGGCGCCCGGACCACGACCTTGCGCCTCGGCACCGCGGTCATCGTGCTGCCCTGGCACAACCCGGTGCTGCTCGCCGAGCAGGCGGCGACGCTCGACCTCCTCTCCGGCGGCCGACTCGATTTCGGCGTCGGCAGCGGCTACCGCTACAACGAGTTCAAGGGGTTTTGCGTCGACATGGACGAGGCCGGCGCGCGCTTCGATGAATGCCTCGACGTCGTCGTCAAATCGTGGACCTCCGATGCGCCGTTTTCGCATCGCGGCAAATACTGGGCGTTCGACAATGTCGTCGTCGAGCCGCCGACCGCGCAGCGCCCGCACCCGCCGATTTGGATGGGCGCCGGCGGCGAATCCTCGGTCCGCCGCGTCGCCGAGAAGGGCTACAATTTGCTGCTCGGCCAATACGCCCAGCCCGCCGATGTCGCCAAGTCGATCGCCGCCTACCGCGCCGCGGTCGAGGCGCAGGGCCGCCGCTTCGATCCGATGATGGTCGGCGTCACCCGCGCCTTCTTCGTCTGCGACAAGGAGGAAGACCGCGAGGCCGCGCTCGCGCGCCGGCTCGCCAACCGGGTGCGCCAGCTGAAGCTCGCGACCCGGCCCGACGGCACCGTCCATGGTGGCCCCGACCGCGCCACCGGCGATCCCGACGTGGTCAACCGCGGCAGCGCGATGTACGGCAGCCCCGACCAGATCGCCCAAAAACTTGACGAGCTGCGCGACGCCGGGGTCGGCTATGTGCTGGTCAATGGCGGCGGCTCGGGCGGCGGCGAGCGCGGCCGAGTCAGCATGCGCCGCTTCGCCCGCGAGGTGATGCCGCTTTTCGCCGACAACGTGCCGGCCAAGGCCGCCGAATAATCAACACGTTATGGGAGCAATCCTCATGAAGATTCACAACCTCTATACCGACGCCAACGGCGAATCGCATTTCCGCGACATCGAGATCGATTGGGTCGAGGAGCGGCGCGGCAGCAAATTGTCGAAGAAATTGCCAGCGACCGGCGTCATCTTTCGTGAGACCGAGGCCGAGCACAACATCACCTGGCACCCGGCGCCGCGCCGGCAATACATCGTCAATCTCGACGCCGGGGTGAAGATCACTGCCAGCGACGGCGAAAGCCGCTTCATCGCCCAGGGCGAGGTGATCCTGGTCGAAGACACCCACGGCAAGGGCCACCTCTCCGACCACATCGAAAACAAGATCCGCCACTCGATCTTTATCCCGATCGAGTAGCCCCATGCCCGTCATTGCGAGGAGCGTAGCGACGCGGCAATCTCGTGCCGAAATTGGCGCAACCGAGATTGCTTCGCTTCGCTCGCAATGACAGCCCTTCTCGAAGACCGCGCCGCGATCCATGACCTCTTCACCCGCTATTGCTGTGCGCTCGACAAAGGCGAGGTCGAGACCGTCGTCGCATGTTTCACCACCGAAGCGGTGCTGAAGAGCCCGGTGATCGATATAGCCGGCGCCGACGAAATCCGTGCGTTTGCCCAACGCTTCGCCGCGCAGCGCGCGGCGGGCACGCAATTCCGCCACATGGTCACCAACATCGCCGTCACCATCGATGGCGACCGCGCGACCGCCACCGCCTATCTCCTGGTGCTGATCTCGCAAAACGGGAGCCACCGCACCCTGCCGCCCGGCCGCTATGAGTGCGAGCTGGTCAAGCAGGACGGAAACTGGCTCTTCACCCGCCGCACCGTGTTTCACGACCATGAGTACACGCTGGAAGGGATCGGCAACCGCTAAGGTGCACTACCCCTGCGGCCGATGTCGCTTCGCCGCCTCGGGGTTGGTCGAGTCCGCGCCCATATAGACCCCTCGCTCCCAGCTGCGCTTCAGCGGGTCGCGCACTGTCAGCGCCATCTTGCCGACATGCTGCACTTCGATCTCGACCGTCTCGCCGTCCTGCAACGCGCCGAGGCCCTCGTGGTTGGTGCCGCAGGCGATGAGGTCGCCCGAGTTCAAGGTCATCACCGTCGAGGCGAACTCGATCAGCTCCGGCACCCGGTGCTCCATGTCGTCGGTGTTGTAGTTGTGGCGCAGCTGCCCGTCGTTCCAGAACCGCACCACGACGTCGTTGGGTTCGGGGATTTCGTCGGCGGTGGTGATGCACGGGCCGATCGGCGCGAAGGTGTCGAACGACTTGCCGAGCCAGCTCCCGGCCTTCCAGGTGCGTCGCCCCTCGCCGCGCGCCGACACGTCGATGAGGCCGGTATAGCCGAAGACGGCGCTGCGCCAGTCTTTCTGCGCCACCTCCTTGGCTGGCCCCTTGATCACCAGCGCGAGCTCGGCCTCGTGCATGAAGATCCACGGATCGGTCATCTTCGGCAGCACGATCGTGTCGCCGGGGCCGACCACTGCCTCGGGGTTCTTCAAAAACATGTTCAAGGGCCGCGCCTCGCGCTGCGCGTGCTCCCAGTAATTGGCGATGCAGCAAAGGATCTTGCCCGGCCGCGGCAATGGCGCGCGCAGCCGCACCGCGCCTTCGGGCACCGCCGCGCCCTCGGCAGCGAGCTTCTCCAGCGCCGGGCGCAGCCGGTCGAAATGGTCGATGATCCACTGCATGGTCAGCTGCGGTGTGTATTGCCGCTCGACCGCCGCCGCGAGGCTGACGATGCCGCGCTCGGTCATCAGCCCCGGTACCAGCTCGTCGTGCCCCGCGCCCTCGAACAGCACCAGTTTCATCGTCGCCTCCCGCCTCCAGCCGTCATTGCGAGGCGCCTTGGCGCCGAAGCAATCTCATCCCGGTTACGCGCGCCGATCGAGATTGCCGCGTCGCGCTGCGCGCTCCTCGCAATGACATTAATCGGAGTGCGGGCGACGCCGCCACCGCGTGCTAAAATCGCCGCATGAGCGACCAGACCTCCGAACCGTATTTCCGCTTTGGCGAAGGCAAGATCAGCGGCTGGATCTCAGTGACCCTCGGCGCGCTGAGCGTCCTCGGGGTGCTGTGCTTCCATTTCCCCGACTTCCTGACCACACCGCAGCTGCGCGCCGCTTACACCGTCGAGGAGATGCGCTATCTGCTCGGCGCCGGGATGATCTTCTCGGCGGCGTTCGGCCTCGTCACCTTCTTCCTCCATCGGCACCGCCTGATGGGCGCGATCGGCATCACCCTCACCGTGCTGGCGATGTGGGGCGGCGGCGCCAGCGTCCAGGTCGGACCGCGCTATGCCGCACCCGGCTATGTCGGGCTCGACTGGTTCATCCTCGACCTGATGCTGTCGGCGATGATCTTCATCTTCCTCGAGAAGATGTGGCCGCATATCCGCGAGCAGGCGATCCTGCGCCCCGATTTCTGGCACGATTCGCGCTATTTC
>DASYXG010000161.1:0-4451 GCA_035935235.1 Allostellaceae bacterium
AATGCGTCAGCGCGTAAGCCCCTCGCCCGTACCACGGGAGAGGAAGGGGCCCATCGCGCGGCGATGGGAGGGTGAGGGTGACCCGCGCGCTGATGATCCAGGGCACCGGGTCGGATGTCGGCAAGTCGCTGATCGTCGCCGGGCTCGGTCGCGCGTTTACCAGGCGCGGGCTCAAGGTGCGTCCATTCAAACCGCAGAATATGTCGAACAACGCCGCCGTCACCGCGGATGGCGGCGAGATCGGCCGCGCTCAGGCGCTGCAAGCGCGCGCCTGCGGGGTCGCGCCGAGTGTCGACATGAACCCGGTACTACTCAAGCCGCAGGCCGGCAATGCGGCGCAGATCGTCGTTTGCGGCAGGATGCTGCGGGCAGCTTCGGCCCGCGAATACCGCCCGCTGGCGCCGTCGCTGCTGCCGGCCGTGCTGGGCGCGTTCGAGCGGGTCGCATTGGGGGCCGATCTGGTGCTTGTCGAAGGCGCCGGCAGTCCAGCCGAGATCAATCTCCGCCCCGGCGACATCGCCAATATGGGCTTTGCCGAGGCGGCCGATGTGCCGGTGGCGCTGGTCGGCGACATCGATCGAGGCGGGGTCATCGCCCAGCTGGTCGGCACGCACGCGCTGCTCTCGGCGGCCGAGCGGGCGCGGCTCGTGGGCTATATCGTCAACAAGTTTCGCGGCGACCCTCGCCTCTTCGATGGCGGCCTCGCCGCGATAGCCGAGCGCACCGGGCTTCCCGGTTTTGGGGTCGTGCCGTGGTTTTCCGAGGCGCATTTGCTGCCGGCGGAAGATTCGATGGCGCTGGCTTCGGTACCTGCCTCGTCGAGCGCCCGGCCCGATCGTCTCAAGATCGCCGTCCCGCTCTTGCCGCATATCGCCAATTTTGACGATCTCGACCCGCTGCGCGCCGAGCCGGGGGTGGAGTTGGTTTTCGTCCGACCGGGTGAGGCGCTGCCCGGCGACGCGGCGCTCGTCATCCTGCCAGGGTCGAAGGCAACGCTCGCCGATCTCGCCGCTCTACGCCGAGAAGGCTGGGATATCGACATCGCCGCACATCATCGCCATGGCGGCCGGGTGCTGGGCATCTGCGGCGGCTATCAGATGCTGGGGTGCGAGATCGCCGATCCCGAAGGCCATGAGGGTCCACCCGGCCGCGCCGCCGGGCTCGGCCTGCTCGACATCGAAACCGTGCTCGGCGACCGCAAGCGGCTCGGTCTGGTGAAGGGCACCGATCTGGTCAGCAACACCCCGGTCGCCGGTTACGAAATGCACCTCGGCGAGACCACGGGCGCCGGCCTGGCCCAGCCGATGCTGCGTCTCGGCGACCAGCCCGATGGCGCGGTTAGCGCCGACGGTAGGGTTGCCGGCTGCTACCTCCACGGTCTCTTCGCCAGCGACGAGTTTCGCCGCGCGTTTCTCGCCCGACTCGGCGCGGCGCCAAGCGCGCTTGCCTACGAAGCCTCGATCGACGCGACGCTCGACCGCCTCGCCGACCATCTCGAAGCGAACCTCGATCTCGACGCGATCCTCGCCGCCGCGCGGCCGCCGCGGCTCACCCGGGCTGCATAAGATGGCGCAGCAGAAACGCGCACAGCACCAGTGTCGCGAGGATCACGCAGGCCCGGAAATACAGATTGAGCGCGCGGTTGATATCTTGCGGCGTCGCGATCGGCGAGCCATCGCCAAGATAAGGATCGTCGACCGTGCCCTCGTGGTAGCGCCGCGGACCGGCGAGCGCGATGCCGAGCGCGCCGGCCATCGCCGCCTCGGGCCAGCCGGCATTGGGCGAACGATGTTTGCGTCCATCGCGCAGCATGATCCGCAGCGCGCCAGCCGCCGAGTGCTGGCGATCGAAGAGCGCGGCGAAGACGAGCAGCAGCCCGGTTATCGGCGCCGGCACCAGGTTCGCCAGATCGTCGAGGCGCGCCGCTGCCCAGCCGAAGGCCAAATAGCGCTCGCTGCGGTGACCGATCATGCTGTCGAGCGTGTTCGCCATCTTGTAGGCGAAGAGACCCGGCAGCCCGAGCAGCAGGTACCAGAAGACAGGCGCCACGACGCCGTCGCTGAAATTCTCGGCGAGGCTTTCGATCGCGGCGCGCGCGATCCCCGCGCCGTCGAGGCTGTCGGGATCGCGGCCAACGATCTGGCTGACCGCGAGCCTGCCCGAGATGAGCCCGCCATGGATCAGCGCCGTGCTGACCGCGGCGACATGGTTGTAAAGGCTGCGCTGCGCCACCACGACGGCGATGACAATCGCCTCGACCACGGCACCCAGGATGCTGGTGCGGCACAGAGCTTGGATCAGCCAGCCCAGCGCCGCCGCTGCTCCCACCAGCACGACGACCGTCGCGACGCCCCGCGCCCGGCGCGTGCTGTCACTGCGGATCGATCGGTTGAGCCGGGCTTCGAAGAACGTGATCGCGCGCCCGGCCAGCACGACCGGATGCGGCACGTGGCGAAACACCGCTCCCATCTCGCCGCACAGCGCGTCGATGGCAAGGCCGGCATAGAGCAGCAACAACGGATCGTGCAGACCGGGCAGGTTCATCGCCCGGCACCATACTGGAAGGATGGCGAATGACCGAAACGGGGGTGCTGATCTGCGGCCACGGCAGCCGCGACGCGGAGGCGGTGCGCGAGTTCGAGCTGCTCGCCAAGGCGCTGCGCCCGCGCTTCCCCGACTACGATTTCGCCACCGGCTATCTCGAATTCGCCACCCCGACGATCCGCGACGGGCTTAGCGCGCTGGTGGCGCGCGGCGCCAAGCGCATCTACGCGGTGCCGGGGATGCTGTTCGCCGCCAGCCATGTCAAAAACGATTTGCCGTGGGAGATGAACAGCTTCATCGCCGACAATCCCGAGATCGACGTGCGTCTCGGTCGCGATCTGGCGGTCGAGGCCAAGCTGATCAACGCCGCGGCCGAGCGCATCGCCGCGGCGGCGCCGGGCGACCGGTCCGACTCGCTGCTGGTTGTCGTTGGACGCGGCACCAATGATCCCGACGCCAATTCCAACATCTCCAAGATCGCCCGCATGCTGTGGGAGGGACTGGGCTTCGGCTGGGCCGAGGTCGCCTATAGCGGGGTCGCGCATCCGCGCGTTGACGCCGCGCTCGACCGTGCCGCCAAACTCGGCTTTCGCCGCATCGTCGTGTTCCCGTACTTCCTCTTCACCGGCGTGCTGGTGAAGCGCATCTACGCTCAGACCGACGAGGCCGCCGCGCGACACCCCGAGATCGAATTCGCCAAAGCGGCCTATCTGCGCGACCATCCGCTGCTGCTCGACGCCTTTGTCGAGCGCGTCGGCGAGATCGGCGAGGGCAGCCCAGCGATGAACTGCCAGCTGTGCAAATACCGCGCGCAGATCGTCGGCTACGAAAAAGAAGCCGGCGCGCCGCAACAGGCGCACCACCACCACGTCCGCGGTATCGATGGCGGTCATCACCACCATCACGACCACGACCACCCTCACCCACACCGCTGAGGCTCGGTTTTGAGCCTGTTCGACACCTACATCATCGTCGATTGGAGCGCTTCGAACGTGCCGAAGCGTGGAAAGGACAGCATCTGGGCCTGTCGTCAGGGTGACGCCCCAATCAATCTCGCTACGCGGTCCGAGGCTAAATCGTATTTGGAGGCCCTGTTATCCGACGGGATCGGTAAAGGCGAACGGATACTGGTCGGGTTCGACTTTCCGTTCGGCTATCCCGCCGGCTTCGCAAAGCGGCTTCGCCTTGCCGGCGAACCGTGGCGCTCGACCTGGAAATTTATCAGCGACCGCATCACTGACGGTCCCAAGAATGGCAACAACCGCTTTGAGATTGGCGCACAACTGAACGAGCGAGTCTCAGGTGGGAGATTTCCCTTTTGGGGCTGTCCGCCAAAGACGCCAGAAGAGGTGCTGAAATTCCTCGGACCGAGGCGCAATCACCCAGACTCTGAACCACTGAGAGAGCGTCGACTAATCGACCAATGGATGGTCGGCGCGCAACCGTGCTGGAAACTGGCCTATACAGGCTCGGTCGGCAGCCAGGTGCTGACCGGTATCCCGGTGGTGCGGGCGTTACGCGATGACAAACGCTGGGAGCATTGCGCGCGCGTCTGGCCATTCGAGACCGGGCTCACCTTGCCCGCCGAGGCGCGAATCGTCTTCGCCGAAGTCTGGCCGTCTTGGTGGAAGTGGAAAGAGACTCGCGAAGAGGGGGAAATCGCTGATCGCGCACAAGTAAGACATGTCGCGGGCGTCTTCGCGCAGCGCGACCGCGAAGGGCAACTCGATGCCTGGTTCACGCCACCCGTGCCAAGCGAATGCATCAATGACGTCGTGAGCGAAGAAGCGTGGACACTCGGTGTCGTTGCGCCGCGACTGCGAAAAGCGCGCGGCACGGCATGAGGCGCTACAGCTATCTGCGCGACCCCGCGGCGATCTATCAGCGCTCCTTCGCCCTGATCGAGC
>DASYXG010000162.1:0-11523 GCA_035935235.1 Allostellaceae bacterium
CTTGCCGTCGGTCCAGACGTATCGGCCGCCCTTCGGGTGCGCGCCTTCGATCAGGCATTGTTGGCCCTTGCCGAGGATGTCGATCCCAAACTTCTCCACACCAGGTCCAGCGTAGTCGCGCCTGAGCTTGTGGATGAACTCGCCTTCGAGCCGGTAGAGCAGGAGCTGGCGCGGGCTATGCTCACCACGGCCGCGCACGATCGTCGGGCCCAAGATCCTGAACGCCACATCACGTACGATGTCGGCCTGCCAAGCCTCTAGGACGTCGGCGTCGATAGCGGGAAAATTGCGGGTCTGCAGACCAACAACCTGCTCATCCTTCGGGTACCAGCCGTCCCAAACAGGGAAGGCCTTGCCCCCGTTGGTGACCTGCTTCGACCAGCGGGCCAGACCTGACCAACGTTCGCTCTGCGGATAATAGAGCCCAGGGATCTTGCCAATCTTGTCCTCGGGGATCTTGCTGCCCTCTGTCAGCTTGGCGCCGACCGGTATAATGGGCAGGATCCACGGCTCGAAGGGCGTACCCTTGTATTCTTGGAAACCCATAGCGGTTTACCGCTGGTCCGTGCGGGATAGAGGATCAGGAGCGCGGCACCGTCGTCCTCGAACTCGCCGTTCGCCGAGATTGTCGAGGACAGTGAAACTGCCGCCAACACCTCGGGCCGGGTCTACGCGGTGGCGTTCCATGCGGACGCGCCATTCCTTGTCGGCCTCTGCCGTTATAATGGTCCGGCGCCCGATCTTGAGTACGGCCGGCATCTCACCGTGAGGGAGCCTATTATAGAACGTCGCCGGACAAATACCTCGGTAGCGGCACCATTCCGCAACAGAAAATGCTCCCCGACTGTCGTCGGGCTGGGAGTGCTCGGCCGGATCATCCCGACCTAGCTCCGAAATCGCAGGGCGAAGCATCATCGCTCTCCGTACTGTTTGCCGGAGAGCGCACGTAAGTGGCGATCCGGCCGCATCGTTGAACCACCGTTGCCCGGAGAGGGCTGGTTGGTGGAGATCACATGATCCCGCTCGCGGCACCGCAGCGCCGCACGAGCCTGATGCGAGGGCTCGCGGCCGAACACGTAGGAAGCACCTGCGCTGAGCGCAAGTAGCGAAAGATGGTTAATGCCGCTTTTGGCTATAGCCGGACGAGTTCTGATTGAGGATTGGAGATACGGATGTCGGTCGGTAGATAACCCTCGACTACTTTTTCTTGCCCATTCTCAGCCGGACAGAATTGCGACCATGGTTGTTCGGCTGCCCACTGCGGAAGGTCGAGCAGAAGCCACGCGCGTCATGCCCGACCTGCCTATTTGTGCAACGGCATACGGTGGCCGCCCAAAGGTGGATTAGAGCGTGGTCACGAGAGGTAGCCTTTCGTCCGGTCACCTCTATCCACTCCCGGTGAACCTCAGTAGAAGTTTCGGCGGGATAGCGCTTTGGAATGTGCAGATGGCGAGGCGTCAGCCTATCTGGCCCCGATCGCCACTACCTCACCCCGCTGTACTGGCTGTGCACAGAACCGAGCCCATGCGTCCATGACCTGACGCCGCTTGTCGAGCGCGTCCCCGCGACGATAGGCGAGCTCAGTTTGATCGCCTGCGGCATGGGCCAAGCATTGTTCGATAACCTCGCGGGCGAAGCCCGTGCGATCGCCAGCCCAATCGCGGAATGTCGAGCGGAAGCCGTGAACCGTCAGGTCAAGGTCCGGCCGGAGCTTCTTCGCGTGGCGCCAGACTGTCACCCCGTCCACCGGGAACGCCCGATCGGCGGTTCGCGGCAATGTCTCAAGGACCGCGAGCGCGCGATCACTGAGCGGTACGCGATGCTCGCGATTGGCCTTCATACGCCCGGATGGAATGACCCACACGCGAGCTGCTAGATCGAACTCTGACCATTTCGCGCCGGTCACTTCGCTGACGCGCGTCGCCGTCAAGATGGCGAACTCAAGGGCTCGTGCCGGGAGGCTGTCCCGCTGGCTAAGATCTGCCATATAGCCACCAAGTTCGCTGTAGGGTAGCGCCAATTGAGGCTTGATATTTGCGAATTTGGCCTTCCGCGGTAGCAGGCTTTCTAGGTTGCCTTTCCATCGCGCCGGGTTGTCGCCGGTGCGGTAGCCACGAACTGTGGCCCAATCAAGGATGCTTTCCAGGCGAACGCGGACGCGGCTCGCGGTCGATGCTTTCTCCGTCCATATCGGCTCGAGAATGCGCAGGACTAGCGGCAGATCGATTACTCCTACTGGGAGTTCGCCGATCACCGGGTGCGCATAGGTCCGCAGTGTTGCCGCCCATTCCTTGGCGTTCTTGGCGGTGCGCCAGCCGGCCTTATGTGCGGCGATATAGGCTTCAGCGCATTCTGCGAACGTAACCGTGTTGGCTTCAGCGAGCCGCGCTTCGGCCTCTCTCGCCTTGGCCGCGGCTCTGCTGGTTTTCCTCACAGTCGCCGGATCGTGGCCGTCGAGCCGCAACCGTCGTTGCTCGTAGGCGCGGTCGCGCGCATCGGCAAGCGAGATATCGGGATAGGAGCCGAGCGGGATCGCGTGCCGACGCCCCTTCCCCTCCCCTTTGTCCGGCGCTGGAACCCGATAGCGAAACACCCATGACTTTGCACCGCCTGGCAATACGCGCAGAAACAGGTTCCCGCCGTCGCCGTACAAACCGGGCTTCGTCTTGCTCGCCACTGCGCGCGGCGATAGGGTGTGAATGGCCATGAAGTCCGGTCCAGTCGCCGGAAAGCCGCAGAAACCCTAAGCGGCGTAAATTGGCACACAGGTCGAATTTGGGTGTCAAACTGTGTGCCAATTTAGGTCAGATTGGGGTAGACAGCAAGAGACGGGCGTAGATATGCGTAGAAATTTACCATGTTGTTTCAATGGAGTAATTGAGCCATGACCGAGAGAATTGTTCTGCGCGAAGTCGGCATGCGCGACGGTTTGCAATCGATCGCCGAGATCATGCCGACCGAGACCAAGATCGCCTGGCTCGACGCCGAATATGCCGCAGGGGTGCGCGCGGTCGAGGTCAGCTCGTTCGTGCCGCCGAAGCTGCTGCCGCAGCTCGCCGACGCCGAGGCGGTGATCGCCCATGCGATGACTCTGCCAGGGCTGCAGGTCTCGGCGCTGATCCCCAATTCGCGCGGCGCCGAGCGCGGTATGGCCCTGGGTGTGCCCGAGATGAACTACGTACTGTCGGTCAGCAACGGCCACAACCTCTCGAACGTGCGGCGGCCGACCGAGGAGTCGATCGAGGATTTCCGCCGCGTCGTCGGGCTGTGTCATAGCGGCTCAAAGCCGGCGAAGATCAATTGCGGCCTCGCCACCTCGTTCGGCTGCACCATCGAGGGCGATGTCGACGAGGACCGGGTGCGGCGCATCGCCAATGAGGTCGCCGAAGCCGGGGCCGACGGCATCATCCTCGCCGACACGGTCGGCTACGGCCAGCCGGCGGCGATCGAGCGGGTGTTTCGTAGCGTTATCGCCGAGGTGTCGCCGCTGCCGGTCGCGGCGCATTTCCATGACACGCGCGGGCTCGGTTTGGCGAATGTGCTCGCGGCCTACAACGCCGGCTGCCGCGAGTTCGACGCCTCGCTGGGCGGGCTCGGCGGGTGCCCGTACGCGCCGGGCGCCACCGGCAATATCGTCATGGAGGACACCGTCTTCCTTTTCGAGTCGATGGGGTGCGATGTCGGCATCGATCTCGACAGACTGGTCACGGTGCGCGCGATCGTCGCCAAGGCGCTGCCGCAGGTGACGCTCTACGGCGCCATCGCCAAAGCCGGGCTGCCACGGAACTTCCATCCCGTCGCCCAGGCGGCAGAGTAGCGGCGATGGCGGAACCCATTTCCGACGAGCGCTGGGCGTTCCTGCTGGAGCGCGCCGGGCTCGACCCCAGCAAGGCGCCCGAGCGTTTCGCCGAGTTGCGCGAGGGGTATCGCCTGCTCGAACGGCTGCAGAAATCGGTGCGCCGGCCGCGCGATCGCGCCGCCGAACCGGCGCATATCTTCGTCCATCCCAAAGCCTGACGATGGCCGACCCAACCCAGCTCTCGCTCGCCGAGGCGAGCCGCGCCATCGCCAAGGGTGAGCTCTCACCGGTCGCGTTGACCGAAGCCTATCTCGCCCGCATCGCCGCGCTCGACGGCGAGCTGCATTCTTACGTCCTGGTGCTAACCGACCAGGCGTTGGAAGCCGCCCGCGGCGCCCAAGCGGAGCTGAAAGCCGGCCGCTCGCGCGGTGCGCTGCACGGCATTCCGATCGGATTGAAGGACATCTACAAGACCAAGGGCATTCGCTCGACCGCGGGCTCGCGCGTCTACGAGACGCATGTGCCGAGCGAGGACGCCGAGACCTGGGTGCGCCTGCGCCACGCCGGCGCGGTGCTGCTCGGCAAGCAGGAGACCCACGAATTCGCCATTGGCGGGCCGGATTTCACCCTGCCCTTTCCGCCGGCGCGCAACCCGTGGAACACCGCGCATTACCCGGCCGGGTCATCGAGCGGCTCGGCCGCCGCGGTCGGCGCGCATCTCTGCGCCGGGGCGATGGGCTCCGATACAGGTGGCTCGATCCGCGGGCCGGCGGCCTATTGCGGCCTCGCCGGGCTTAAGCCGACCTATGGCCGCGTCAGCCGCCGCGGCGTTTTTCCGCTCTCCTACAGCCTCGACCATTGCGGGCCGCTGACCCGCACGGTCGAGGATTGCGCGCTGATGATGCAGACGCTGGCGGGGTACGACCCGCTCGACCCGGCTTCGGCCGATGTGCCGGTGCCCGATTACGCCAAGGCGCTGACCCCGCGCCTCAATGGGGTGCGGGTCGGCGTGGTGCGGCATTTCCACGAGAAGGACGCGGTCGCCGGGTTCGGCCGCGACTCGACCCCCTCCCCGACCTATGTCGAGACCTTCGACGCGGCGTGCCGCACGCTGGAAAGCCTTGGCACAAAGATCGTCGATCTGCAGCTGTCGCCGCTGATCGACTACGCCGACACCACCCGCGTCATCATGGTGGCCGAGGCTTACGCGCTGCATGAGCAGGACTATCGCGAGCGGCCGCAGCTGTTCGGCCGGCACATGTTCGCGCGGATCGGGCTTGGGGCGTTCCTATCGGCCGCCGATTACGTCGAGGCGGTGCGCCAGCGCCGCGAGCTGTGCGCCGAGTTCGCCAAGGCTTGCGAAGGCGTCGATGTGGTCATTTCGGCCAACGCCACTGGCCCAGCGCCGCGCATCGACACGCTCTGCACCTACAGCACCTTCGAGCGCGCCTCCTACACCGCGCCGTGGAACGCGACCGGATCGCCGGCCCTCTCGGTCCAGATCGGCTTCGAGAACGGGCTGCCGCTGGCTTTCCAGATCGTCGGTAAGCCGTTCGACGAGGCCGGCGTTCTGCGCGCCGGCTACGCCTATGAGCAGGCGGCCGGCTTTTTCCGCCAGCGTCCGCCGATCGCCGCGCCGCTGCCGGGGCGATGACGCGATACGGGCTGGCAGCGGCGCTCGCGCTGGTCGCGATCGCCAGCGGTTGCGATTTCGCCGCGCGCACCGGGATCGTGCGCGACGATATGGCGGTCCTGACCGACGCGCAAAACGCCATCGCCAACACCAAGATCAATCACGGTGACATGACGATCCAGGCCTCGGTAGACCGGGCCGATACGACCTATGCTGTCGGCCAACCGATCATTCTTTCGGTCAGCACCAGCAAGGACGCGCATGTTGCGATCCTGCGCGTCCTCCCCAATGGCGACACGACGCTGCTGTTTCCGGTAAGGCCGAAACCCGAAGCCGGCACAGCGGACGCAAAAGCCGATAAAATGAAGGTAAATCCCGACAAGGCGCATCCCAAAGCGGATATCGCCGCGAACCAGGTGCTGACGATCCCGGGGCCGCACGACGGCTTTACCGTCACCGTTGACAGACCGGGGGTCGTGCTGTTCGAGTTCGTCGCCTCAACCGCCGGCGACTCCTGGCTGTTCAAGCGCGCTCCCGACAAGGATTCAAATTTCGCCGATCTCGGCGTCACCTCACGGGCGATCGCCAAGGACATCGTCGACTCTCTCAAGGTTGGCAGGAGCGGCGCCGACACCGCGGCGACCTACGCGACAGTGCGGGTGAAATAGTCTGCGCTTAGGGTGCGCAGGACAGGTCGGTGCCGATGAAGAAGGGTTGCGTCACCGAGGCCGAAGCCGCCAGACACAGGACTTGCACCGGGGCGGTATTCGTCGACGCGCCGGTCACGGCGTGCGACCTACCCGCGCCCGATGAACTCTGCGAGGCGGGCGAAGCGGCGACACTGTCGGCCCCGGCTTGGCTGTTGCTGTCGCTCTTCGGCGTTTGAGCGCTTTGCCCGGCGACCGGAAGCGCAGCGGCGAGCAATAGAACCGCGGCGCAAGATGTGAGCGTTTTCATGCTCCAAGAACGGCAGCGCCCCGCGGCGGTTCCGCTCCTGGAGCGACGCTTTGCCGCCGCGCAGAGCCTCTGCTAGGGTCGCGCCATGCTGGATTCAGCCACCTCCACCACCCCCATCGTGACGATTGCCGGCGGCCGGGCGACCATCCGCCTCAACCGGCCGCGCGAGCACAACCGCATCGAGCCCAGCGATCTCGCGGTGCTGCGTCAGACCTTCACCCGCATCGGCAGCGATCCTGCCGTTCGCGTGCTGGTGCTGACCGGCACCGGCAAGAGTTTTTCCTCCGGCTATCACATCGGCGCGCTCGTTGAACGGCATGGCGGCAAGGAGCCGGCGCCGCAGGAGGAGGTGACGTTCGAAAGCGTCGTCGACCAGCTGGAGGCGCTGCGTGTGCCGACGATCGCGGCGCTGCAGGGCAGCGTCTATGGCGGCGCCACCGACCTCGCGCTCGCCTGCGATTTTCGCATCGGGGTCGAGGGCATGCGGATGCTGATGCCGGCCGCACGGCTCGGCATCGTCTATTATCCGAGCGGTATCGAGCGCTATGTCTCGCGGCTCGGCGTCGCCGCGGCGAAACGCCTGTTCCTTACCGCCGAGCCGATCCAAGCCGAGGAGATGGGCCGGATTGGCTATCTCGACGAGATCGTGCCGGCGGGCGAGTTGGAGGCGCGCGTCGATGCGCTGGCGGCAACGCTGGCCGCCAATGCGCCGCTCGCTCTCGCGGGGTTGAAGCGCGCGGTCAACGACGCGGCAGCCGGGCGACTTGACCGCGACGCCCTCGCCCAAGCACGCGAGCGCGCCGCCGCCTCCGAGGACCACGCCGAGGCGCTAAACGCGTGGTCCGAGAAGCGCAAGCCGGTGTTCAAGGGACGCTGAGTTTTTCGTGACAATTCCACGCGATCGCGCGACTCTCCGCCGGTCATTCGCCCCGTCTAGGAGCCCCCGCCATGTATGAACAAGAAGTCGTCGTCACCACCAAATACGGCCGCTGCCCGACCTTCGTGGCCTGCCCCGATGGGCCGGGCCCGTATCCCGGCGTCATCTTCTACATGGACGCGCCGGGCATCCGCGAAGAGCTGCGCAACATGACCCGGCGGATCGCGCGGCATGGCTATTTCGCAATCCTGCCGGACATGTATTACCGGCTCGGCACGCTGCGTCTCGACATTCAGCGTCGCGATGAGGCGATGGCCGCCGTGTTCCTCGGCGCAATGCGCAGCCTGACCAATGCGATGGTGATGGATGACACGGCCGGCTGGCTTGCTTGGCTCGATGCGCAGGACAAGTGCAAGCCCGGCCCGGTCGGCTGCGTCGGCTACTGCATGAGCGGAATGCACATCACCAACGCCGCTTCGTTCTTTCCTCACCGCATCAAGGCGGCGGCTTCGCTCTACGGCGTCGGCATCATCACCGACAAGGAGGATTCGCCGCACCTTCATCTCGATAAGATCAAGGGCGAACTTTATTACGCCTTCGCCGAGACCGACCGCAGCGTGCCGCCCAACATTCCAGGCGATCTCGACAAGCTGCTGTCGAAGACCAACGTCAAATACGAGATCAAGACCTTCCCCGGCACCGAGCACGGCTTCGCCTTCCCCGAGCGCGCGATCTACAACACGCTCGCCGCCGAGGAGACCTGGGAAAAGATGTTCGCGATGTGGGACCGCTGCCTAAAAAAGGCTTAGCGCATTGGTTTGACCGGGTGGAGCCGTAGGAGGCTCCGCCAATGTGGGGGTGGGGAGATGCGGTTTCCGCTCGCGGCGGCGCTGCTGTTCGTTTCAGGGGCGGCAGAGGCGGCGGATTGCAACCATCCGCTGCCGATTGCCTTCCCGGCTGGCGTGACCACCGTCACCCTGGGCAGCGGCCCGCCCGCCGACGCGGTGGGCTGCTATCAGCTCAACGCCACCGCCGGACAAAAATTGACAGTTACGGTTCAAGACGCCGACCACGCCGCGTTTCTCGAACTCTACGCCCCGGACTGGAAGGCTAGCTGCACCGCCGCCGCCGAGTGCGAAGTGAGCGGCGATCTGATGAGCGAGGACAATCAGACGAGCTGGGATGACGAGCTCGACGCGACCGGCGTTTATCTGATCGTCATCGATAATTCGAAGAGCGACGCCGAATACAAACTGACGGTCGAGCTGCACTGACGCCAGGAGAAGAACGATGAAGCTCCGTCACAACCCCGCCTCGCCCTATGTCCGCAAGGTCATGGTTGTCGCGCACGAGCTGGACCTTGCCGGCAAGATCGAGCTGCTGTCGACCGCGGTGAGCCCGGTCGAGACCAATGCGACGCTGGCGGCCGAGAACCCGCTGATGAAGATCCCGGCGCTCACCACCGATGACGGCCAAGTGCTGTTTGATTCGCCGGTGATCTGCGAATACCTCGACAGCCTCGCTGGCGGCGGCAAGGTGTTCCCAGCCGCGGGCAAGGCGCGGTGGACCGCGCTGCGCCAACAGGCGCTCGGCGATGGCATTCTCGACGCCCTTATCCTCTGTCGTTACGAGATTGCCGCGCGGCCCGAAGAAAAGCGCTTCGCCGGCTGGACCGACGGGCAGATGCGGAAGGCGCACCAGGGCCTCGCCGCGCTGGAGCGCGAAGATTTGTCGGGGCCGCGCACGATCGGCTCTATTACCGCCGGCTGCACCCTCGGTTATCTCGATTTCCGCTTCCCGAACGACGGTTGGCGCAGCCGCCATCCCAAGCTCGCCGAGTGGTACAAGGGCGTCGAAGCGTTGCCCTCGATGCAGGCGACCAAGCCGCCCGCGGGCTAATCCGACCCGGAGACCTGCTGATTGATCGCGTCGCGCAGCAGGACGAATTTGACCTCGTTGATGTTGGCGTCGCGAAAATAATTGACCAGATCGCCCCACGGATCGGTGATCCGCCCGATGCCGGAAATAAAGGCGACGACGCCACCGATCTCGAGCTGGTCGTTGAGCACGGCCCACGCGCCGACGGCCAACGCGCCGATAATCTGCAGCTGGGTGCTCAGGTTCATCAGGAAATTCATCGAGAACTTAAGCTTGTAGATACCCATGTTGAGGTGAAACACCCGGTCGATGCGTTCGTCATCGGCCCGATCCCGTGCGGGATCACCACCGCCCTCGATCACGCTGATGCTGAGCCGCCGGATGATCCGGACGCGCACATGGGTCCGGCGGTTCATCGCGTGCTGCATCATCGGCACGAAGACCAGCTGCGGAACGAAAAACAGGAGCGCTACCGCGGCCATCCACACATCGACATGGATCATGTAGGCGAGCACCGAGCAGAGGATGCCGGCCTGCAGCAGCGGCTCGGAAACGCTGCCGCCGACAAACGAACCGACCGGCTCGACCTCGGAGACGATCATCGAGGCCTGAATCCCTTCCGCCTCCAGTGTCGAGGACGCCGCCGAGGTCGCATCGACCAGAGCATGGACCCGGCGGCGCAGCTCGCGGACGGCACTCTCACCGACCCAATTGCGATAGATGTTGAGGACGAGCTTGGTGCCGCCCTGCAGCAGAACCGCGGCGAGATAGGCGGCGCACAGGACGAGGACGAACGAATAGTCCCGGTCTTTGACTGCATCGTTGACGATGCGGCGTTGAAGCTCCAACGGGACGACTTCAAGCAGCGAGACGCAGGCGGTCAGCGCAACCAGCGGGAATTGATGCCAGCCGCTCGCCTCCCAGACGTAGCGGTAGATGTTGGAGGGTAACGCGAGGGCAGCCATCAAACGGATGTCAGGTCGAGTGGACGAACAGGCTTAACCTCAATACACGTCCTCGCAGGCCCGTCATCTGATTTACATCAAGTTCAGCGGAAACATACCGGGTGGTGCGCCTTAGCGACCGCTGCGCCGCCGGGCGAGGATACTCAAATGAGCTGGCCCTGGGCCGACGGATAGAGAATCGTGCCGCCGGGCCGCTGCTCGGCGCCCTGGGTCAGCGAGGCCGGTTCGATCTTGCCCGGCCCCATGATGTGCTCAACCGCCTCTCCGCTGGCCAGCAGATAGTCCGTGATGATGCGGCGGTGGCAGCGCCACCACACCGCCTCGGCGCACATGATCGCGACGGTGTGGTCATGCGCGAGCCGGCGCAACTCGTCGAGCGCAACCCGGAAGGCCGGCGTCAACGCGTAATCGGCGTAGGCCTGGAACGCCTCGTTCTGCCACAACCCGTTGGGCGACGGCGGCGCGCCCTTCGGCCGATGCCGCAACCCGCCGAGCGCCGGCATGTGGCGATAGGCGATTCCCGCAGGCGCCAAGGCCTGCGGCAGCGCGGCGGCGTTGAATTGCGGATTGAAGCGCGAGCGCGGCACGGTGCGGACATCGACCAGCAGATCGACCTCGGCCGCGCGCAGCAGCGCGATCAGTTCCTCCGCCGAGCGAGTTGAGTGGCCAATGGTGTAAATCGTCGAGATAGCCTCGCTAGTACATATGCTGGCCGCCGTTGACCGACAGGGTCGAGCCGGTGATGAAATCGGCGTCGTCGGCGACGAGGAACAGCACGGTGCGGGCGATGTCCTCGGCCTTGCCGAGGCGGCCGACCGGGATGCGGGCGACAATCTTTTCGAGCACGTCCGGCGGGACCGCGCGGACCATGTCGGTATCGACATAGCCGGGCGCGACGGCATTGACGGTGATCCCGCGCGCCGCGCCCTCCTGGGCCAGCGCCTTGGTGAACCCATGGATGCCGGATTTGGCGGCGGCGTAATTGACCTGGCCGTACTGTCCGGCCTGGCCATTGATCGAACCGATATTGACGATGCGGCCGAAATGGCGCTCACGCATGCCCTCGATCACCGCCCGGCACATATTGAAGCATGACGACAGGTTGGTCTGGATCACCGCATTCCACTGCTCGAAGCTCATGCGGTGCATCGTGGTGTCGCGGGTGATGCCGGCATTGTTGACCAGCACCTCGACCGGCCCGAGCTCGGCCTCGATCTTGGCGACGCCCTGTTGGCAGGAGTCAAAATCGCCGACATTGAACTTGAAGACCGGAATGCCGGTCTCGTTCTGGAACCGCTCGGCAGCGGCGTCGTCGCTGCCGTAATTGGCGGCGACCGTGTAGCCCGCATTCTTTAAGCCGATCGCGATGGCTCGACCGATGCCACGCGTGCCGCCCGTGACCACCGCCACTCTG
>DASYXG010000163.1:0-7663 GCA_035935235.1 Allostellaceae bacterium
CGGGCAGGCTCAATGGCGGTTCCACAGCCGCTTTGACGCAATCGCCGCGCCATCCGCCATCGCCCGCAATTTCTTGAACGAGATGTCGGGGTCGAGCTTGCCGTAACCGGCGAAAGTGCCGAACCCGCAATCGCTGCCAGCGATGACCCGCTCGCGCCCGACGATGTCGGCGAAGCGGCAGATGCGCTCGGCGACGAGCTCCGGGTGCTCGACATAATTAGTCGAGGTGTCGAGCACGCCAGGGATGAGGACCTTGTCGTCGGGGAGCTTCACCTCGTCCTTCCAGATCACCCATTCATGCGCGTGGCGCGGGTTGGCGGCCTCGACGACAAGCGCCTGCGGCTTCGCCTTGACCAGGATTGGCGCAACCTTGCGGAAATCGATGTCGTGGTCGTGCGGGCCCTCGTAATTGCCCCAGCAGATATGGATGCGGCTCATCTCGGCCGGGACGTTCCTGAGGGCGTGGTTGAGCACCTCGATGTGGAAGGCCGCGCGCTTGAGGAATTCCGTCTCGCCCAGCTCCTGGAAGCTGGTGTGGTGCGCCATCGCCAGATCGGGGCAATCGAGCTGCAGCACGAACCCAGCGCCGACAATCGCCTCGTACTCCTCCTGCATCGCCGCGGCGATGGCTTCGACATAGGCCTCGTGCGAGGGGTAGTACTTGTTGGTCTGGAACACCGGGACAAGACCGGGCGACGCCGCGGTCATGAAGACGTCGGTGACCTTGACCCCGGCGACCGCCGCCGTGAGGTTGGCGATGTCGTCGGCGAGCGGCTGGCGATCGCGCACCGCGATCGGGCCGACGCAAACCGCGCGGCGCGCGACGTTCTCGCCGGTCATCCGCGCATAGGCAGCGTTGAAGTTAGGGTATGGCCCGGTATCGAGCCGCGGCTTCGCCGGTTCATGCCCGGCAAAGCCGGATAGCCGGTCGGCGATATAGGTCGAATAGCCGGGCTTCGACATCTCGCCGTCATCGACGATATCGACCCCGGCGTCGGCCTGGCGGCGAACGATGCCGGCGACCGCCTCCTTGGTCAGCCGGGCGAGCTCGGCCGTGTCATAGGCCTCGCCCTTGTCCTTTTTGACCAGCAACTCACGCAAGCCGGCCGGCCGCGGCAGGCTGCCCACATGGGTGGTAAGGATACGGTTGGTGCTGGTCTTCATGGCTGCCTCCCCACGGCTTTTTCTGGCTGGGTCCAGCATGACGCGCGACGCGCGAGCGGGCAAGCAGCCGGGAGAGTCCGACGGCGAGGACGCGGCGCCGCTCTTGCGGCAGCGCGGGTTATTTCACGACAGGTGCCGGCGCGCTCGCCAGGCGGACGCCTCTTCGGGCGCGATATGCAACATATCGTGCACCGATTTTATCAAGTCGCTCTTGACCGCGGCGACCTCATCCCCGGCGGTGGTGAAGCCGACCACGATCTCCAACGCATTTTCCGTCGCTTCGCGATCGAGCAGAACCGTCGGACCGGGATCCGAAAGCACGCGGGGATGGTCGCCAAGGATCTGGCGCACCCCGTCGAGCGCCGGGTCGAGTGCCGTCGCCTCGGCGATGCGAAACCGGACCTCGCCGGCGTGAGGGGCAGGATAAGCGCTGAAATTCCGCAGCGGCTGGCCCCAGACCCCCGCGTTCGGCACGATGATCTGCACCTTGTCGTCCGTCATCAGCTCGGTCCAGAACAGCGACAGCTCACGTACCGTCCCGATATTGTTGCCGATCTGCACCTTGTGATCGACCCGGAAGGGACGGCAAATCAGCAGCATGATGCCGGCCGCCAGGTTCGATAGCGTTCCTTGCAGCGCCAACCCCACAGCCAAACCCGCCGCGCCGATCACCGCGACGAGGCTGGTGGTCTGGATGCCGAATTGCGCGAGGACCGCGAGGATGGTGACGGCCAGCACGAGATAGCGCGCGATGCTGCCGAAAAAACCCTTGAGCATGGCGTCGAAATGGCGCGTGCGGTCGAGCGCCCTGCCGACCAGCAAATGCGCCCGACCCGCGAGCCATACGCCAAGGAGAAGGATGATGATCGCGCCGACGACGTTAAGCGCGTTGCTGACCATGAGCGGCCACAGCGCACCGGCGCCGCTCAACAGCTCCTGAGCCTTGTCTTGCAGCATTCTCCACCCCGCGTTCCCCCCGGCTAACGCCGGGAAACGCGGTTTGGCCTCGCCTCAACCTATCGCGCGTGACGCGCCAACCCCCAGACCGGCCCTCTCCGTCGAGGGGCTCAAAGCGAAAAAGGCCTAGCTCAGCCCATAGAGCTTCGCGGCGTTATCATGGGTCAGCTTTTGGCGCATCTCGGGGCTGAGATTGGCCATCTGGCGCTCGATGGCGGATTTGGAATTGGGCCAGACGCCATCGGGGTGCGGATAGTCCGACGCCCAGAGCAGGTGCCCGTCGCCGAAGAACGGGATCAGCGCCATCGCCGCGTAATCCTCCTGGAAGGTCGCGTAGATCTGGCGCTTGAACAGCTCGCTGGGCTTGGTTTCGAGCGCACTGCCGCCCTTGTCGGCCCAGAACTCCTTGGCCTCCCACAGCCGCCAGTGCCGGTAGTCGAGCTCCTGCACCAGCCAGGGCAGCCAGCCAGTGCCGGCCTCGGCCATGACCATCTTGAGCTTGGGGTGCCGCTCAAGGATGCCCCAGGCGAACAGATCGATAAACGGATCGAGGAAATTGCCCATAAAGAACTTGGTGTTCTCGAACACGCTCGCGGCCTTGCCGGCAGCGCGGTCGCTCGGCTTGCCGACAAACACCGTGATGTGCCAGCCGATGATGATCCCGGTCTCCTCGAGCGCGGTCCACAATTTCTCCCAGGCCTGGTCGTCGAGCTTGGGATCGACGTTGGCGATCATCAACGTGACCTGTCGCACCCCGCCCTTCTTGGCCAGGCGCATCAGCTCTTCATACGCGGCATCCGGCGTCTCGGGCAGCATCGGCGCGCCGATCAGCCGATCGGGCGCGGCCTGGCAGAACTCCAGCAGCCAATCGTTGTAGACCCGGTAGCAGGCGACGCGCAGCGCCTGATCATCGGTGGAAATCTGGAAAATCGGGCCGAAGATGATCTGGCTCTGGACGCCGTCGCGGTCCATGTCGGCGAGGCGCAATTCGGCGACCGCGGGACGGCGCGCGCTGTGATCATAGATGCCGGCGCGGTCGAAGGAGTCGTAAAGCGGCTTTACCGGCCGCTTGGCGGGGTCGGCGGGCGGCTTGCCGTTCCAGCGGCCCCACACCTTGCCGTCGCAAATCCATACCGCCTGGCCGTCGCGCTCGTCGATATAAGGGGCGCGGTCGCGGAATTCCGCCGGTAGGCGCGTCTGCCACAGATCGGCCGGCAATTGGCCGAGATCCATGTGGTCGTCGCAGGAGATCAACGTGTTGGCCATGATTGCCTCCTATTCCGCCGCTTGTTGCTGCTGCTCAGCGGCGATCATCCGGTCGACATGGCGGCGCATCGTCATTCGGATCGAGTCCGAGGCGATATCGACGAGCCCGCTTTCGCCGAATTCCCTGAGCCGTTCCTGTTGTGCCTGAACCATCGCGGCATCCTCGAGAAAGGCCGTGGCGATCTGGCCGAACAGCAACTCGGTCGCCTCCGGCTCGTCCTGGCGATAGCCGTTGGCCGCCGACCAGAAATAAAAGCAGCTCGTCTCGGTCTCAGGAGTGAGGCCGTGAAAGAGGCGGAACTTGAAGGCGAAATCGTCAGGCTCGACGCCGGAGCCTGCATCGGTCGCCCCGGTCCATTGCAGAACCGTCGACGGCGCGACGAACTCGAACACCTGCAGCCGGTCGATCCGGCCCTGAAATCCGGCCGCCATGACATAGCTTGGCGGCGGCGGCGAGTTCCTCATCCAGCGGGTGAACTTCACCCCGGTCGCGGTGCGCGTCACCTTCATCTCGGCTTCGACATGCTGCGAGGGGTTGCCGCCGATCGTCCTGCCGTGCAGGTAGCCGAGATGCGTCAGGTCCATGAGGTTATCGACCATCAACATATAGTTGCCTTTGATCGGATACATCGTGTGCTTGTGCGGCCAGTTCGCGGTGTCGTCGTGATAGGGGAAATCGACGATCAACGCTGGGTCGGCCAGCGCCGCATCGCCCATCCAGATCCACAGGAACTGGTTCTTCTCGATCAGCGGGTAGCTGCGCACCGTCGCGTCGGCTGGGATGAAGCGTTGCCCGGGCACCTTCACGCACTTGCCGGCACCGTCGATGATGAGGCCGTGGTAGCCGCACTGGATGCCTTCCGCGACGACGGTGCCAAGGCTCAAGGGAGCCGAACGGTGGCAGCAGCGGTCGGCCAATGCCGCGGCGCGTCCATCCTTGTCGCGGAACAGCACGATCGGGTCGTTGCAGATGCGGCGGGCCAGCGGCGTGTCGCCGAGTTCGTCACCCCATGCGGCGATGTACCAGGCGTTGCGCGCAAACATGCGGAGCCTCCATGCGGCCTTGTTCGCGCATGGTACGGCGAGCGCGCCGCGCGGAGAAGCGGGTTATACGGTCGCGGGGCGCGCCATGCGGCGCAGATCGGGGAGGAACACGGTGAGGAGGCCAATCAGCGGCAGGTAGGCGCAGACGCGGTACACCGTGTCGATGCTGGTGGCGTCGGCGAGGCTGCCGAGCGCCGCCGCGCCGACCCCGGCCATGCCGAAGCTGAGCCCAAAGAAGAGGCCCGCCATGGTACCGATCTTTCCGGGCACTAGGTCGAGCGCGTAGACGATGATCGCCGACGAGGCCGAGGCCATCGTCGCGCCGACCGCGACAGTGAGGATGCTGGTCCAGAACAGATTGGCGAAGGGCAGCATCAGCGCGAACGGGATGGCGCCGAGGATCGAGCCCCAGATCACCGCCTTGCGCCCGATGCGGTCGCCGATCGGCCCGCCGACCAAGGTGCCCAGCGCCACCGAGGCGAGGAAGATGAACAGGTAGATCTGCGCATTGGCCAAGGTCAGGTGAAATTTGCTGATCAGGTAGAAGGTGTAATAGGTGCCCAGGCTCGCCTGGTAGAACGCCTTAGAGAACACCAGCGCCAAGAGGATCGCCAGCGACCAGAACACCTGCCGGCGCGAGAGATTGAGCGGGGCGGCGGCGCTGTAGCGGGCGCGCCGCGAGGGCGGGTGCTCGCGCCGGTACCAGTTGCCGACCAGGACCAGCACCAACATCGCCAGGAGCGCCGCGCTGGAAAACCAGCCGACGCTGCCCTGGCCGCGCGGGATGACGATAAAAGCGGCAAGGATCGGCCCTGTCGCCGACCCGATATTGCCGCCGACCTGGAACAGCGATTGCGCGAGGCCATGCCGCCGCGCCCCGCCCGACGCCAACCGCGCGACCCGCGACGCCTCGGGGTGGAACACCGCCGAGCCACCGCCCATCAGCGCTACCGCGAGCAACACGGTCATATAGTGGGTGGCGCCGGCCAGCAGCAGCAAACCCGCCAGGGTCGAGCACATCCCGACCGCGAGCGAATAAGGCTGCGGCTTGTGATCGGCGACGAGGCCGACCAGCGGCTGCATCATCGACGAAATGACCTGCATGGTCAGGGTGATGACGCCGACCTGCACGAAGCTGAGGCCGTAGCCGTCCTTGATCATCGGATATAGCGACGGCACCAGCGACTGCATCATGTCGTTGAGCATGTGCGAGAAGCTGAGCGCGAGGATGATCGAGAAGGCGGTGCCTTCGGCCAGCCGGGATCGCTCCGCCGCCTGGATCGACGGCACCGCCGTCACGTCGCCCGACACCTCAACCGCCATCGCACCGCCTTCTCCATCCCCGCCCCAGCGCGGAGATGATCTCAAATCGTACGATTGGACTAACACGGTTAGGGCGAGAGGCTGCCCGGTTTTTAGCCATGGCTGATATTCGGAAATTCAGCCGGGACCGCTTACGTGCGAAACTCACGGCGCCATTTGAGCCAAAGGTTGATCCAGGCATGAAGGCCATCATCGCGGCGATCATCTACAACTTCCGAAACCTGGCGCGCTTTTCGGGACGGAACACGCGTGCGCAATTCTGGCCCTATGCAATATTCCTCTTCATCGCCCAGACGATCATCAGCCTGACCATGATGCTTCCATTCATATACAGTGTCATGACCAAGACATTCCTGTTCGTTTTACAGCATCCCGGCAAACCTGGCGTGCCGGTAAACCCCGCGGATCAGAAGGCCTTCGGCCAGGTGATGCAGGGAATCATGGCCGATACCCAGTCGATGCTGATGACAGCGACGCCGATCCTCACCGCGGTGTTCGTCATCCTGATCGGCGCCGCGGTTGCCCGCCGGCTGCACGACCGAGGCATGTCAGGGTATTGGGGACTGATGCCGCTGCCGTTCACGATCATCGGATTGGCGGCCATGCCGAAGACATTCGAGGCGTGGCCTTATCACCCGAATTTGGGCCTGTTTGGTCTGCTGATGCTGAACAGTATGCTTCACCTCACCTTGGCGATATTGCTGATCGTGCTGCTGGCGCAGCGCGGCGCCGCCGGAGCTAACCGCTTCGGTCCCGAAGTGACAGATTGGCAGTACTCTCCCTAGCGGTTCCGCCAATTGGGCTTGCGGCGTTCGGCGAAGGCCTTGGGGCCCTCGATGTAATCCTGGCTGTCGAGATTGGCCTGTACCGCGGGATAGGTGGTGGTCATCGCCTTTTGCAGGGTCGGCTCGTCGAGGCTCTTGTACACCGACTGCTTCGAGGCGCGGATCGCCATCGGCGAGCATTCGAGGATGAGCCCGGCCCAGCGCTTGGCGGCCTCCAGCGCCTGGCCCGCCGGCACCACCTCGTTGACGAAGCCCAATTCCTTGCCCTCGGCGGCGGAGACGCGGCGACCGGTGAGGATCATGCCGAGCGCGTTCTTCTGGCCGATCATGCGCGGCAGGCGGTGGACGCCGCTGCCGGCGATCAGGCCCACCCGCGGCTCGGGCAGCGCGAAGACCGCATTCTCGGCGGCGACGATGATGTCGCAAGCGAGCGCGGTCTCAAACCCGCCGCCCATCGCCACACCGTTGACCGCGGCGATCAGCGGCTTTTCGAGGTCGAAGCGGTGCGAGAGACCGGCGAACCCGGTCGCCGGACGCGGCCCCCGCCGCCCAGCGGCCTGCACCTTTAGGTCGTTGCCGGCCGAGAACGCGCGTTCACCGGCGCCGGTGATGATGCCGACCCACAGCTCGGGATCGGCGGCGAACTCATTCCAGATGCCGTCGAATTCCCAATGCGCCTCGCTGTGCAGCGCGTTCAGCACCTCGGGCCGGTTGATCGTGACGATGCGGATGCGGCCCTCGTCCTCGACCTTGCAGAACTTGTAGTCGGCCAATACGTCCCCCTACTGTTTGTGGCGGGCCTGATATTCCTCGATCGCGGCGAGATACTGATCGGATGCCAGGAGCTTCGGCATGTAAGAGATCGGCCGCCGGCTCGATAGCCTGAAACTCTGGCCGTTGTACATGCCGCGCATGCCACAAGTCTCCTCGCGGCAATGGCCATCTTGGTCTGCGAAAGTGATCCTGCCGCCCGCGAGACTGACGCTCAATTCGCATTGTGAACTGGGCTCCCGATAGACGAGCGATTGCCCTACGACCTCGGCAATGCCCCAGATCGAACATTGATGGCCGTTAAAAAATTCGAGATGGATGCGGATGTAGGCGGTGTTTGGCGTCAGCTTGAC
>DASYXG010000164.1:0-5562 GCA_035935235.1 Allostellaceae bacterium
CCGAAGCTCTGCCCGGCGGTGCCGTCGAACCGCGCCCAGATCGTGTCCTCGGGCAGCCCGTCATGGCCGTAGAGCTGCGCCACCTCGCCCGACAGCATCGCGCCGACGGTGCGGTGGACATTGCGGATCGGCTTCTCGATGCGCACCGGCTCGCGCTTCTCAATTGCCGTCTGCGACAGCGCGATCAGCTCTTGGTCGAGGGCCTTGTCGAGATGATGGTTCTGCGTCTCGCAATGATAGATCGCGACCCCAGGCGCTGCCGGCTCCTGGTAGAGGATGCGCGACAGGTCGATGCCGCGCGCCTTCCAGTGATGGATCGCCGGCACCATGTCGAGCCGATCGACCCGGCCGATCATCTCGTCCATCGTGCGGAAACCGAGCTCGGCCATCAGCTCGCGCACTTCCTCGGCGACGAAGAAGAAATAGTTGATGACATGCTCCGGCTGGCCGGTGAAACGGGCGCGCAGCACCGGGTCTTGCGTGGCGATGCCGACCGGGCAGGTGTTGAGGTGGCACTTGCGCATCATCACGCAGCCGGCAGCGATCAGCGGCGCGGTGGCGAAACCAAACTCGTCGGCACCCAACAGCGCCCCGACCACGACATCGCGCCCGGTGCGCAAGCCGCCATCGACCTGCACCGCGATGCGGCCGCGCAACCCGTTGCGCACCAAAGTTTGCTGGGTCTCGGCGAGGCCGATCTCCCACGGCGACCCGGCATGGGTCAGCGAGGTCAGCGGGCTGGCGCCGGTACCGCCCTCGTAGCCGGCAATCGTCACGTGGTCGGCACGCGCCTTGGAGACACCGGCGGCGACGGTGCCGACCCCTACCTCCGACACCAGCTTCACCGATACCGCGGCCTTGGGGTTGGCGTTCTTCAGATCGTGGATCAGCTGCGCCAAATCCTCGATCGAATAGATGTCGTGATGCGGCGGCGGCGAGATGAGGCCGACCCCGGGGGTCGAATGCCGCACCTTGGCGATGGCCTTGTCGACCTTGTGCCCGGGAAGCTGGCCGCCCTCGCCGGGCTTGGCGCCTTGGGCCATCTTGATCTGCAGCACGTCGGCGTTGACCAAGTATTCGGTGGTGACGCCAAACCGGCCCGAGGCGACCTGCTTGATCGCCGAGCGTTTGGAGTCGCCGTTGGGCATGGGCTTGAAGCGCTCGGCTTCCTCGCCGCCCTCGCCGGTGTTCGACTTGCCGCCGATGCGGTTCATCGCGATCGCCAGCGTGGTGTGTGCCTCGCGGCTGATCGAGCCGAAGCTCATCGCCCCGGTGGCGAAGCGCTTGACGATCTCTGTCGCCGGCTCGACCTCGTCGAGCAACACCTTTTCGCCGGGCTTGAACTTCATCAGCCCGCGGATGGTCAGCAGCCGCTCGCTCTGGTCGTTGATGACGTTAGCGAAAGTCTTGTAGTCCGCAGCCGAGTTGCCACGCACGGCGTGCTGCAGTTTGGCGATGGTTTGCGGCGTCCAGGCATGCGCTTCGCCGCGCAGCCGGAAGGCGTAATCGCCGCCGACATCGAGCATCTCGCGATAGAGCGGATCGTCGCCAAAGGCCTGCGCGTGGCGCACCAGCGCCTCGTTGGCGATGGCGAAAAGGTCGGCGCCCTCGATGGTCGTCGCCGTGCCGGTGAAGTACTTGTCGACAAAAGCGCTTTCCAAGCCGACCGCGTCGAAGATCTGCGCGCCGCAATAGGATTGGTAGGTCGAGATGCCCATCTTGGACATCACCTTGAGGATGCCCTTGCCGACCGCTTTCAGGTAGTTCTTCTGGACGTCGTAGGCACTCAGCGCCATCCCGGTCTCGGTGCGGATCTGCTCCAGCGTGGCGAAGGCGAGGTACGGGTTGACCGCCTCAGCGCCGTAGCCGGCGAGCACGCAGAAATCGTGCACCTGGCACGCATCGCCGGTCTCGACGACGATGCCGGTCTTGGTGCGCAACCCCTCGCGGATCAAATGGTGGTGCACCGCCGAGGTCGCGAGCAGCGCCGGGATCGGCGCCCGCTCGGGCGAGGTGCCGCGGTCCGACAGGATCAGGATGTTGTGGCCGTCGAGCACCGCATCGGTCGCCTCGCGGCACAGGCGCTCGAGCGCCGGCTCGATCCCCGCCGCCCCTTCCGCCGCCGGCCAGGTGATATCGAGCGTGTCGGTCTTGAACCGCCCGTCGACCAGCAGCTCGATATTGCGGATCTTGTCGAGATCGCCGTCGGTGAGGATCGGCTGCGACACTTCGAGCCGGTGATGCGTGCCGACTTCGTGACCCAGGAGGTTTGGCCGCGGCCCGATCATCGAAATCAGCGACATCACCAATTCCTCGCGGATCGGATCGATCGGCGGGTTGGTGACTTGGGCGAAGTTTTGCTTGAAGTAGTTGTAGAGCACTTTGGGCTTGTTCGAGAACGCCGCGATCGGCGTGTCGGTGCCCATCGAACCGATCGGGTCGTCGCCATCGTGCGCCATCGGCTCGAGGAAGAACCCAATGTCCTCCTGGGTGTAGCCAAAGGCCTGCTGCAGCGCGAGCCGCGCCTCCGGGTCGTTCGTCCGTGCCGGGATCGTGGTCTCGGCCGGTTCGGGCAGTTCGGAGAGCTTGTATTGCGTCTCCTTGAGCCAGGCCTCGTACGGGTGCTCGGCGGCGAGTTTCGCCTTGATCTCGTCATCGCCGATGATGCGGCCCTCTTCGAGGTCGATCAGCAGCATCTTGCCCGGCTGCAGCCGCCATTTCCGGGTGATCTTCTCTTCCGGCACGGGCAGCACGCCGGCTTCGGACGCCATGATCACATGGTCGTCATCGGTGATGATGTAGCGCGCCGGCCGCAGGCCGTTGCGGTCGAGTGTCGCGCCGATCTGGCGGCCGTCGGTGAAGGCGATCGCCGCCGGCCCGTCCCACGGCTCCATCAGCGCCGCGTGGTACTCGTAGAAGGCGCGCCGCTCCGGGTCCATCAGCGGGTCGGACCACGCCTCGGGGATCAACATCATCATCGCATGCGCGAGCGGGTAGCCGCCGGCGATGACGAGCAGTTCCAGCGCGTTGTCGATGCACGCCGTGTCCGACTGGCCGGGCAGGATCAGCGGCACCAGTTTGCCGAGATCGGCGCCCATCAACTGGGACGACATTGCCTGGCGGCGCGCATGGATCCAGTTGACGTTGCCGCGCACCGTATTGATCTCGCCGTTATGGCAGAGGAACCGGTAGGGATGCGCCAGCCGCCAGCTGGGAAAGGTGTTGGTCGAGAAGCGCTGGTGCACCAACGCCAGCGCCGACACCGTCAGCGGGTCGCGCAAATCCTCGTAGAAGCTGCCGATCTGCGGCGCCAGCAAGAGGCCCTTGTAGACCACCGTCCGGGTCGAGAAGGACGGCATATAGAGGTGGCGCAGCTCGGGCAGCATGTTGCGCTCGGCCTGCGTCGTCACCCGGTTCAGCACCTGCTTGCGGATCGTCAGGATCTTGCGCTCGAAGGCGTCCTGATCGGCGATGTCGGCGCTGGCGCAGACGATCGCCTGCGCGATATGCGGCATCGTCTCGACGACCCGCTTGCCGAGCCCGGTGATATCGGTCGGCACCTCGCGCCAGCCGAGCAGGCTCTGACCCTCGACACGAACGATGCGCTCGATCTGCGCCACCGCGTAGGCGCGCGCATGGGCCTCCATCGGCAAGAAGCACATCGCCACCGCATATCGTCCGGGCGGCGGCAGGGCGAGGCCGCGTTCCTCGGCCCAATGGCGCAGCAGCGCGTCCGGGATTTGAATCAGGCAGCCGGCGCCGTCGCCGACCAGCGGATCGGCCCCGACCGCGCCGCGATGATCGAGATTGACCAGGATTTCGAGGCCGCGGCGGATGATGTCGTGCGATTTTCGGCCCTTGATGTTGGCAACAAAACCGACACCGCACGAGTCGTGCTCGTTGCGGGGATCATACAGCCCTGGTCCTCTTGCCTCAGTCATCGCCACAAGCTCTTTCGTGACACCCTTTTGCACAAATTTGGCGCACATCCCGGCCAGTTTCGCACGCTAGATGAGACAGTATGCATGACTTATACCGCGAACGCGAATCGCGTTTACACCGCCGAACTTTATTTTCGCGCGGCGGCGATTGTGGGCGGACTGGTGCCGGCGGCAGCGCCGGCGCGAGCGGTTCTGGTTAGCTGGCCGCCTGTTGCGGATAACGCCGCCCGGCCAGATAACGCACGCCCGACGGCCCGCATTGCTCGGTATGCGGCGTCCCCGCCGCCATCGAGCAGATATCGCCGGCGCGGAAGGTCTCGGGTTTGCCATGCCGCGCGATCGTCATCTCGCCCTCGACGACAAACACGCAAGCGTCGAATTCGTGCGCATGCTCAGGATTGAAATGGTTGGCGTCCATCCGCCGATCGACCACCTCACCGTAGCCCTCGGCCGCGACCTTTTTCTCGAAATCCGCCCTGTTCATATCCGGCTCTCCGTATTGCGTTGGCTCATCGTAGCACGCGTTCAGCCGATCCCGTAACGCTTCGCCCAGCCGAGCCCGGCGACGGTATCGCCCTTGGGCCGGTATTCACAGCCGATCCAGCCGTCGTAGCCGATCTCGTCAAGCAGATCGAAGAGGAACGGGTAGTTGATCTCGCCCACATCCGGCTCGTGCCGGCCGGGCGTCCCGGCGATCTGGATATGCGGGTACATGCCGGCCAATTCGCGGATCGTCGGCGCCAGATCGCCGCGCATGATCTGCACATGGTAGAGGTCGAGCTGGAGCCGCAGGTTGGGCCGGTCGACCGCCTCGATGATGGGCATGGCCTGTGCGGTGGTGTTGAGGTAGTAGCCCGGGATGTCGCGCGTGTTGATCGGCTCGATGATCGCGGCGATGCCCTCGCGCGCCAGCCGGTCGGCGGCCCAGCGCAGATTATCGATATAGGTCGGCAGCGCCTCGATCTTGTCGCGCCCCTCGGGCCACAGTCCGGCCATCGCGTGGATGGTTTTGCACTTCGTCGCCTTGGCATAGGGGATCGCGGTCTCCACCGCGGCCATGAACGCCTGCTGCCGCCCGGGGATCGCGGCGAAGCCGCGCTCGCCCTTCGACCAGTCGCCGGGCGGCAGGTTGAACAGCGCCAGGGTCAGCTTGTTGCGCTCCAGCCGCTCGGCGATCTCTTCCGGCTTGTGATCGTAGGGGAAAAGGAACTCCACCCCCTTGAATCCGGCGTTGGCGGCGGCGTCGAAACGGTCGAGGAAACTGGGGATTTCCTGAAACATCATGCTGAGATTGGCGGCGAATTTTGGCATGCGAGCGGCTCCTCGGCATTGGCGGCGGCGCGGCAGGCCGCTACTGTTCCCTGGCGCGCGGGCGGAGACAAGCCCCCCGAAGGAAACCTCGCCCGTAACGCTGCTGTCGGCTCGCTGGCATACCGCCCCGCCGATCCCCGTCATCTGGAGGATGCGCTGATGATCTACGAAGTCCGCACCTACACCCTGCGCACCGGGACCGTGCCCGAATTCGAGGAACGCTATGCCAAGCGGCTTCCCGCTCGCCTCAAGCACTCCAAGCTGGGCGCTTTCTGGCACACCGATTTCGGCCCGCTCAATCAGGTGATCC
>DASYXG010000165.1:0-6800 GCA_035935235.1 Allostellaceae bacterium
GCCCGGGCTGTCGCGATGATAGAGTTTGAGGATGCCGCCCGATTTTTGCGCCACGGCCGGACCGGCGCCGAGCGCGATGATCGCGCCCAGCGCCAAGAGCAGCGCCGGCAAACGTACTCCCCTCGACATGTCTCCCCTCCCGTTCGGCCCGGCCCGCTTGCTGTTGGCGGGCCGGGTCCTACCAGCTACTTGCCGTCGCGTTCGAGCGCCGCCTTGATCTCAGCCGGATCGACCTTGATCGTCACCCCGGCACGCTCCTTCTGCAGGTTCATCGCGACCCGCGAGTCACGGCCGTCCCAGCCGCGGTTGAGCGCCGCGGTCAGCTCGCCGTGCGCCAGATTGGCCATCGGCATCGGCACCTTCAGCTCACGCGCCAGCTCGGTGGCGAGAGTCACGTCCTTGTGTGCCAGTCGCAGCGCGAAATCGGGCGGATCGTAGCTGTCGGTGAGGAAATGGTCACCGAGCGCATCGAAGGTGCGCCGCCGACCGCCGGCGCCCTGCCGCACCGCTTCCCACAGCGCCAGTGGCTCGACCCCGGCCTTGACTCCCATGGTAAACACCTCGGCGAGACAGGTCTGGATCGCGTAGCCGGCGCAATTGTGCACCAGCTTGGCGACCGAGCCGGCGCCGATCGGGCCGATATAACGGGCCGCGTCGCCGATCGCGTCGAGCACCTTCTTGTGCCGGTTGAACTGCTGCTCGTCGCCGCCGATCCACAGCGCCAGCCGCCCCGAGGCGGCGCCGCGCGGGCCGCCGCTGACCGGTGCATCGAGCATGTAGACGTTCTTCTCGGCGAACTTGGCGTTGATCTGCCGCACCAGCGTCGGCGAGTTGGTCGACAGGTCGAAATAGGCGGTGTCCGGCTTCAGGCCGGCGAGGAGGCCGTTGGGTCCAAGCGCGACCGCCTCGACCTCGGGCGGGCCGGGGAGGGAGGTGAAAACCACCTCCACCTGCTCGGCCAGCGCCTTGGGGCTATCCGCCCAGACCGCGCCGGCGGCCAGATGCCGCTCGGCGGCGGCGCGGCGGATATCGTGGACGACCAGCTCATACCCGGCTTTCTGCAGGTTGGCCGCCATGCTGGCGCCCATCGTCCCGAGTCCGATGAATCCGACTTTCATTGCGCTTTCTCCGACGAAATTCTCCCTCTCCCCGCGGGCGGGGAGAGGGTTGGGGTGAGGGGTGGGCTCTCGCTCAGTGCTTCTCGAACACGTCCTTGGCGACCAGCGCCGCAGTCATCGCCGCGGGCCAGCCGGCGTAGAAGGCGAGGTGCGTGATGACTTCGCTGAGCTCGGTTTTGCTCAGCCCGTTATTGAGCGCGCGCTCGAGATGGCCGACGAGCTGCTTCTCGCGGCCGAGCGCGATCAACGTGGCGACGACGATCAGGCTGCGGTCGCGCTTCGACAGCTGCGGGCGCTCCCAGACCTCGCCGAACAGCCACTTCTCGGTATAGCCGATAAGGTCGGGGACGACGTTGCGCACCGCGTCACGGGCCGAGGCTGGTTGTGACTGAGCCATGGATTTCCTCCGATTTTCGTTGGGGGGATAGGAATCGCCGGGGACGCTAGCACGCGGCTCCTTGCGACGGCCACTGCCAAGCCTGCATATTGCCCCGCCTCAACTGCATCCAATCAGGAGTTCGTCATGTCGTTCCGCTTTGCTGCCATCGTCGCGGCATTTGCGCTTCTCGTTTCCGCCGCGCCCGCGGGCGCGCAGCAAGCCAAAACGGTCGAGCTTCCGGACGGGCTCAAATACACCGACGTCAAGGTGGGCAGCGGGGTTGAGGCCCAGAAAGGTCTCCTCATGGAGGTGCAGTACACCGGCTGGCTCTACAAGAACGGCGCCAAGGGGGCTGAATTCGACAGCTCGAAAAACGCGGGAAAGCCGTTCACCTTCAAGCTCGGCGCCGGGCAGGTGATCCCGGGCTGGGACGAAGGCGTCGCCGGGATGAAGGTCGGCGGTCAGCGCACGCTGATCATCCCGCCCGAGCTGGCGTACGGCGCCAAGGGCGCCGGCGGCGTGATCCCGCCCAATGCGACGCTGATGTTCGACGTCGAGCTGATCAGCGTGCGTTGAACCGCAGAGACTAGGGCAGGGCGGCGACCCGGCTGAACAATCCGGCTAGCGATCGGATCAGTTGGCCGAGGAGCTCGATCGAGCGCGCGGCATTCTCTTCGGTCAAATAGTCCCAGCCCGTGTTGGTCCCGAACAGCGCTTCATAGCTGAGTCTTTGGGCGAAGAAGCCGCGCTCCCGCATCGCCCACGAGACCGCGTAGTGCATCTGGCCGAACCGATTGGAGAAGATGATCGACACCGCAAGCGGAACGCCGTCGAGGGCGCCCCGGTAAACGAGTTCGCCGCCCAATTTCTTCTCCGGTTTGGCCGAGAGCAAGTCGCCCAGCATCGGGTTCAGCAACTTGCGCAACTGCGGCGCCTTGGCGGGGTGGCAGTCGGAAATGGCGACGCCGTCAAGCAGTTCTGGCGGAGGATCGTCGCGCGGGACGAACCGGAGCGTGGTGCGCGTGGCCGCCATGTGGCGCATGCTCTCGGCGTCGTTCAGCATCATGCGGCTCATCCGCAAGTCGCCATAGCGCAGCCCCATCGAGAACGGGAGCGATTGCATCGCCTCGTGGCGGCGCGCCAGCGCGGGTTCCGCGCGCAATTTCTCGTAAGCGCCGGTGATCAACGGCCCCGGGAAGAAACACAGCGCCGCGACACGCGTTTGCGCGTCGAGGAGAGCGGAGAGCGCGGCTTTATCGAGCGTGTCGAGATGATCGAGCAGCCGAATGACGCCGCTGCTGGGAATGTGGCGAAGCGTGCGAAATCCGGCGGCAGCCTCGGCGTCGAATTCGTGTTTGACCAGCGCGGTTGCCGCGAGCACACGCGGATCGTCGGGTTCGATGGGCCCCGTTTGCATTATTCCGCCGGATCTACGCAGCCAGCGCCTCGTCGAGGTCGCGGATGATGTCGTCGGCGGTCTCGAGCCCGATCGATAGGCGCACGACATCGTCTCCCGCGCCCGCCGCGACGCGCTGCTCGTCGGTCAGCTGCCGATGCGTCGTCGAGGCCGGGTGCAGGATCAGACTGCGGGTGTCGCCGATATTGGCGAGGTGCGAGAACAGCCGCACGTTCTCGACCAGCTTGACCCCGGCCTCGAACCCGCCCTTGACCCCGAAGGTGAAGACCGCGCCGGCGCCTTTCGGCAGGTATTTTTGCGCCAGATCGAAATACGGGCTGTCCTTGAGCGAGGCGTAGGAAACCCACGCGACTTTCGGGTGTACGGCAAGAAATTCAGCGACCTTCTTCGCATTCTCCACGTGTCGGTCCATCCGCACCGGCAGGCTTTCGATGCCGGTGATCGTCAGGAACGCGTTCATCGGCGATTGGGTCGGGCCGAAATCGCGCAGCGCCACCGCGCGGGCCTTGGTGGTGAAGGCGAAATCGCCAAAATTCTCGAAGAACTTGAGCCCGTGATAGGCCGGCTCGGGCTCGGTCAGCGAGGGGAACTTGCCGCCCTGCGACCAGTCGAATTTGCCCGACTCGACCACGACCCCGCCCAGCGCCTGGCCGTGGCCCGAAAGGAACTTGGTGGTCGAATGGACGATGATGTCGGCGCCGAAATCGATCGGCCGGCACAGATAGGGCGTCGCCAGCGTGTTGTCGACGATCAGCGGGATGCCGACCGCGTGCGCGATATCGGCGACCTTGGCGATATCGACGACGATGCCGCCGGGATTGGCCAGGTTCTCGATAAAGATCGCCTTGGTCTTTGGCGTAATCGCCCTGCGAAAATTCTCCGGCTCGGTCGGATCGACAAAATGGCAGGTCCAGCCGAGCTTCTTGAACGACAGGCCGAACTGGGTCAGCGAGCCGCCATAGAGATTGCGCGAGGCGATGAATTCGTCGCCGGGCTGCATCAAGGTGAAGAAGATCAGGAACTGCGCGGCGTGGCCCGAGGCCGCCGCCACCGCCGCGCGGCCGCCTTCGAGGCTAGCGACCCGCTCCTCGAGCACCGCCACGGTCGGGTTGGTCAGCCGCGAATAGATGTAGCCGAAATTGTGCAGGTTGAAGAGCGAGGCGGCGTGGTCGACATCGTCGAACACATAGGCCGTCGTCTGGTAGATCGGGGTCGAGCGCGCGCCGGTGGTCGGGTCCGGCGCGGCGCCGGCATGGATCGCGCGGGTCTCGAAGCCGTAGGTCTGGTTCGCCGAACCGGCCGGCCGCTCCTTGATCCGGCGCGGGCGCGGCGCGACCGGCGCGCGGCTCTGGATGATGCCGCTGTTGACGCCGCTCCAGGAGAGTTCGCCGCCGAGCCGCCCGAACTCGATCTTCGGGCAGCGGTTCATGATGACTTCGATGCCGGCCGCCTCGGCCGCCGCCGCCGCCTCGTCGTTGCGGATGCCGAGCTGCATCCACACCACCTGGGCGCCGATCGCGATGGCGTCGGCGACCACCCCCGGCGCCGCGTCGGCGGCACGGAACATGTCGATCATGTCGACTTTGTCGGGGATATCGCGGAGCGAGGCGTAGACCTTCTCGCCGAGCAGCATCTGCCCCGCCGCGGTCGGGTTGACCGGGATTACCCGATAGCCCTTCCCCTGGAGGTACTTCATCACAAAGTACGACGGCCGGTTCCAGTTGGTGGAAGCCCCGACCATCGCGATCGTCTTCACCCGCTCCAAGATCGAGCGGATTTTCGCGTCGGAATAGGGGATGGGCTCCAAATCGGCCATGGCGCACTCCGTTTCGGGAAAGCGCGCCTATCCTAGCGTATTCGGGGGCCGCGCCGTACAACCCCCTCCGCGACCGGCAAAGGTCGAGGTGCTCAATTTGCCAGTGGGGGGAAGTGCTCCGTGTGGAAATCGCCGTCGCGGCCGAAATACATCACTTTTCGCCCGTCGATGAAGACCCGGTAACTCGCGCAGCCGGCCCTCATGATCTGCCATAGAAACTCGGTATAGCCGATCTCGCCTCGTTGAATCGCCTGGACGGATGTTGCCACGCTCGCCTTATCGAAAATGCCGGCGACCGCTGGGCTGGGCTGCAACGGCACGGGTTCATCAACGCTCTCGCGATCGTCGCCGTAGTAGGTGTTGCGCAGGGCGATCAGGTCCGCGGTGTAGGCGTGCACGCCGGCGTCGGCGAGCCTCCGCACCACTCCGGGAAACGGCGTATCGGCGAAGCTAAGCTTCATGCAGTCGGCGATCGTTTCGCTGTTCATGCCACTGCTCCTTCAATAAGGGCCGTATCGGCGGTCGCGTCGAGCAGTCGGCGCAATCCGCGATGGATCGCTTGGAGATCGTCGCCGGCAAGCGTCTGCGCCACTCGGCGGTGACGAGCATCGGCTGCCTCGGTAAGCCGAGCGAGCGTGGCGTGGCCACGTTCGCTGAGGACGAGATAAGGCGAGTTGCGGTGATCGGGATTGGCCTCAAACCTCGCCCAGTTCTCCGCCACGAGCAGATCGGCGATGCGTTGGACGTTCTGACGGGTGACGCCGAGCCGGCGTGCGATCTGCGGCACCGTGCGCGGGTTGGCCGCCGCCGCGCTCATAACCTGCCAGCGAGCCTGCGTCTGGCCGACAGTGCGAGCGATGGCTTCGCCGTTGTCGCGGAATCGCCCCGCAAGCTCGAAGATGTCGGCAACGATCAGCGGCAATAGGACCGAAGGTTCATTATTGGTCTCCATGGCAATACAGTGTCAATATGGTTCGATATTGTCAATATGAGCACCCGAAATTATCAACAGCCGGCGACTGGTCGGCTGGCTGGGCATTTGAGAGGCGATTGACGGCGGTTGGCGCTGCGCTATCTGTTGCCGGTCAACCAAGAGGACAATCGATGAGCCGCACTGTCGCCCGCCTGCTGGCGGAGAGTCTGGAAGCGCATGATGTCGACCAGATCTATTGCGTGCCCGGCGAGAGTTATGTCGGGCTGACCAGCGAGCTCTTACAGCGCAATTCCATGCGCGTCGTCGTCTGCCGGCACGAGACCGGGGCCGGCTATATGGCGGTGGCCGATGGGCGGCTGCGCGCCCGCGCCGGGGTGGCGATGGTGTCGCGCGGGCCGGGCATGGCCAACGCCATGGGGCCGCTGCACAGCGCCTACCACGACGCGACGCCGATGGTCGTGCTCGTCGGCCAGGTCGAGCGCAAGGATTTCGGCCGGCTCGCGCTGCAGGAGCAGAACTACTCGCGGCTGCTGGCCGACACCACCAAGCTGGTGATCGAGGTCAACGAGCCGGAGCAGGCGTCGGAGGCGATCGCCCGCGCTTTTCACGTCGCCGAAAGCGGCACGCAGGGCCCGGTCGCGGTGATCCTGCCGGAGGACATTTTCGACGAGGAGACCAACGCCGAAATCGACGCCGCGCGCGACCGGCCGCTCGCCGGGCCGCGCGTCGACGATCTCGATCGCCTCGCCGGAATGCTGGCGAATTCCGAGCGGCCGCTGGTGCCGGTCGGCGGCGCGCTGTGGGCGGATCATCTGCGCGACCCGGCAACGCTCGCCGATCTCAACCGGCTCGCCGAGGAATGGGTGCTGCCGATCAACCCGACGCATCGCCGGCCGCATCTCTTCGATGCGCTGCACCCGAATTACGGCGGCTATATGGGTATCCGCGTCCCGCCGCCGCTGATCGCCGAGATGAAAAAGGCCGACTTGATGGTCGCGCTCGGCGAGCGGATGACCGACTCGGTCAGCCAGTCCTACACCTTCCCGGCCGCGCCGACGCCGCAGCTGCCGTTTGTCCATGTCTGGCCGGACGCCAACGAGGTCGGCCGCGTCTGGCGCCCGAGACTGGGGCTGCCG
>DASYXG010000166.1:0-2702 GCA_035935235.1 Allostellaceae bacterium
TGCGCGAGATCGACCGGCGCTGCCGCTTCCTGGCAAAGCGCCTGGAGATCGCCGAAATGGTCGACCCGGCCCGCCAGCAGAACCTCGACCGGGTGTTTTTTGGCGCCACCGTCATCTACGAGAATGCGCGCGGCGAGGAAAAGACCATCACCATCGTCGGGGTCGACGAGGTCGATGCCGATAAGGGCCGCGTCAGCTGGATTTCGCCGATCGCCCGCGCGCTGATGAAGGCCCAAGAGGGCGACGTCGTCGAGCTGCGCACCCCGCACGGCATCGAGCCAATCGAGGTGGTGGAGATACGGTACGGCGGCTGACTGCCTTTCCAACGCTCCTCGGCGCAGGCCGGGACCCATCTATCCGTCGCGCGAGCACCTGAAAAATAGGCCCCGACCTTCGTCGGGGTGGAACACGATGTCGCCGCTAAAATCGCCACAATTATCGTTTACGCATTGCGCAACGGTCGAGTTCACCGTTGAGACCGGTATCCGAGAAAAGCTGATGGTGACCTCCAGTAAGCGCCGCTCGCCCTCCTGATCCCACGGCTAGTAACAGGACGAGAACAGGACGTCGGCCTCCTGTTAATTGAGGCGATAACAGGCGGATAACAGGCGGTCGACCGCCTGTTAAAGCAGCGATCGTGGGAAACGCTGCCTTTGCGTTCTCGGCATGCCGCCCCGCCGATCTGGCGGTTGACAGCAAATGCCTGTCGGGAGCGACAATAAGCCAGGCTTAGAGACCGGGGTTGGGAGAACGCTCGCCATGCTGCAAATCCGCAAGATGGGCCCGCAGATCGGGGTCGAAATCACCGGCATCGACGTCAAGACGATGACCGAGGGCGAGTGGCAGAAGATCTATCAGGCCTGGCTCGACTACAACGTCATGTGCGTGCGCGACCAGGACCTCACCATCCCCGATTTCATCCGCTACAGCGAGCGGTTCGGCCCGGTGACGCCGCACCCGTCGAAATCGACGAGGCATCCCGAATACGCGAAGATCACCATGCTCGGCGTCACCAAATACGACGCCGCGGGCAAATTGCGCGACGAGATCTACCGGCGCGGCGCCGAGGGCTGGCACACCGATGGCGCTTACAACCAGCAGCCGTTCAAGGCGACCCAGCTTTACGCGCTGGCGGTGCCGAGTCGCGGCGGCAACACCCTCTTCTGCAACGGCTATGCCGCCTATGACGCGCTGCCGCAACGCCTCAAGCAGCGCCTCGACGGTGTCGTTGGCCTGTTTTCCTATGGCGGGCGGCGCGGCAAGGCGCGCCTCCTCAACCCCGAGGATCAGGACTGGACGCCGGTCTACCATCCGATCTTCCGCACCCACCCCGAGACCGGGCGCAAGTCGCTCTATTTCGACCCCGGCAAGATCGTCGATTTTGTCGGCATCGACCGCGAGGAGGGCGACGCGATCATCGCCGAGCTGAAGCAGTGCATGGTCACCCCAGACGCCGAATACCATCACGTCTGGAAGAAGGGCGACATCGTCATCTGGGACAATCGCTGCTCTTACCACAAGGCGGCCGGCGATTACCCGCCCGAGGAAGACCGCATCCACTGGCGCGTCTCGATCAACGATTACGGCGTCGATGTCCTCGACGAGGCGGCGGAGTAGCTTCGCCTGCTTCGAGGCTCGCTGACGCGAGCACCTCAGCATGAGGAAGGTGTTTGGGTGGCATAAAGGAAAGCCTCACCATGAGGTGCGACCGGAGGGAGCCTCGAAGGGCGCACAAAAGATCGTCCGAGTCACGTATGGGAGTGAACCATGAGCGTTGAAGTTCATCCCTTTGCCGCTGGCTGCGGCGCCGATATCTCCGGCGTCGACATCCGCGAGCCGCTCAGCATCGCCGACCGCGACGCGATCCGCAAGGCCTGGCTCGACAATCTGGTGCTGCGCTTCCGTGGGTCACTGATGACCGACCAGCAGCACATGGCGTTCACCCGCCAGTTTGGCGAGCTGGAGTTCAACCCGGCCGCGCTGATCGCCAAGCAATACGGGGTGAACACCCAGACCGACGGCCGCAAGAGCGAGATCCCACCGGAAATCTCGGTGATCTCCAACATTATCGAGGACGGCAAGGCGATCGGCGGGCTCGGCGATGGCGAGGCGTTCTGGCACACCGACAGCTCATTTGTCGACGTGCCGCCCGCCGCCAGCTTGTTGCGCTCGCTCGAATGCCCACCGCCGAGCGCCGGCGGGGCGACCTGGTTCCTCAACTGCTACAGCGCCTACGACGACCTGCCCGACGCGACCAAGCAGCGCATCGACGGTATGACCATGATCCACGCCGCGACGCACTCGTCGGGTGGCAAGGCGCATAAGGGGTTCGAGACCGTCGAGGACGTTTCCAAGGTGCCGGGCGCGCGCCAGCCGATGGTGCGCACCCATCCGGAGACCGGCAAGAAATCACTGTTCCTCGGCCGCCGCATCAATGCCTATGTGCTCGGCCTCTCGGTCGCCGAGAGCGAGGAGCTGCTCGACGAATTGTGGGGCCACATGGTGCAGGACAAATACACCTGGACCCAGGAGTGGCAGGTCGGCGACCTCGTCTGGTGGGACAATCGCTGCGCGATGCACCGCCGCGACGCGTTCGACCCCGCGACCCGCCGCTTGATGCACCGCACCCAGCTCAAAGGCACGCGGCCGGTGTAAAGTTTACGCCCCTCTCCCGCTCGCGGGAGAGGGTGCCGACGGGCTTA
>DASYXG010000167.1:0-5832 GCA_035935235.1 Allostellaceae bacterium
TGTCGATGAACGACGACAAGGCGATGAACGGTGAGCGCGTCGCCACCACTTCGAACCGCAATTTCGAGGGCCGCCAGGGCAAGAACGCCAAGTCGCATTTGATGGGGCCCGCGATGGCCGCCGCCGCCGCGATCACCGGCCATTTGGCCGACGTGCGGCAGATGGGCTGAAGGGAAATCCAATGGATAAGTTCACCACCCTGACCGGGGTCGCCGCGCCGCTGCCGATCCATAATCTCGACACCGACAAGATCTTTCCGGCGATCTACCTGAAGACGATCAAACGCACCGGGCTGTCGCAATGGCTATTCCAGGAAATTCGCTTCCGGCCCGACGGCTCGGAGAACCCGGATTTCGTGCTCAACCAGGCGCCCTATCGCAAGGCGCAAATCCTGATCGGCGCCGAGAATTTCGGTTGCGGGTCGAGCCGCGAGCACGCGCCCTGGGCGCTCTTGGATTACGGCATTCGCTGCGTGATCGCGCCGAGTTTCGCCGACATCTTCTATAACAACTGCTTCAAGAACGGCATCTTGCCGATCAAGGTGCCGAAAGAGGTCGCCGACGAGTTGATGGAAGACGCCAAAAAGGGCGCCAACGCGGTGATGACGATCGACCTGGAGTCGCAGACCATCTCGCGGCCGGACGGCGAGAAGGTGCATTTCGAGGTCGATGCCTTCCGCAAGCACTGCCTGCTCAACGGGCTCGACGATATCGGCCTCACCGAGCAGAAGGACCAGGACATCGGCGCCTACGAACAGAAGGCCCAAATGCAGCGTCCGTGGCAATTCGGCATGACCCAAAGAGGGACGTGATTCGATAGACGGGACTGCATTTTTCAAGCGTCATGCCCGGGCGTGTTCCGGCCATGACGGTTTAGGGGGAGTTCCAAGTCAGTGGCCCAAACCCATTCCAACCGCAAAGTCCTGGTGCTGCCGGGCGACGGCATCGGCCCCGAAATCATGCGCGAGGTGATGCGCGTGATGGAGTTCTTCGACCGCCGCCGCATCGCCAGTTTCGAGGTCAGCGAAGGGCTGGTCGGCGGCTCGGCCTACGACGCGGACGGCGTCCCGCTGACCGACGCGACGCTGGCGCGTGCGCAGGCCGCCGACGCGGTGCTGTTCGGCTCGGTCGGCGGGCCGAAATGGGGGAAGCTACCCTTTGAGCTGCAGCCCGAGCGTGGCCTGCTCAAGCTGCGCAAGGAGATGGACCTGTTCGCCAATCTGCGCCCAGCGCAGGTGTTCGAGGCCTTGGCCGACGCGTCGAGCCTCAAGCGCGAACTGGTCGCCGGACTCGACCTGCTGATCGTCCGTGAACTGACCGGCGGCATCTACTTCGGCGATCCGCGCGGCATCGAGACGCTGCCCGACGGCACCCGCCGCGGCATCAATACCGAGGTGTATACCGAGGCCGAGATCGAGCGCGTCACCCGCGCCGCCTTCGAGCTGGCGAAGAAGCGGCAGAAGCGTCTCTGCGAGGTCGACAAGGCCAATGTCATGGAGTCGGGGCTGCTATGGCGGGAGGTCGCCAACCGGATCAAGCCTGACTACCCGGACGTCGAACTCTCCTTCATGTACGCCGACAATTGCGCGATGCAGCTGGTGCGCGCGCCAAAGCAGTTCGACGTCATCGTCACCAGCAATCTGTTCGGTGACTTGCTCAGCGATTGCGCGGCGATGCTCACCGGTTCGCTCGGCATGCTTCCGTCGGCGTCATTGGGCGCGGCGGATAGCAGCGGCCGACGCAAGGCGCTCTACGAGCCGGTGCACGGCAGCGCGCCCGACATCGCCGGCCAGGGCGTCGCCAACCCGCTCGCCTGCATCCTCTCCTTCGCGATGATGCTGCGCTATTCGTTCGACCTCGCCGACGAAGCCGAATTGGTCGAGGAGTCGGTGCGCCAGGCGCTCGCCTCCGGCGTGCGCACCGGCGACATCGCCCGTCCTGGGCAGACCCGCGTCTCGACCCGCTCGATGGGCGACGCGGTGCTGCACGAGTTGGAGAAGGCGGCCTAGCCATGAGCGAACAGAGCCGCGATATCGTTTCTTTGAGGCGGCTCATCGAAAACGGCGTTCGCGACCGGTTGCGGCGCGTCGTCTTCGAGCCGAACGGCCCGGCCCTATGGGGTAAGATCTCCGACAAGATCGGCGCCTTCTTACAGACTTTGTTCATCGAGGGCGCGTTCAAAGGAGACGGGCCTGCGCAAGCCTATTTCGTCAAGATCGACACGGAAACGCAGTCCGATATCGACCAAGGCATCATAAACATCGTGATCGGCTTTGCTCCATTGCGACCCGCCGAGTTCGAAATCATCACCATCGAGGAAATGATAGAGGCCTCGGGCGCCACCGGTCCGGCGCAGTAGAGCGGCGCTAAACGACAGCCTATCGCGATTGTTTCGCGTAACCCGCCCGCTTCAGGCTCTCGGCGATTTCGCCGAGGATCGCCGGCTCGTCGATCGTCGCCGGCATGCGGTACTCCTCGCCGTCGGCGATAGCACGCATCGTGCCGCGTAGGATTTTCCCCGAGCGGGTCTTGGGCAGGCGGTCGACGACAAGGGCCGCCTTGAAGCTGGCGACCGGGCCGATCTTGTCGCGCACCAACGCCACCGCCTCGGCTTCGATTTCCTCTGGCGCCCGCGCGACCCCCGATTTCAGCACGAGCAGCCCTAGCGGCACCTGGCCCTTGAGCGTGTCGGCGACCCCCATCACCGCACATTCGGCGACGTCGGGATGCCCCGCCAGCACCTCCTCCATCTCGCCGGTCGAGAGCCGGTGCGCCGCGACATTGATGATGTCGTCGGTGCGGGTCATCACCTGGATGTAACCGTCGGCATCGATGAACCCGGCATCGCCGGTCTGGTAATAGCCGGGATAGGTCGCGAGGTATGATTGGACGAAGCGGTCGTCGGCTTGCCATAAGGTCGGCAGCGCACCCGGCGGCAGCGGCAGCCTGACCGCGAGCGCGCCGATCGCGCCGCGCTTCACTTCGTTCGCCTCGCCGACCGCGTCGGCTTCCAGCACGCGAATGTCCCAGCCCGGCACCGCGCGAGTGCACGAACCGGGCTTGACCGGCAGCCTTTCGATGCCGAGACAGTTCGCCCCGATCGGCCAGCCCGTCTCGGTCTGCCACCAATGATCGATCACCGGCACCTTGAGCATCTCCTCCGCCCAGGCGACGGTCGGCGGGTCGGCGCGCTCGCCAGCGAGGAACAACCCGCGGAATTTCGACAGATCGCGGGCGCGGATCAGCTTGCCGTCCGGGTCCTCGCGCTTGATCGCGCGGAACGCGGTCGGCGCGGTGAAGAACACCCGTACCTGGTGCTGCGCGATGACCCGCCAGAAGGCGCCGGCATCGGGGGTGCCGACCGGCTTGCCTTCGTACAGTACCGAGGTGCAGCCGTAGATCAGCGGCGCGTAGACGATGTAAGAATGTCCGACCACCCAACCGACGTCGCTGGCGGTCCAGAACACCTCGTCCGGCTGAACCCCGTAGATGTTGCGCATCGACCAGGCGAGCGCGACCGCGTAACCGCCATTGTCGCGTACCACGCCCTTCGGGATCCCGGTCGTGCCCGAGGTGTAGAGGATGTAGAGCGGATCCGTCGCCAGCACCGGCACGCAATCGGCCGGCTGCGCCGCAGCCTCCAGTTCGTCCCAATCCTTGTCGCGGCCAGGCATCATTTCGGCATGGCACATCGGCCGCTGCAGGACGACGCAAGCCAAGGGTTTCGAACTGGCCTCGTCGATCGCGGCGTCGAGCAGCGGCTTGTAGGGGATGATCCGGTTGACCTCGAGCCCGCACGAGGCCGAGACAATGACCTTCGGCTTGGCGTCGTCGATGCGGGTCGCCAGCTCATGCGACGCGAACCCGCCGAACACCACCGAATGCACCGCGCCGATCCGGGCGCAGGCGAGCATCGCGATCGCCGCCTCGGGCACCATCGGCATGTAAATCAGCACCCGGTCGCCCTGCCCGACACCGAGCGCCTTGAGCACGCCAGCGAAGCGCGCCACCCGGTCGCGCAGTTGGCGGTAGGTGAAGGACGCGACCGTATCGGTGACCGGACTGTCGTAGATTAGCGCCACCCGCTCGCTCCTGCCGGCCGCGACATGACGGTCGAGCGCATTCCAGCAGGTGTTGAGCCTTGCCCCGGCAAACCAGCGATAGAACGGCGGCCTGCTGTCGTCGAGCACGCGGTCCCAGCGCTGCTCCCAGTCGATCGCCTCGGCCGCCTGGGCCCAGAACTCCTCGGGCTCCTCGAGCGAGCGGCGGTAAACCTCGGCGATGCCCGTCATCGCGTCCTCCCTCTATTTCGCCAAATCTTCTGCCTCATAGAACACCTTGCCAAGCGGCTCGACACCTCGCGCCGCGCGGGGGAAAATGCCGTGCGAACCTTGGGAGGATGGCATGGAACGCGTCGCGCAGTGCCATTGCGGCCAATTGAAAGCGATCGCCACCGGCGAGCCCGGCCGCGTCTATGTCTGCCATTGCAAATCGTGCCAGCGCCGCACCGGCACCGTTTTTCACTGGGGTACGCGCTGGGAGAAGAGCCAGGTACGGCTCGACGGTCCCGAGAAAATATACGCCCGAAAAGGTGATAGCGGCTTCGACCTGCGTTTTCACTTCTGCCCGAACTGCGGCACCAGCGTCCTCTGGGAGGGCGACCGCACCCCGGAATTTTGCGGCATCGCCGCGGGCTGTTTCGCCGATCTCGACTTTCCGGCGCCGACCGGCTCGATCTATGAGGAGGCGATGCATTCCTGGCTCGCTCTCCCCTCGGTCGCCGAGCATCACGACCGAGCCTTTCCGCCACCTCCGCCGGCGAGCTGACGATGACCAACCCCTACGCGACCGGGCTCGACAAGAACGCGGCGAATTTTGTGCCGCTATCGCCGCTCGGCTTCCTGCGCCGCACCGCCGAGGTCTACCCGCAGCGCACCGCGATCGTTTATGGCAACCGCCGCCAAACCTGGCGCGAGACCCAGGCGCGCTGCCATCGCCTTGCCTCGGCGCTGACCAAGCGAGGGATCGGCCGCGGCGACACGGTGGCGGTGATGTCACCCAACCTGCCTGAGGGGTTCGAGGCGCATTTCGGTGTGCCCCTGGCCGGCGCCGTCCTCAACATGCTCAACATCCGACTCGACGCCGACACCATCGCCTTCATCCTCAAGCACGGTGGCGCCAAGGTGCTCCTCACCGACACCGAGTTCGCGCCGGTGATCAAGGCTGCGTTGGTTCAGCTCGACGACAAGCCGCTGGTCATCGACATCGTCGATCCCACCGCTTCGGGCGAGCGCCTCGGGGAAATCGATTACGAGGCCTTTATCGCGGCGGGCGACGCTGATTTCGCGGGCGTGCTGCCAAACGACGAATGGGACGCGATCGCCCTCAACTACACCTCGGGCACTACCGGCAACCCCAAAGGCGTCGTCTATCACCACCGCGGCGCCTATCTCGAAGCGTTCGGCAACATCCTCGTCTGGGGGATGCCGCAACATCCGGTCTATCTGTGGACCCTGCCGATGTTCCACTGCAACGGCTGGTGCTTTCCATGGACGGTGACGGCACTGGCTGGGACGCATGTCTGCCTGCGCCGGGTCGAGGCCGGCGCGATCTACGAGGCGATCGAGCGCGACGGCGTCACCCATCTCTGCGGCGCGCCGGTGGTGATGAACATGCTGCTCAATGACCGCGCCGCCGAGGGCCGCAAGCTGCCGCGAGCCGTCAACATGATGACCGCCGGCGCCGCTCCGCCCGCCGCGGTCATCGAAGGCATGGAGAAAAAAGGATTCAAGATCGCGCACGTCTATGGCCTGACCGAAGTGTTCGGCCCCTC
>DASYXG010000168.1:0-4686 GCA_035935235.1 Allostellaceae bacterium
CGAAAGGACGCAACCCAAGTCGCATCGTATTTTTGTTGTATTTCAAGCATTTGACATCTCAGATGTTCCATCGATGCCACAAGGACGGGCTCGGTCAGTCTGAGAATCGGCTGCGCTCTCGCTTTTGACCGCCCCGAGACAGGGGGGATGGTTCGTATCGGACACATGGGTAACGCCTTCCGCCAGGCGAGTCAGCCTTGGGGGAGGGGGGATGCCGTAGAAGGAGTGTAAGCATCCGCCGAGGACCGCGGCGGGTTGATGATCAAGCGGCGGCGGCTTGCTTCTGGGTCGCCTTCCAGTGCCACGGCAGAAGCTCGTGCAGCCGGGAGACGGGATGATCGGCGATGCGGGCGAGCACGTCGGCGAGCCAGGCACGCGGATCGATGTCGTTGAGCTTGGCCGTGGCGATCAACGTGTAGATTGCCGCCGCCCGCTCGCCGCCCCGATCGGAACCGGCGAACAGCCATGAGCGGCGTCCCAGGGCAATACCGCGCAGGGCGCGCTCGGCGGCATTGTTGCTGAGGCAGATGCGGCCGTCGTCGAGAAAGCGGGTGAAGGCCGGCCAGCGCGTCAGCATGTAATCGATCGCCTGGGCGGTGCCGGCGTGGCGCGACAGACGGGCGCGTTCGGCGCGCATCCATTTTTCGAGATCGGCGACGAGCGGCTTGGTTTCCCTCTGCCGCACCGCCAGCCGGTCGCCGGTCGGCTGGCCGTTGATCCTGCGCTCGATGGCGAAGATGTCGTCGATGCGCTGGACCGCCTCGACCGCCAGCGGCGCCTTGCGCAGATCGGCCTGCTCGAAGAAGTGGCGCCGGCCATGGCTCCAGCAGGCCGCCTCGGTGATCGGGCCGGGTTTGCGCTTGCCGTCGTAGAGCTCGCCGAACCCGGCATAGGCGTCGGCCTGCAGGATTCCGGCATAGCCGGCCAGGTGCCGGGCGGGATGCTCGCCGGCGCGATTGCGCGAATAGAAGAACACCGCCGCCGGCGGGTCGGGCCCGGCAAACGGGCGGTCGTCGCGCACGTAGGTCCATAATCGGCCGGTGATCGTCTTGCCCTTGGCGAGTACCGGCACCGTCGTGTCGTCGCCGTGCACGCGCTCGGCGGCGAAGACGTGGCGGCGGATCAGCTCGGTGAGCGGGCTCAACACGGCCGCGCCGGCGCCGACATGATCGGCCAAGGTCGAGACGTCGAGGTCGACGCCTTCACGGGCGTAGGTTTCACTCTGCCGGTTCAGCGGCTGATGCTCGCTGTACTTGGCGTAAAGGATCATCGCCAACAGGCTCGGCCCGACATGGCCGCGCGGGATGACGTGGAACGGCGCCGGCGGCTGTGTGATCTTCTCGCACGACCGGCAGGTGAACTTCTCGCGCACGGTCTGGATCACCTTCCACTGCCGGGGCACCACCTCCAGGGTCTCGGTGAGGGTCTCGCCGAGCTTGGCCAGCTTGCCGCCGCAACGCGGACAGGCGGTCGGACCGGGGATCACCACGCGCTCGCGCGGCAGATGCGCCGGAAACGGCGCCCGCACCGGCTTTCTGCGGGTGAAGGGATGCACCGTCGTGTTGCCGACCGGCGCGGCAGTGATCTCGTCCTCGGCCGCGCTGGCTGCCGCCTCCTCGAGTTGCAATTCCAGCTGGTCAAGCAGCTTGCGGCCCGCGCTCGGAGGATTGCCCGTACCGCTCGCGCCGCAGCTTGGCGATCAGCAGCTTCAGATGCGCCACCATCGCCTCGGCCCCGGAGGCGCGCGCCTCCGCTTCGCGGCGCGCCGTGCGCTCGGCGGCCAGCGCTGCCTGCAGCGCAGCGATTTCGTCCGGCAGGGTCTCGGGCGTGCTGGTCACGGCCCGATTGTCGCACAGCGCCAAAGCCCGGCCGCTGCTCAACTACAGGGTGAGTCAATCCGCCGCAGCCTCTGATCAGCCAGGGCGGGCTGCTATCCGGCTGCCTGCGGGCGCCAGGTCCAAACCGGGTTGCGCCAGTCGATCCCGTCGAGCATGTAGGCCAGCTGCGCCGGGGTGATCGCGACCGTCCCGCCGGCCGGCGACGGCCAGATGAACCGGCCGCGCTCCAATCGCTTGGCGTAGAGCGACATGCCGATCCCGTCATGCCAGAGGATCTTGATCAGGTGACCGCGCTTGCCGCGGAACACATAGAGATCGCCGGCGTGCGGGTCGCGACGCAAGCCCTCCTGCACCTGGATCGCCAGGCTGTTCATGCCGCGCCGCATGTCGGTATACCCGACCGCCAGCCACACCCTGACACCCGAGGGGACCGGGATCATCGCCGCGACACCGCCTTGACGACCGCCGCCGCCAAATCCGTCGGCACCGACGCCGGTATTCGCACCCGCACCTTCCCGGCAAACTCGACCTCGATCGCTGGCTCGGCGCCTGGCGCGTCATCTGCTGCCTCGGGGGCCGGCTCGGGCGGCGCGATCAATACCGGCGCAAAGCCGTCCGCGACGGTGCGGAATTCCTGTCGCCAGCGATAGATCTGCCCAGGGCAGACATCGGCACGCCGGGCAACCTCCCTGACGATCGCCCCCGGCGCCAAACTTTCGCCAACGATCGCCCGCTTCTGTTCTTCCGACCACCGTCGTCGCCGTTCCGGGCCGGTGATCACCTCAACTCGCGCCATCGCACCGTCTCTTGCACTGGTGCAAGCACCGTCATTTGCACCGATGCTTCGAAACAGCGCCGAGCCGGCCCCTCAATGCAAGGCGGCCTTCACCGGAGGGTTACGGATGTTCAGCTAACTGCTCTGGTTCAACCACTTTCGAATGTGAGGGAATTTGCCGACACACCTCGCGTTGCCCAGCCGCGGTGGGCCGATCCTAAAGTCGTTTGTGACCGGGCGGGAGATCGTCGAGGACGTGGAGCCTCTCGAAAAGCTCTCAGCCCTGAATCGTCCAGAAATGGAACGGGTCGGCGCTCCAAGGAAGGAGCGGATTGGGGTCGGCGACGCCTGCCCCAATCGATGCGCTCGCGCCGAACGGCAGAAGCTCGCCACGGCCTCCGCCGCCGCTGTAGAGCAGGCCGCGTTCGGCGAAGAAGACGCGCCCGCCCCCGTGCCAATCAGGGTCGGCATAAACAAAGACCGGCATCGTTGGCGGCGGCGCACCGATCGTGATCTTGGTGTCCGTGCCGACTTGCGTCACTACGAATTCCTTCGACGTGTAGCGGCCCTTGAGGGCGAGCGTCGCAATCGTGGACCCCGAATTGATGATCGCGAGCTGGCCCTTCGAGAAGCTGACACTCGTCGCCGTGATGTTCGCAAGATCGATCGTGTCGCCCTTCCTGAAGCCCTCCATCTTCGCGGCAAAGCCCGACAGGTCGTCGAGCTTCAGGAAGCCGGTCGCGTCCCGGAAGACCAAGCTCTGCCCGGAAGCAACCGCTGCCTTAAACTCGGCGGCGCCGCTCGTCGCCAAGACGATCTTGCCGTGCGCCTTCTCATCCTCGTCGACCCCGCCGAAGACAAACGTCTGGCTGTCATGGACGAGAATCTTGCCGTCGTTGGTGAGGGTGGAGGCGCTGGCGTCACCCGACAGCACCCAATTTGCGTTCGGATCGATCTTGATCGCGCCGAAGGACTGAAAGCTGGAGCCGATGCCCGACAGCGTGCCGAGCTGGCGACCATTGGCGAGCTCTAGCGTGCTGCTGCTTCCGTGCCCGACGACAGTGCCGACGAACACCGCCCCCGGATCGACGACAAGCAGGGGCGCGCCGGTGCCGGTTAGGCTGACGGCGAGCGAACCGGTGCCCTTGATGGTGCCCGCATCGACGAGTGTCGCGTCGCCGCCGGAAATCTGCACGCCGATGTAGCCCTCGACGAAGCCGCTGTTCGTGACGCTGCCGCCGGCGGAGAGAGTAATCCCGGCGCCGAGGGTACCTTCGATGGTGCCGTAATTGACGACTCCTCCGCTGATGACGCTGCTGCCACTGCCGCTGCCGCCGATCGACACGCCGTTTAGCCCGCCCTCGATCAACGCATAGGTGTCGATGTTCTTGACCTTGCCGCCGGCGACGAGTTCGACGCCGCTGTGCAGCGTCGTTGTAGTCTCGATCGTCGCAAAATTGGTAACGGTTCCGGCGGCGCCGGAATTCAGCGTGCCCTGGCTGCCGCCCATGTAGACGGCAGCCGCGTTGCTGCCGGCTTGAAGCAACGCGGTGGTCTTATTGACCTTGCCATTGAACACGACCCCGCCTTCGGCGAAATCGACCGCACCTTCGGCGGTGCTAGTGATCGTTCCGGAATTATGCAGAGTGCCGCGCGTGCCGCTGTTCGGCGTGCCAGCGCTGCCGCCGGCATAAACGGCGGTGAACTCGTCAGCCTCTATTTGCCCGAAATTGTAGATGTCGCCGCCCTTTGGCATGAACACGCCGAAACCGCCCTTGCCGAGGCTGCCGAATGCAGTGCCGAGGCTGTCGACCGTTCCGTAATTGACGAGCGTGCCGCCGCTCGCGAACCCGGCCGCGATCCATTGGCCGTCGATCGAGCCCAAGGTTTTGCCGTGCGAGCCGTTGACGACAATGCCGCCGGCGTCGAGGTATACGCCGGATTGGTAAGATGCGGTGGTCTCTACCGTGCCGAGGTTCGTCAGCCTGCCGGGCGCTCCGGAAAAGTATACGCCATCGAATGCCGTACTCTCGACGGTGCCGGAATTGGTGACGTACCCGCCGGCAACGAGCG
>DASYXG010000169.1:0-2790 GCA_035935235.1 Allostellaceae bacterium
GCCGACCAGATCGACAGCTACATCGAACTCAAATGGGAGGAGGTCTACGCCTTCGAGCACACCCCCCACCCGGTCGAGTTCCAGATGTACTATTCCGTCTGATCACACCCACCCACCAAACCAAAAGGGCCGGGAAACCCCCGGCCCTCTTATTTTGGGAATACCTATCTCTTCTCTGTCTTGACCTTGTCGCCGTCCGGCCGGAAATCGAGCGAGCAGCCGTTCATGCAGTAACGCAGACCCGTTGGCTGCGGGCCATCGTCGAAAACATGACCCAAATGCCCGCCGCATTTCTGGCAATGGACTTCGGTTCGAGTCATGAAAAAACTGCGGTCGGTCTCGGTTTCGACCGCGCCGTCCATCGGCTGATAGAAGCTTGGCCAGCCGCTACCGCTGTTGAACTTGGTGCCGGACTCAAACAGCGGCGCGCCGCATCCTGCGCAGTAATAAGTACCCGGCTCATAGTGATGGTCGAGAGGGCTGGTGCCGGCGCGCTCGGTACCATGCTTGCGCAGAATGTGGAACTGCTCCGGCGTCAGCTTTTTGCGCCACTCCTCCTCGCTCATCGAGATCTGGAAATCCTTGTCTTTCGCCATCAGCTTCCCCTTAGCGGCAAGTTCTACTGTCAGCCCTGAATATCGGGCTTGTCGAGGCGCGCGTGAAGGGCAGACGGATCGTTCAGTGGATGCGCTCGCCGCCCTCGGGCGTGGGACGCAGCAGCTCCGCCGTCGAGCGGGCGATCCAGCACCAGACAATACAAGAAAGCTCGTCGTCGCCGGTACGTAGCCGTTCGGCCTCTCGCTCGGCGACCTGCAGCGCTTCGCTGCCGTGACGTCGCACCAACATCAGCGCCGCTTCCCAGATCTTGCGCTCATTGGTCATCTGGCCGTTGGTCATCATCTGAGTAAATCCCGCCCAGACCGGCTAGTTCCCCCTAGCCCCCACGATGGCTCACAACTGGCGGCAAGCCAAGCTATATATTGTTACCGCCGGTTGAAGGATATACCGCATCCTGCTTGCATGGGTTTGGTGCTCTCGTATAATTCACGGATATGCCCGACCTCTTCGATAATTTGGCGCGGAAGCTCGACGACGACAGCTACTCGGCGAAAGACATCGAGGTTCTCGAGGATCTGGAGCCGGTGCGGCGTCGCCCGGGGATGTATGTCGGCGGCACTGACGAGCGGGCGTTGCACCATCTTGCCGCCGAAGCCCTCGATAACGCGATGGACGAGGCCGTGGCGGGTCATGCGAGTCGCATTGAGCTGGAGCTGAGCTCGGAGGGCTGGGTCACCGTCAGCGACAACGGACGCGGCATCCCGATCGACGCGCACCCGCGCTTCCCCGACAAATCGGCGCTTGAAGTCGTCTTCACGAAGCTCCATTCAGGCGGCAAGTTCGGCGGCGATGCCTACAAGACCTCGGGGGGTCTGCACGGGGTCGGGGTCTCGGTGGTCAACGCGCTATCGGATGCGCTGTGGGTCGAGGTGGCCAAGGACCGCCGTCTCTACCGCCAGCGCTACAGCCGTGGCATGCCGCAGACCCCATTGGAAGATGCGGGCCCGGTACAGAATCGGCGCGGCACGACGCTGAGCTTCCATCCCGATCCGGAGATCTTTGGCGACGCGGCGTTCCGCCCGGCGACGCTCTATCGGATGGCGCGCTCGAAGGCATACCTCTTCCGTGGGGTCGAGATCCGCTGGAGCTGCGATCCCTCGCTGCCGCGCCCGGACGGCGTGCCGCAAGAGGCACGGCTGCACTTCCCGGGGGGGCTCGGCGATTTTCTCAACGCCAGCCTTGCCGACAAGGAGCTACTGACCCCGCGCCCATTCCTCGGCAAAGTCGATCTCCCTGGTGGCGGCAACGTCGAATGGGCGGTGGCCTGGCCTGAGGATGAGGATGACGGTTTCTGCCACTCCTACTGCAACACCATCCCGACGGTCGAAGGCGGCACCCACGAAGCCGGCCTGCGCAATGCCCTCACCCGCGGGCTCAAGGCGCATGGCGAGCTGATCGGCAACAAGCGGATCGCCCAGGCAACCGGTGAGGATGTCACGACCGGGGCGGCGATGCTGTTGTCGTTATTCCTGCGTGACCCGCAATTCCAGGGGCAGACCAAGGAGCGGCTGGCCTCAGCCGAGGCGACGCGCCTCGTCGAGAACGCGGTGCGCGACCATTTTGACCATTGGCTTGGCGCCGACCCGGCGACGACGCGACTGCTCCTCGACCGTATCGCCGAGCGCGCCGAAGAGCGCACAAGGCGTCGCCAGCAGAAGGAGATGGCGCGCAAGACCGCGACGCGCAAATTACGCCTTCCCGGCAAGCTCTCCGATTGCACCCGCGACAGCGCCACCGACACCGAGATCTTCCTGGTCGAAGGCGACAGCGCCGGCGGTTCGGCCAAGCAGGCGCGCAACCGCGAGACCCAGGCGATCCTCCCGCTGCGCGGCAAAATCCTCAACGTCGCCAGCGCCTCCGCCGACAAGATGCGCGGCAACCAGGAGCTTTCCGACATCATCCTCGCGCTCGGCGCCGGCGCCGGCAGCCAGTACAAGGAAGAGGCGCTGCGCTACGAGCGGGTCATCATCATGACCGACGCCGATGTCGACGGCGCGCACATCGCCTCGTTGCTGATGACGTTCTTTTTCCGCGAGATGCCCAAGCTGGTCGACAACGGACACCTCTATCTCGCCCTGCCGCCGCTCTACCGGCTGACCCAGGGCAACGAGACGCAATACGCGCGTGACGACGCGCACCGCGAGGAGCTGATGCAGACGGCGTTCAGCGGCC
>DASYXG010000170.1:0-12049 GCA_035935235.1 Allostellaceae bacterium
GGTCAATCCCGGATTGCGGCAACCTCCTCTGCGTCAAACCCGACCTCCCGCAGCACCGCCTCGGTGTGCTCGCCGAGATGGGCTGGGGGCAGGTTGCGGTCCGGTTTGGTCTCCGAGAACGACACCGGGAACGGCATGGTCGTCAGCCGCCCCTCGGTCGGATGGTCGAGCGGCTGGAAGAACCCGGCGTCGCGCAGATAGGGATCGCGCACCACGCCCATCAAGTCGTTGACCTTGCCGTTCGGCACGTCGGCCGCGTCCAGCCGTTGCTTCCACTCGACAGTGCTCTTGGTCCTCAGCACCCCGGCGAGCCACTCATAGAGTTCGTCGATATGGGCGGTGCGCGCGGCGATGGAATTGAACCGCTTGTCGTCGGCCAATTCCGGATGGCCGACCGCGCCGAACAGGTTCTGCCACTGCCGGTCGGTCGTCGCCAACAGGCAGATATGCCCGTCAGTCGTCGCGTAAGGCCGGCGGTGCGGGGTCAGCATGCGCGGATAGCCGAGCCCCTTCTCCGGCTCGCCGAAGACGCCGTGCCACAGATGGTCGACGAGGTTGAACGCCGCCATCGTATCGACCATCGGCACATGGATTTCTTGGCCCTTGCCGGTCTTCTCGCGGGCGTAGAGCGCCATGCCGACCATCGAGGCCAGCACATAGCCGCAAATCTTGTCGCAGATCACCATCGGCGCGTAGCGCGGGCTGCCGTCGGAATCCTTGTTGAGCGCGGCGAACCCGCTCTCGCCCTGGATCACGTCGTCGAACGCGGCGCGGTCGCCATAGGGGTGGTCGGCGCGCCAACCGCTTGCCGAGGCGTAGATGATGCGCGGATTGGCCTTGGCGACGGCAGGATAGCCGATGCCGTTCCGCCGCGTCGCGCCGGGCCGCATGTTGTGCACCACCACGTCGGCGGTCGCCGCCAGCCGCAGCAGCGCCTGTTGCGCCGCCGGCTTTTTCAGGTCGAGCACGACGCTCTTCTTGCTGCGGTTGATGTTGAGGAAATAGGCCGCCATGCCGGGGTGCCGCGCGGGGCCGATCGAGCGCATCATGTCGCCCTCCGGCGCCTCGATCTTGATCACCTCGGCGCCGAGATCGCCGAGAATTTGGGTCGCCACCGGCCCCAGCACCGCCACTGTCAGATCGATGACGCGCACCCCTTCAAGCGGCCCGGACATGGCGCTTCTCCCCGTTTTCCCCGGCGAGCTTCCGGTGTCGCGGTGTGGCATGCAACGGCTAAACCTTCGCTAACCTCGATTTGGCGCGGCGCGGCGTTGTGTTGCGGCGGCGCGGTTCGTATAAGGACGGCAATATTCCCGGCAATATCTATCCAAGGGTTGAGATGACCAGACTACGGAATACCCGTCTCGCGGTGGCGGCGCTTGGCTTTGCATTGCTGGCCGCGGGGCCAGCCCTGGCTGACGGTCTCAGCCGCTTCGAAAAATCGATCAAGCCGCAAATCCCGGCCGGCGCGCTCACCTACAAGAGCAGCAAGGCGCTCGGCGACAACGGCTTCGTCCTATCCGATGTGGTGGTGACGCCGCCGCCGACCGACAAGGACAGCAAGGATCCGCCGCAGCCGATCAACATCAAGACGATCACCGTCGAGGATCTCGATTTTGACGCGATCGACAAACAGCAGCCGCCGCTCTTCGCCAAGGTGAAGATCGAGGGCGTCGCCACCGGCTCGAACCCGGGTGGCGCCTTCGACCTCAAGCAGCTTGCCGGCATCGACAAGCTCACCGCCGATTTTCTGCTCGATTATCGCCTGGCCCCGAAAGACCAGACGTTTACCCTCAGCGCACTCACCTTGGACCTGACCGGCCTCGCCAAGCTCGACACGTCGTTGGTGCTCGACGGGATTAGCCCGGATGTCGTCGCCAAACCGGATACGGCGATGCAGGACGCCTCGCTGAAGAACGCCACATTCGTCTATGACGATCACTCGCTGCTGTCGAAGGTGATCCCCGTTGTCGCGACGATGCAGGGCAGCGACCCCAAGGCGCTGGTCGCCATGGCGATTTTGATGCTCGATGGCGCCCGCGCCGGCCAGAGCCCGGCCACGCAAAAGGCGATCGACACGCTGGTCGCCTATGTCGAGGACTACGCGAAACCGAAGGGACCGCTGAAGATCGCGCTCAACCCACCTGACAAGGTGACAAACGCGCAGCTCGCCGACGCCAAGACGGCCGACGAGTACATCAAGCTTCTCGGCATCGAGGTGTCCTACGCCGGCACCCGCACATCGAAGCCGATGGACATACCCCCGCCGGCACCTGACAAGGACGCACCGGCGCCCGACAAGAAGTGACGCCCGGTATCTCGTGGGTTGCCGTTAACCCACGAGCCTTTACTCGGATGGACTGGAGATGGGTTTAGCCGACATGCCGCTCGGCATGCCACTGGCCTTAACCAACTTGCGGATCACCGAGCGCCAGATGAGGCTCGTGCGCGCTTGCTGCAGGATCAGATACACAACCAGTCCAACCAGCACGACATAGGCCAGCGCCATCGCGCCGATATCCCATTTCCACATTCCGTAGAGCCCGAACAGAAGCGAGGGGACGAAGTAGATGGCGGAGTGAAGGAAAATGTCGGCCCGGCTGCGCCGGTCGGCAAGATAGCGCGAGATCGTCGCTTGCTCTTCGGGCGTTAAGTTCTGCATGGCGGTCAGCCGATCATCCCCTTGAGCTTGGTCACCGCCGCGCCGGGCGCGGTCAGCACCGGGCAGCGCACCGTGGCCTTCACCGCCGCCGCGGCACGCGAGGTCGAGAAATGGGCCAGCATCACCGCGTCGTAATCGGCGAACCGCGGCGCCGCGATCGCCAGCCGCTGGTCATGTTCGGCGCCGTCGCCCGCCTGCAGCGCTTTCATCGCCCCGGCGACGCAGAAGCTGTCGAGCGTCGCACCCGATTTGACTTGGCCCGCGATATCGCGGAACTCGGCTTCCATCCCGGCGACGCTCGGTTGGAAGGTCGCCAGCATGCCGAGCCGTTTTCCGGCGGCGAGCGCCGCCTCGAACATCGCCTCGTTGGGTTTCAGCACAGGGATGCTCGCCTTTGTTGCCGCCGCCTCGATCGCTTCGCCAAACGCCGAGCAGGTGAAGAGGATGCCGTCAGCGCCGGTGTCCTCGGCATATTTCGCCAGGAGCAGGAAACGGCCGGTCATCGCCTCGGTCAGCCGCCCGTCGCGCTCGCGGTCGCGCGACAGCGAGGTGTCGAGAATGTCGACGCATTCGGCTTCGGGCCACAGCTGGCGGAAGGCGTCGTGCACGGGCGCCATCGCCACGGTAACGGCAGGGATGAGCGCGATCCGGGGCATCGGTCTGTCCTCATCAGCGTGAACGCCGAATGGTAGCAGGGCCACGATCTCAGCGGTATCGTCCGAGGGCAGCGCAGCGGAGATGAAGCGATGGAGACGGTCGGGCTCGGCCTCTATTTCGAGGATCTGCCGGTCGGGCGGAAATTCCAGACCATCGGGCGCACCGTGACCGAGGCCGACATCACCAATTTCGTCAACTGCACCGGCATGGTCGAGGTGCTGTTCACCAACCTCGAATTCCTCGCGCAGGAGAGCGACATCAAGGGCCGTCCGGCGCCGGGCGCGCTGGTCTACGCCTTCGCCGAGGGGCTGCTCACCCAATCGACCATGCAGCACACCGGCTTTGCCTTTCTCCACATGGAGCTGAACATCGAGGGTCCGGTCGTCGCCGGCGACACGATCCACGCCGAATGCGAGGTCATCGAGGCACGGCTGTCGAAGAGCCGACCGGGGCGCGGCCTGGTGCGCACCCGCGTCACGGTCAAGAAACAGGACGGCTCGACCGCGCTCGTCTACACGCCCCTGCGCATGGTCAAGTGCCGGGACTAGCGCCGCACACGAACCACAGCGCGCTTGCCCTGCTTTCTCCGTTGGCGGCGCCCCTGACCCGTCAGTGGAACACTTCGCAGGGAATCCCGCTGGCGCGGGCCGCCTGGCACAGTGACTCCGTGTTGGCTGGCGCCGTGGCGCGCGCGGGCGTCGAGCTACGCGGGTCGGCGCGCAAAAGCTCCGCGGATAAGAAGAGCGCGGTGGCGAGATGCGAGTCGAGCCGCAACTGCCAGGCGGCCGGTTTGAAAACCGGGCCCGCCTGCGTCGCCCGCGCGGCCTCGAGATTGAGACAGTCGAGGCCAGGAAGCGGAAAACTGTCGTCGGCGGAGAGGGTCCCGCGCATTGTCGCCCAGTCTTCGGCGCGTCGCCCGGTGATGGCGCGAACGTAAACCTCGGTCTCCAGCGGCAATCCCGATTGACCCTGGAGCCACTTGGTCACCCGCGCGGCGCCGGCGTTATACGCGGCGGCGGCCAGCCCGAGATTGCCGAAATGCCGGTCGAGGTCGATGAGAAGGCTGGCGGCGTGATAAATCGCCTGCAGCGGATCGCGCGGATCGCTCAGCCCCCGCTCGATCGCGGTCTGTGGCATGAACTGCGCAACCCCAATGGCGCCTGCCGGGCTGATCGCCGAACTGCGAAAGCCGCTCTCGATCCACAACAATCGCGCCAGAAAGCTCGCCGGCAGTCCATTCGCGGCGGCCGCATCCGCGATCGTCTGGCAAACCGATTGCCGGGAATAAGTCGCCTCCACCGCGCCTGCGGCCATCGGCAAGAACGCGATGGCCCAGGCCGCGAACACGCCACAACGCCAAAGCTGTGCTACTCGCTTCTTAATTGAAAGTCTCTCCCCGACGCGGGCCGATAATGCGCCAGCAAATGTGTCACATTTCCTGGCCAAATTACCGCCGAAAATTGTTGTTCGGCGACGGAACGATTCGCGCGCCTCGCCGTTTTGCGAGCATAGGGATAGGCGATTTAACTAGATGTTTTTGCCGGAAAACGCGAGATATGATCGCCTTCTCAAGAGCAGCTAACCGATGTTGATTGAGGCTGTGGAGACACTGGCGCCGCCAAACGCCGCGGAAGCACTTGCAGAGTTCGGCACCGCTTTGGTCGACGCCGGGACCATCGATGTGCGGATGCTCGATCGCGCCCGGCGGGTCGAGGCCGAAACCGGCGCCCGTCTCGATCGGGTCTTGACCAGCCTCGGCCTCGTCAGCGAACGCGGCCTGGCCGAGGCAATGGCGAAATGGCTCGGGTCGCCCCTTGTGGCGGCGGCGGATTACCCCGAAGCGCCGCTCTTCCCCGATCGCCTGAAAGCACGATTTCTGCGGGCCGCGGGCGCGATGCCGATCGCGGTGAGCGGCGGCCGCACCGTGCTCGCGATGACCGATCCGTTCGACGCCTTTACCCGCAATGCCGTAGCCGCGGCGCTGGGCCAGCCGGTGGCGACGGCGGTCGCCATCCCGGTCGAGTTCGAGGCCGCCTTCGAGCGGCTTTATCCGGAGGCCGACGACAGCCAAGAAACGGCGATCTCGCTCGAAGAGGTCGCCGCCAGCACGAGCCCCTTTGAGGAGGATGCCGAACGGCTGCGCGATCTGGCGAGCGAGGAGCCGGTGATCCGGCTCGTCAACAACATGATTACCCGGGCGGTCGAGACCCGGGCGTCGGACATCCACATCGAACCGTTCGCCGACCGGCTGCGGGTGCGGTACCGCTACGACGGAATCCTGCACGAGGCCGAATCCCCCCAGGCTCGGCTGCAGGCGGCGGTGATTTCGCGCATCAAGATCATGGCCCGCCTCGATATCGCCGAACGCCGGCTGCCGCAGGATGGGCGCATCAAGCTGTCCGTGCGTGGCCGCGAGATCGATTTCCGAGTCTCGACGATCCCCTCGCTGCATGGTGAGACGGTCGTGCTCCGCGTGCTCGACAACACGGCTGTCGAATTCGACTACGACAAGCTGGGTTTCGCGCCCGATATCCGGGTCGCGGTCGAGCGGTCGCTGCAATTGCCCAACGGTTTGGTGCTGGTCACGGGTCCAACCGGCAGCGGCAAGACGACGACCCTTTATACGGGCCTGCTCCAGCTGAACACCGTATCGCGCATGATCGTGACGGTGGAGGACCCGATCGAGTACCAGCTCGCGGGGATCAACCAGATCCAGGTCAAGCCCCAGATCGGACTCAACTTCGCCACCTTGCTTCGCTCGATCGTTCGCCAGGATCCCGACGTCATCATGGTCGGCGAGATCAGGGATCTCGAGACCGCGCAGATCGCCATTCAGGCGGCGCTCACCGGACATCTCGTCCTGTCGACGCTGCACACCAATTCCGCCGCATCGACCATCACGCGCCTGCGCGATATGGGGGTCGAGGACTTCCTGCTGACCGCGACGCTGCGGGCGGTCTTGGCCCAACGACTGGTTCGTCGGCTCTGCCCCGTTTGCAAGGCGCCGGAGCGGGCATCGCCAACCCAAATCGAGCGGTTTGGTCTCTCTCGGTTCAGCACCGCTGAACCCATCATGGTCAACCGCGCGGTCGGTTGCCCCGAATGCCGGAACACCGGTTACCAGGGGCGCCGCGCAATCGGAGAGGTCTTGGTACCGAGCCCCACGATCGAGAAGCTTATTTGTGAAGGCGCCGACGACGGCGCCATTGAGCGCGCCGCGGTTGCCGATGGCATGCGACTGATGTTCGATAGCGGATTGCTCGCCGTACTCGAGGGGGACACGACAATAGAGGAGGTGGTGCGCTGCATTCACACCGACGCCTAACGAACTAAGAATAGCGGGGGAGGATGACTGCGTTCCGTTGGTCGGCAATCAGCGCGGGGGGCGACGTCGTACGCGGCGTCACCGAGGCGCCCGATCGGATGACCATCGTCGAGAAGCTTCAGCGCCAGGGCAACGTCGTGTTGCGGGCCGAACTCGCCGACCGGCGCGGTCGATTGGCGGAGTGGCTGCAATTCGACATCGGCGGCAGCCGGCGTCTCGACGCGGCGAGGCTCAGCGAATTCACCCGCGAACTCGCCATCATGCTCGCGGCCGGGCAGGACCTCGACCGGGCGCTGCGCTTTGTCGTCGACAATGCCGGAAGCAGTCGCGCCCGTATTGTCCTCGGCGCCGTGCGCGACCGGGTGCGTGGCGGAAGCTCGCTCGCGGCGGCGCTCGCCAGCGAGCCGCGAAGCTTCTCGCGGTTCTACATTGGGCTGGTGCGCGCGGGAGAAGCCGGCGGCACGTTGCCGGAGACGCTCGATCGTCTCGCCGCGTTACTCGAGCGCGAGCAAAGCCTCAACGCCAGCCTTCGCTCGGCTATGGTGTATCCCGCGCTGTTGGTCGTCGCGGCGGTGATCTCGATCTTCTTCCTGCTCGACTATGTTCTGCCGCAGTTTCAGCCGATCTTCGAGCAGGCCGGGGCGCAACTGCCCGCGGCCACGCGAACGCTGATGGCGGTGGGGCACATCGCCGGCGCTGCCGGACCCTGGGCCCTTGTCGTGCTGGCCTTGGTGGCGTTGCTGGCGCGCCGGGCGCTCGCTGTGCCGGCGTTCCGCTTGAGGTTCGATCGTTGGCTGCTGCACGTGCCGATCGCTGGCCGGCTGTTCAGAGAAACGATCGCGGCGCGGCTGACCCGCAGCCTCGGCGGCTTGCTTCAGAACGGCGTCGCGCTCATCCCGGCGCTCGCCATCGCCAAGGATGCAGTCGGCAACCTCGCCGCCACGGAGGCGGTGGAAAGCGCCGCGCTCGCCGCCAAGGGAGGTACCGGCCTATCGGGGCCGCTCGGCGCGACCGGCGTATTCCCGCCCCGCACCATCCATCTGCTGAGACTTGGCGAGGAAGCGGCGCGGTTGCCGGAGATGGCGCTGAAGGCGGCGGATATCCATGACGAACAGGCGCGCTTGATGATCCAACGCATCGTCGCCCTGGCCGTGCCGTGCATCACCATCGTGATGGGCCTCGCCGTCGCCGGGATCGTCGGCGCTCTCGTCACCGCCATGTTGAGCCTCAATGACCTCGCCGGATAACCCCGCGGTGTCGCCGCGTTTGTCGGCGTCCGCCGGCTTCACCTTGATCGAGCTGATCGTGGTGCTGGCGATATTGGGGATGACGCTGGCGCTGTTCACCGCCTACCGGGCGCCTTGGAGCCAAACCCTCAGTACCGCGGGCGTCGCGTCTCAGCTCGCCGCCGATCTGCGCTTGGCGCGATCGCAGGCGATCATTAGCAATCGCCCGGTGCGCGTCAGCGTCGATCTGTCCGGCCATCAATACCGCGTCGGCGCTGGAAATTTTCGTCATCTCCCCGGTGAATTGCGCATCGAATTGCTGACCATCGCCAATGAGCGGCAAAGCGAGCGCGTCGCGGACATCCGCTTCAACCCCGACGGCAGCTCCACGGGCGGCCGCATCGTGCTCCTGGACGACCGCCGGCGCATCGACGTCGGCGTCGATTGGCTGACCGGCCGAGTGAGTATCGCCGATGGCTCGTGAGCACGGCTTCACTCTCTTGGAGACGATCGTCGCGCTGGCGATCGCGAGCATGGCGTTCGTCGCGCTGTTTCACGCTGGCAGCACGGGGCTTTTCGCGGTCGATACTGCGTCGCGCGCCGACGAAGCGCTGGAGCGCGCCCAATCGCACCTCGCCGCCGTCGGAGCCGGCGCCACCCTGGTCGCCGGCGACACGGAAGGCGACGATGGCGGCGGCTTCCGCTGGCATCTCCATGTCCAGCCTATCGCCAGCCGCCCGCTGCCGCCGCAAGACAGCGGTCCAGCCGGCGTCGCCACGCTTTTCGATATCGAGGTCTCGATTACCTGGCCCGCTCGCCATCATCAGCGCGCGGTCGTGCTCAGGAGTGAGCGATTGGTCGCGTCCGCGGGGGCTTCATGACCGCGGAAATGAGCCCGCGCCGCCGCGAGCGCCAGAGCGGCTTCACCTTGCTGGAAGTGCTGATCGCCTTGTCGATTCTCGGGCTTCTTGTGGTCGGGCTCACCTATGGATTACGCGCCGGCCTCGCGCTCTGGGCCGCGCAGCAGCGGCATCTCAGCGAGACGGCCGAGTTGGACTCGGCTGCGCGGGTGCTGCGAACGATCTTGACCCGGATCCCGATGCCCGGCGGCAGGCCGATCGAGAGGCTGACCGGTAGCGCCGACAGTTTCGCCTTTGTCGGAGAATTGCCGACCGGCCTCGGCAACGCTCGCCTCGCCGATATGAAGCTGGCGCTCGACCACGGCCGCCTCGCGCTGTTCTGGACCCCCTATCGGCATCAACTCCCCGGCGCTGCCGCCCCGGCGCCGATCGAGACCGACCTGTTACCGCGGGTAGCGGCGATGGAGCTGGCCTATTTCGGTCCTCCCACGCCAAGCGAACCGCCGCGCTGGCAAGCCGACTGGGACGCGCTTTACGCTCCCGACCTCATTCGCGTTCGGCTGATCTTTCCGGCAGGCGATGTTCGGCGCTGGCCGGATTTGCTCGCGGCGCCGCCACTATGATGCGCGCGCTCCTGGATTGGTGGCTGGAACAGCTCGGCGAGCTTTGGCCGCAGTGGTTGCGCCACCGCCTCGCGACGCCGGCCGATGGGATCATCATCACCCCGATCGAGCCGCTGGAGCGCCACCCCGACATCGTATCGGTCGAACTGCGCCGGGGCGGGAAAGAAGCCGCGATCGGAGAATTCAAAGTCCACAGCCCCCAGCTCGAGACGTTGCCGGGTCTGCGAAATCTGCCGGCGGTTCTCCGCCTGCCGCGACCCGACGTCCTCGAAAAGACCATTGAGCTGCCCCTCGCCGCCCAGAGCGAACTTGACCAGGTCCTCGAATTCGAGATGGACCGGCAGACCCCGTTCAGCGTCGAGGAGCTTTACTGGGATTACCGGATCGCATCGACCGACCGCCAGCGCGGCCGAGTGACCGTCCGCCTGGCGATGGTGCTGCGCCGTAACGTCGACCCGTTCCTTGCCGTGCTCAAGCACGCCGGGATTGTCCCCATGCGGATCGAAGTCCTCGGCGATCTGTCGGCCGCCCCGTTGATCTCTCTCGAGGGCGGGCGGTCACATCATCTGCCGCGACAACTGATTTGGGCGACGGCGATCGCCTGCGCCGTGCTGGCGCTGGCTGCGGCGGCCACACCCTTTGTAAGGCAGAGCCTTGCGTTGGCGAATTTGGACCGGGAGATCGCGGACGCACGCTCGGCCGCGGCCGACGCCGAGAAACTGCGTCAGGAAATCGACCGGCTGTCGGGCAATGCCGCGTTCATCGCCGGGGAGCGTGGTAAAGCGGTTCGTCCTCTCGATGTCCTGGCGGCGGTAACCCGGCTGCTACCGGACGATACCTATCTGACGGGGTTGGAGCTGCGACAGAAGAAATTGACGCTGACCGGCCGGTCGGCCGCGGCGGCCCCGCTGATCTCCGCCCTCGCCGCGGATCCGTTGTTCCGCAACCCGATCTTTTCCGCGCCGGTAACGCGACTGGAGTCCGCCCAGGGCGAGGTCTTTTCGATCACGGCGGAAATGCAATGATGGATTTCACCAAGCTGCCGCGCGGGTTGCCCGGCCGGGTACTGGCTCTTTCCCTGACCCTCGTCATGATGGCGGCGGCGTATCTCCTGGTTGTGGCGCCGCTGCTTAGCCTCTACGCCGACCGCGCAGCACAGCTTTCGACCCGTGAGATGCTGCGCGACAAGATCGTGGCTGCGGCGGCCGCGCTGCCGCAGCTGCGCGCCCGAGCCAGCGAATTGAGCGCGACGTCCGACGCGCAACAAGCCACGCTTCAGGGTTCCAGTGATCCGATCGCCATGGCCAATTTGCAGAACCGGGTTGAAGAGCTGGCGACGTCGGCAGGCGCCGCGGTCTCCAGCACCGAAACTCTGCCGCCGGAAATTCGGGACTATTACCGCCGCATCGGATTGAGGGTGGCGCTCAATGGCTCATACGAGTCGCTGATGACCTTCATCGCCGGGCTCGAAACTTCGACGACACCGCTGATCGTCGACAATTTGCAGATCCACACCATCCAATCGCGCGCCGGAAGCACACAGATCGCGCGCTTGGACGCTGCGGTCGACGTCTACGGCTTCCGTCTCAATGATCAATCGAATGGGCCGCGACCATGATCAATCGCGGCGTATTCCTACTGGCGGCAGGGTGCGTGTTCTTCGGCGCCGTGATCCTGGTCGAGCTCAGCGGAGGAATGACCCATCCCGTACCGCCGGCGGCGGTTCCGCCCGGCGTCGACAATACGCCCGCAATGGCGAGCGATGTCGCGGCGGATCCTAACCGATTGGTTCCCACCATTCTGGCTCGTCCCCTGTTCAGTCCGACCCGCCAACCGCCGCCGGCGACCGGCAACGAAGTCTCAGGCAATTTCGAGCTTGGCGGAGCCCGCTTGACCGGTATCGTCATCGGGCCGGGGGAACGTCTCGCGATTTTCGATATGAAAGGGTCAAAACCGGTGGTGTTGAACGAGGGCGAAACCGTCAGTGGCTGGCGCGTCGACAGCATCGCGCCGAGCGAGGTCTCATTGGTGGGTCCGGGCGGGACCAAGACGCTGCAACCAAAGCTCGATCCTGCTCACACGGTCTCCAACGTGCCGCCGGCATCCGCCGCTCGGGCGCAACCGCAACCGCCGAGCGACGCGCCGATCCGCCCGCGGGGGCCAGGTCGGGAGCCGCAACGTTGAGGTCCAAGATGACCGGCCAGAGCCGTCGCCTCGTATTCGCCCTGGCGCTTCTCCTCGTTGCCTGTCAGCCGCCGCAGCAGGAGGGGCTGGCGCCGCTGCAGCAGCCAAATAGCTTGCAGGCGGCGCCCCCGCGGATCAACAGCGCCATCCCGTCGGACCGCACGACCCGGACGGTTTTCCAGGACACCGGCGCAACGACACCGCCCGCCAACGCTTCTGTGACCCCGGCGAGCAACCCAGGGCAGGTCGGCGAGGTAACGCTCAATTTTGTCGATACCGACATTCGCGAAGTCGCGCGAACGATCCTCGGGACGACGCTAAAGCTCAACTACACGATCGACCCCAATGTGCATGGCACCGCGACGTTTGAAAGCGGCGCTCCGGTCGCGCGCTCGGCGTTGATCCCGGCGCTCGAGACCATGCTTAATCAAAACGGGGCGACGCTGGTTCAGAAAGACGGTCTCTATTCGGTCGTGCCGATCTCCGTCGCCGCCGGGGCCAATCCGGGGGTC
>DASYXG010000171.1:0-3051 GCA_035935235.1 Allostellaceae bacterium
GTTGTACCGCCAGGCGCTGAAGGGCTGGGAGGCCGACCGCATCGAGCTCGTTTCCCAGCTCGACCAGGCCAATGCTTACATGCTGTTGTTGACCCCGCTGCTGCCGCAAACCGAGCAGAAGCGATGGCGGGCCGAGCTGACGCAGATCGCCCCAATCATCCGCACCCGGTTCTACGACCCCGGCTCGTCCATGTTCGTCGGGCTACTCGACCCTAAGGCCAAGAGCGGCGATTGCGTCTTTGCCCGCGACGACACCGATTTCGGCCATACCATCAAGACCTACTGGATGCTCTATTTCATCGGCCGCGTCGTCAACGACCCGGGCTTGGTGAGCTTCGCGCGCGACAAGGCTCCGGGCATCCTCACCCACGCCTTCCTTCCCGCGACAGGCTCGTGGGCAAGCCAGCCGACCTGCAAACCCGCGCCCGACGACATCAACCGCACCAGCACCTGGTGGATGGCCGCCGAGCTCGACCAGGCGGTGCTGACCTTCGGCATCGGCAACCGCAACCTGTTGTCCTATATCCCAAAGACCAATGCTTTCTGGCTCAAGCACATGGTCGATCCGCGATACGGCGAGGTTTGGGACGAAGTGACCCTGCCAGACCTCACCCCGCGCCTGCCCAAGGTCCATCTGTGGAAGAACGGCTTCCATACCGCCGAGCGCGCGCTTATCGGCTACATCGCCACCAGCGCCAGCCGATCCGAACCGGCGGTTCTCTATTATGCGTTTCAAGGGTGCAAATTGCCCGCCGACGTCCGGCCCTATTACTACGACGGCCGGGTAACATCGCATGCGGAAACGCCGCTGCCGGACCTGCCGGGGCATTGCGTGGCGAAGGTCACTTTCGCCGGCATCCATTGAGACACGCGGCTCGTTTGCGGCTTGAGGACCGGGCGGCTAGTCTCGACGCGACGGGCATCGGGAGGGCAGCATGAGCGTGGTGCTGGGAGCGATCGCCGACGATTTCACCGGCGCGACCGACCTCTGCAACACGCTGGTGCGACGCGGGATGAAGACCGTCCAGCTGATCGATGTGCCGGGCGGGAACGTGCCAGCCCCCGATGCCGAGGCAGTGGTGATCGCGCTCAAGAGCCGCACGATCCCGGTGGATAAGGCGATTGGGATGAGCCTCAGGGCGTTGGCCTGGCTGCAGAACGCCGGCGCGCGGCAGGTTCTGTTCAAGTACTGCTCGACCTTCGATTCGACCGACCAGGGCAATATCGGCCCGGTGGCCGAGGCGCTGCTCGATGCGCTGGATAGCGATTTCACCACCTACTGCCCCGCCTTCCCGACCCTCGGCCGCACCATTTTCAAGGGCTGCCTCTTCGTCGGCGACGTATTGCTGTCGGAATCGGGGATGAAGGACCACCCGCTGACCCCGATGCGCGACCCGTCGCTGGTGCGGGTGCTGCAGCGTCAAACCAAGGGCAAGGTCGGGCTGGCGCAATACTCGACCGTCGCCGAGGGACCGGCGGCGATCGCCACGGCCCTCGCCAAACTCAAACATGACGGCTTTCGCCATGCGATCGTCGATGCGATCGCCGACCATGACCTCGAGGCGATCGGCGAGGCGGTTAAGGATTTCGCGCTGATCACCGGCGGGTCTGGCATCGCGCTCGGTCTGCCGGAAAATTTCCGCCGCGCCGGCCTCATCGGCGACGGCGGCGGCGCCGACCTGCTACCCAAGATCGCCGGCAAGGCGGCGGTGATATCCGGCTCATGCTCCGAGGCTACTCATGCCCAAGTCGCCCATATGATCGGCGCCGGGTTTTCGGCCTTTATGATCGACCCGCTCGCGGCCGCGGCCGGGCAAGACATCGCCGAGCAGGCGCTATCCTGGGCGTCCGACAAGCTTGGCGAAGAACCCATCCTGTTCGCCGCGACCGCGCCGCCCGAGAGCGTCGCCGAGGTCCAGCAGAAACTCGGCCGCGAGCGGGCGGGTACGCTGGTCGAGGGTATCATCGCCGATATCGCCGCGGGGCTCGTCGAACGCGGGGTGCGCCGGCTGGTGGTCGCCGGCGGCGAGACCGCGGGCGCAGTGGTGCAGGCGCTTGGGATCACCGGTCTGCGCATCGGCCGGCAGATCGACCCCGGCGTGCCCTGGACAGTGAGCCTCCCGGGAAACTCCGACCAACCGCCGCTTGCCTTGGCGCTCAAATCCGGCAATTTCGGCGCGCCCGACTTCTTCTCGCGCGCCTTCACCGCTCTCGAGGAGGCCACCGCATGAGCGACGCCAAGGCACGCGAGGCGATCTGCACGCTGGGCGCCTCGATCTTCGAGCGCGGCCTCACCGCCGGCTCGTCGGGCAATATCAGCGTCAGGGTCGATGGCGGGTGGCTGATGACCCCGACCAATGCCTCGCTCGGCCGACTCGACCCGGCGCGGCTCTCCAAGCTCGATGATTCCGGAAAACTGGTCGGCGGCGACGCGCCGACCAAGGAAAGCTTCCTGCACCGCGTGATGTACGAGGAGCGCAACGACACCGGCGCGGTGGTGCATCTGCACTCGACCCACTCGGTCGCGGTGTCGTGTCTGGCCGAGGTCGACCCGCACGACGTGCTGCCGCCGATCACGGCGTACTACGTAATGCGGGTGGGCCGGCTGCCGCTGGTGCCGTATTACAAACCGGGCGACATGGCGCTGGCGGAAGCGGTGCGCGGCTTCGCCTCCAAGCACCATGCGGTGCTGCTGGCCAATCACGGACCGGTCGTCGCCGGGTCGAGCCTCGACGCCGCGGTCAACGCGGTTGAGGAGCTGGAGGAAACCGCCAAGCTCTATTTGATGCTGCGCGGCGCCAAGACGCGTTTCCTGACACCTGAGCAGGTCAAAGAACTGCTCGCCTAACGCGGTTCAGGCCTCAGCTTGCGGCTAGGGTTCGAAGGATGTTGCTATTTTGTTCTTGACAAATAGGCAATATGCGGCTATCTGGCAATGATGATCGGGCAAGACGCGCCGTTGGGACAGGAGTATGCAAGGCACGCTGATATGCCGCTTGCGGCGCTGTTTTCTCGCTGTTTCCGCCGCTGTTATCGCGCTGTTTTCTCGCT
>DASYXG010000172.1:0-2245 GCA_035935235.1 Allostellaceae bacterium
GAGGCGGTAGGCGGGGTTGATGTTGACCAGGATCAGCCCGGCCTTGGCGGTGGCGAACTGGGTGACGACCCACTCCGCATTGTTGGGCGACCAGATGCCGATGCGCTCGCCCGGCTTAAGGCCGAGCGCGATGAGGCCGGCGGCGAAGGCATCGACTTGGGCCCGCAGCTCGCGGTAGTTCCAGCGAATATGCTGATGGCGGACGATCAGCGCGTCGCGCTCCGGGAAACGCTCGACGACGCGGTCGAAATGCGCGCCGATCGTCTCGCCGATCAGCGGGATGTCGCTGGCGCCATGGACATAGCTCGGAACCGGCATGGGTTCGTCCTCCCCGCACTAGGAGACCAGAACGCCACGCCGATGTGAACGGGAAAGCGACTAGGGGATGCTGGCCAGCCGGCGCTCCTTTGCCGACGCGAAGCCGTGCATGCCCAGCTGCCACTGTATCCCGACGATCGCGCCCTTTACCGGCTGCAACAGCGCGATCGCGCAAATCGCGGTGAGCGGCAGCCAGATCAGCGCATCGAGCCAAAGCGGCGGCGCATAGTTGATCTCGACAAAAAGCGCAGTCGGAACCAGCAGATGCCCGACGATCACGATGACCAGATAGGCCGGGAAGTCGTCGGCGCGGTGATGGGACATGACCTCGCCGCAGGCCGGACAACGATCCAGCACCTTGAGAAAGCGGCCGAACAGCCTGCCCTTGCCGCAATTCGGGCAGCGCATCGCGAAACCGCGCCACATGGCTTCGGTGAGCGAGACAGGCTCCGGTTGCGAGATCATGGCGAACCCTGGCGGTGGACGGCTTACATGTTGGCCGCGCCGCCGGAGCATCAACGAGATGCGGCAAATTGCCTGGCGCGAGCGCAATCAGAGCTGCCAAGCGAAGCTGATTTCGTGGCCGTCGGGATCAGTGATGTGGAAGAAGCGCTCGCCCCAGGTAGCATCGCGCGGCGGGGCCTGGGGGCGATAGCCGGCGGCGACCAGGCGGGCATAGAGGGCGTCGAGGTTACTTTCGTAGAAAATCGCCCTGCCCCACCAGCGCAGTTCGGCCGGTTCGGCGATCAGGTTGAGGAACGAGTCGCCGGCGCGAAAGCTGGTGAAGCTGGCGCTTTCACCGCCATAGAGCAGGTCGAAGCCGCACAGCCGATAGAAGCGCACCGCAGCGGCCATGTCGTTGGTCGCCAGGGTGATGGCGCTGAGCGCGGTGATAGCCACGCGCTATACTAGCACCACGCTGCCGACTGGCCTTTCACCGCGCGGAAAACTACCAGCGCCCGCCCCACCGGCCGCGCCAGCCCCAACCGCCGCCGCCACCGCCCCAGCCCCGGTTCCCGGCAAAAACCCGGATGATTATCAGGAGGACGACGGCGCCGATGGTGGCATTGGCGATCGCCGAGATCATTCCGGCGCCGAGGTGGATGTTCAAGCGCGGCAGCAGCCAGTCACCGATAAAGGCGCCGATGATCCCCACCACCAGATCGCCGATCAAGCCGAACCCGCCGCCGGCGACGATTTTCCCGGCGAGCCAGCCGGCGATGATGCCGACGACGACGATAACGAGCAGGCTTTCGTTCGAGAGATACATGGATTGTCCCTCGCGGTAGAAGCGCGTCCCCACGGGCCGCGTTGATTAACGCCGCTGCGGCACTTTTGGTTGCCGAGACCGAAATCCGCGAAAATCACGGGGTTAGAATATCACCACGCTGCGGATCGCCTCGCCAGCTTTGAGCGCGGCGAAGCCGTCGTTGATCTCATCGAGGGCGATGTGGCGCGTGATCAGCTCGTCGAGATAGAGCTTGCCGTCGAGATAGAGGCGGGCAAGCAGCGGGAAGTCGCGCGCGGGCCTTGCGCCGCCATAGCTCGACCGGCGAATGCGCTTCTCGCCCATCAGCGCGCCCCAGCGGAACGCGACTTCGGCGGTGACATCGGTCTTGCCGAGCCAGATCACCTCGCCGCCCGGGCGCACCACCTCGACGCTGAGCCCGAATCCCTTAGGGTTGCCGGCGGCTTCGAGCACGGTGTCGACGCCGCGCCCACCGCTCATCGCCTTGGCCGCGACGACAACGTCCTCGCGCGCGGCGTTGATGCGCGCGGTCGCGCCAAGTTTCTCGGCCAGCGCCAGCTTCGTGTCGTCGAGATCGACGGCGATGATCTCGCCGGCGCCGGCAAGGCGCGCCCCCTGCACCGCCGAGAGGCCGACCGCGCCGCAGCCGATCACCATCACCGTGCTGCCGTGCTCGAC
>DASYXG010000173.1:0-4363 GCA_035935235.1 Allostellaceae bacterium
CGAACCGACCCAACTCTTGCGCGCGTCGTCGCGCTGGCGCCGCATCGCCGCATCGAACCCGGCCGTGGCGACCTTGCGGCCCCGCCCGCGCAGCACGTCCTCGGTAAGGTCGAGCGGAAAACCATAAGTGTCGTAAAGGCGGAACGCGACCTCGCCCGGGAAATCTTGACCCGCATTAAGATGCGCCTCTTCCTCGTCGAGCAGGCGCAGGCCGCGTTCGAGAGTCTGCTTGAAGTTGGTTTCTTCGAAGCGCAGCGTCTCCGTGATCAGCGCCTGAGCGCGCAATAACTCCGGGAAAGCAGCGCCCATCTGCGTCGTCAGCGCCGGCACCAGCCGACACATCAACGGCTCCTTGGCGCCGATGATGTGCGCGTGGCGCATCGCCCGCCGCATGATCCGACGCAATACATAGCCGCGCCCCTCCTTCGACGGCAGCACGCCATCGGCGATAAGGAAGGCGGAAGCGCGCAAGTGGTCGGCGATGACCCGGTGAGACACCGCGTGTGGCCCGTCTGCGGCGACCCCCGACGCCTCGGCGGACGCCAGGATCAGCGCGCGGAACAGATCGATGTCGTAATTATCGTGCTTGCCCTGCAGCACGGCGGCGATGCGTTCGAGGCCCATGCCGGTATCGATCGACGGGCGCGGCAGGTCGATCCGTTTACCTGGCGCCTGCTGCTCATACTGCATAAAGACGAGATTCCAGATCTCGATAAAGCGGTCGCCATCCTCGTCCGGGCTGCCCGGCGGGCCGCCGGGGATGCCTTCGCCATGATCGTAGAAAATCTCCGAGCAGGGGCCGCAGGGACCGGTATCGCCCATCGCCCAGAAGTTGTCCGAGGTGGCAATACGGATGATCTTGTGCTCGGACAGGCCGGCGATCTTGGCCCAAAGCTGCGCGGCGACGTCGTCCTCGCTGTAGACGGTGACGAGCAGCCGATCCTTCGCCAGGCCGAATTCCTTGGTGATCAGATTCCAGGCAAGTTCGACCGCGCGGTCCTTGAAATAGTCGCCAAACGAGAAATTGCCGAGCATCTCGAAAAAGGTGTGGTGGCGCGCGGTGTAGCCGACATTTTCGAGGTCGTTGTGCTTGCCGCCGGCGCGCACGCATTTCTGCGAGGTAGTTGCGCGCTGATAGGGCCGCTTCTCGACACCGGTAAAGACGTTCTTGAACTGAACCATGCCGGCATTGGTGAAAAGCAAGGTCGGGTCGTTGCGCGGCACCAGCGGGCTCGACGGCACGATTTCATGCCCGTTCGCCGCGAAATAGTCGAGAAAGGAGCTGCGGATGTCGTTGGCGGTCTGCATGGCCTCAATTACGAGGCTTCGGTCAAATCATGCAAGAGGCGCGGCGCGGAATCTCTCAGTTGATGGGCACATTGATCACCGCCTGATCGTCGGTATAGGCCCGACGCCAGCCTGGCAGGCGGTCGAGCGCGGCGATCGCGGGCGACTGAGCGGGCAACAGAGTCCAGGCGATGCGATAGCGGTCGAGGAGCGCGGCGAGCGCGCCAGCGTCACCCTGTTCAGCCGCGATATAGGCGGCAAGAAAATCATTGCCGTACATCTCGATGCGCCCGTCGATAAAGACCGGCACCCCGCTGAAGATTAGATAGCCGCCATAGGCCTCGCCATTGAAGACCGGGCCGGCGAGACCCAGGCGCTGCGCCGCGGCGAGGGCGGCCTGTGGCGTTACTGCGTCACCCGTGCGAGCGGGAGGGTGGAGCAGCGCCGGCAGGCTGGCGGCGAAGCCCAGGACGAGGACCAATGCATACGCGGGAGGCCGTGCCGGCCGCGCCAGCGCGGTGGCGGCCCGTGAGATCGGTGATCCAGCGGCGGGCCGTAGCAGGCGGACGAGCGCTGGGCCAAACGCGGCGGCAACAGCAATCGGGGCGACGAGACCCAGCAGGTCGGCGTGTCGGACATGGGCCAGCGCCATGTAGAAGAGGCCCAACAGCAGCAGGAGCCGGCTCCACGGCAGACTGGTACGGAGCGTGAAGCCGAGCGCTATGGCGCCGAGCAGCCAGGCTTCGAGCGCCGGAAATTTCGCCAGTTCGGCCGGTGCCCATTCGACAAAGCCGGTTTGCAGGGCCGGCATCGCGACGAGACGTAATGGCTGGAGCAGGGCCGAAAGGCCGTTCGGGTTGCATAGCGCGGCGGCGATGGCGCCAGCGACGAACAGCCCCCAGCGCTTGACCTCGGCGAGTCGAGATTGACCGGCGCCTGGATGCAGCATCGCCTCCGCGCCAAGAAAACCCGCCAGCCCCAAGCCAAACATGAAGCTGCCGTGCAGATTGGCCCACAGCGCCATAACCGGAAGCACGGCCCACGGCGGACCGCGCTCTTCGTCGCGAGCAGCGATCAGCACGCCGCACCAGCAAACAAGCGCCGGGAGGGCGAGCACATGCGGACGTGCGAGCAGATGCGGCAAGACCAGCATCGCACCGGCCAGCGTGGCGATCGCGGCGGGAAGCGGCGGCAGGCGGAGGAGGAGGAACCAGGCAAGGAATCCTGTAGCCAGGGCAAAGGCGCTGGCTATCATGACGACAACGCCGCCCCAGCCTGCGGCGTTGTAGATTGCGGCGAGAACCACTTCTCCGAGCCATTCGGCAGGGATCCACGGCGCCCCCGGCATCGTATGCGACCAAACGTCGGCGACAGGCAAGGCGTGATGGGCGAGCATCCATCGCCCGGCGGCGATGTGGAGATAGGTGTCGGGATCGTGTAGCAGCGCGGCCGGCGAGGTGAGCGCGCGGATCACGGCGACGAGCCCCAGGAACCAGGGCCAAGACGGAAGCCAGAGCCGTAACGCCGTCGGCGCCTGGGTCAGCGCAGACGCGAGGGGCCGATGATTGGTTTGTTCGCTCGACAAAGTGGCGCTCGCCCGGCTCTAACCCACCGGCCAAGGTCACACGAGTTTGGTTAATTTCCGGTCAAAGCGCGACGCAGCGCCCCGGCCTGTTGCCCCCTTTTATTAGCAGGTTTTTAACAAGCGAAGCCCCTGAGCCGCCGCATTCGGGCGGTCCGGGGCGTCTGCTTTGCCTGATGACGAGGAGGATTACTCCTCCCCCGCCGCCACTTCGCCTGGCGCCGCCATCATCGCATCGGCGACATGACCGGCATTGCCGCGGATCGCGTTTTCGATCTCGCCGGCGACATCGGTATTTTCCTTGAGATAGAGCTTGGCGTTTTCGCGGCCCTGGCCGATGCGTTGCCCCTCATAGGAGAACCACGAACCTGATTTCTCGACGACCCCGGCCTGGACGCCAAGATCGATCAATTCGCCGGTCTTGGAGACACCCTCGCCGTACATGATGTCGAAATCGACGACCTTGAACGGCGGCGCCATCTTGTTCTTGACGACCTTGACCCGGGTCTGGTTGCCGACGACCTGGTCGCGGTCCTTGATCGCGCCGATGCGGCGGATGTCCAGCCGCACCGAGGCGTAGAATTTGAGCGCGTTGCCGCCGGTCGTAGTCTCGGGGTTGCCAAACATCACGCCGATCTTGAGGCGGATCTGGTTGATGAAAATGACCATGCAGCGCGAGCGCGAGATCGAGCCGGTCAGCTTTCGCAGCGCCTGGCTCATCAGCCGCGCATGCAACCCGACATGGGAGTCGCCCATCTCGCCTTCGAGCTCGGCGCGGGGCACGAGCGCCGCCACCGAATCGATGACCAGCACGTCGATCGCGCCGGAGCGCACCAGGGTGTCGGCGATCTCCAAGGCCTGCTCGCCGGCATCGGGCTGCGAGATCAGCAGATTGTCGATATCGACCCCGAGCTTTTTGGCGTAGGCGGGGTCGAGCGCATGCTCGGCGTCGACAAAGGCGCAGGTGCCACCGGTCTTCTGCGCCTCGGCGATGACATGTAGCGCGAGCGTGGTCTTGCCCGAGCTTTCCGGTCCGTAAATCTCGATGACCCGACCGCGCGGCAACCCGCCGATGCCGAGTGCGATATCGAGACCGAGGGAACCGGTCGACACGACATCGACCTCCATCGCCGCCTCGCGCGAGCCCAATTTCATGATCGAGCCTTTGCCGAACGCACGCTCGATCTGGCCGAGCGCCGCATCCAAGGCCCGCTGCTTATCCATCGTATCCCTATCCAAGAGGCGCAGTACGGGTTGTGTCATCGGTCCCTCCTTATTCCACAGCCGGGACGGCAGCGCAAACGCGCGATCAGGGAGGCAATGTACGCATTTTGTTCTAAGAACACAAGGGGAACTTTCTGGTGACCCGAAGATTGCCGCCTTCCGTCACTTGCCTCCGGTTCCGGCTTTCGCGGGAACGACGATCGGACTGGTGCGCGGCCGTGCTTACGCCGCTTCGCCGGAGATGACTTCCTTTACTTTGGTGGCCAGCTG
>DASYXG010000174.1:0-7430 GCA_035935235.1 Allostellaceae bacterium
GGGTTTGAGGGTTGCCTTCGCTTGGCGTTGGCGCGACGGTGCACCAAATTCAAGAAGGGGGTTCCGGTTATGACCGCGGGATCGGGCGGACGCTGGCAGGATGCGCTCTACGACCTATTGCGCCGCCACGACGTGACGCAATTTCCTACGTCCCGGACGCGGGCCATCGCATTCTGATCGACCGCTCGCTTGCCGATCCGGGCGTGTTTTCGGTGGCGCTAACCACCGAGGAGGAAGGCGTGGCGCTGCTCGCCGGCGCCGATCTCGGGGGCGCGCGCGGCGTCCTCCTGATGCAGTCGAGCGGCACCGGCAACAGCGTCAACATGCTCTCGCTGGTGAAGGGCGGCCGCTTCCCGATGCTGATGCTGGTCAGCATGCGCGGCGATTTTGGTGAGGGAAACCCGTGGCAGTTCCCGATGGGCCAAGCGGTCGAGCCGGTGCTGCAGGCGATGGGTGTCATCGTCCTGCGCGCCGATACGCCGGATGAGGTGATCCCGACCGTCGAGGCAGCGCTGACCATGGTGTTCCAGAGTGGCAACGCGGTCGCGGTGCTCCTGACCCAGAAGCTGCTCGGCGCGAAAGCGTTCTAGGGGAGAGTTCGATGGCTATGCATTACCCGCAAGGGGTAGATGTCGCGGCGGCGACGGCGGCCGGGTTTGTTCTCGATCGGTGTGAGGCGGTACCGGCGATCATCGGCAACCCCACGGATTTCCTTGTCGTGACCGGGCTCGCCGGCACGGCCCGCGACATCGCTGCGCTGACCCATGACAGCGCCCAGATCTACACCATGGCGGGAGCGATGGGCGGCGCGGTGATGATTGGCCTCGGGCTCGCGCTGGCGCGCCCCGACAAACGCGTGCTGGTGGCGACCGGCGACGGCGAAATCCTGATGAATGTCGGCGCGCTGGCGACGGTGGCGATCATGAATCCGGCGAATTTCTCAATCCTCGTCGTCGACAACGGCCACTATGGCGAGACCGGCTGGCAGAAGAGCCACACCAGCCTCGGCGTCGATTTGGAGAAGATCGCGATCGGCGCCGGTGTCCACCGCACCTGCACGGTCGCCGCTGAAAGCGAGATCGCCGACGGCGCGCGCCTCCTGCGCGAGGGCAACGGCGCCGCTTTTGTCGTGTTGCGCGTCGCCCCAGCCGAGCCGCCATCCTACAAGCGCAATTTCGACCCGGCTGCCTGCCGCAACCGTTTCCGCTCGGCGCTGCTCGGAGCCTAGGCGATGCTGCCCCGCCTTTGGCTCGCGGTGACATTTTCCCTGGCTCTGCCGGTCGCTGCGTTCGCCTCCGATCTGACCGAGCCAATCGAACAGCTCGACGCCAGTTTGCTGAAGGTCATGAAGGCGGGCAAGTCGGCGCCGTTCCAGGATCGCTACGATATTCTGACGCCTTTCGTGGCCCGGGCGTTCGACCTCGATGCGATCCTCCAGGACGCCGTCGGCGCGCCGTGGAAATCGCTGCAAGTCGATCGGCAAAAGGCGCTCGCCAGCGCCTTTCAGCAGTATTCGGTCGCGACGTATGTCGCCAATTTCGACGATTATTCCGGTGAGCAATTCGACCTGACGCCGCCGCAAAGCGGCGATGACGTTGTTCGCGTCAAGATCGTGCCAGGCCCGTCCGGCGGCGAGACCCATACGCTCGGCTACGTGATGCAGCAGACGGGCGGCAAGTGGAAGGCGATTGACGTCATCGCCGATGGCTTCATCAGCCAAGGCGCTGTCCAGAAAGCGCAAATCCGCGCCATCATGGCGTTGAGCGGGATCGACGGGTTGCTCTCGCGCCTGCAGAACAAGACCGCCGACATCGCCGGCGGTCCGTTGCGCTAACCTAGGCTCTGTCGGGAGGTTTCTCATGCCGAATGGCGGTTTCGATCCCGTTCGCCTCGCGCCCCTGGTCGAGCGGGCTGATTACTCGGTGAAGAAGGACGAGGTCTCGCTCGCCGTCTACCGCAAGCGGGCGACGGGGCAGGGGACCCGCGCGGTTCTCTTCCTCGTCCACGGCTCGTCGAACTCGGCGCTTTCGTCGTTCGACCTGGTCGCACCCGGCGGCGAGTACTCGACGATGAATGTCTTCGCCGAACTCGGCTACGACGTGTGGACCATGGACCACGAGAATTACGGCCGCTCGTCGCGCACCGAGCGGAATTCCGACATCGCCAGCGGCGTCGAGGATCTGATCGCTGCCAGCGAGCTGGTGATCCGCGAGACCGGCCAGCCCAAGATGCACATGCTCGGCGAGAGTTCGGGCGCGCTGCGCGCCGCCGCCTTCGCGATGGAGCGGCCTGAGCGTGTCGACCGATTGATCCTCAACGCCTTCACCTATACCGGTCGCAACTCGCCGACCCTGGCGAAACGCGGCGAGCAGCTGCCTTATTTCCGCGCCCATAACCGCCGGCTGCGCGACCGCGCGATGATCGAGAGCATCTTTACCCGCGACCATCCCGGCACCAGCGATCTGCGCGTCGCCGCCGCGCTCGCCGACACCGAGCTGCAGTTCGGTGACCAGGTGCCGACCGGCACCTATCTCGACATGTGCGCCAACCTGCCGGTGGTCGATCCGCTTCGCGTCAAGTCGCCGGTGATGCTGATCCGCGGCGAGTATGATGGCATCGCCAGCGAGGAGGATCTGCTCGATTTCTATCGGCAACTGCCCAACCCCGACCGCCAGTTCGTGGTGCTCCCCGGGGCCGCGCATGCGCTAGTCTTTGGCCACAACCGGCACCAGTTCTGGCACGTCGCGCACGGCTTTCTGTCAATGCCGCGGCGGCGAGACGAGCACTGAGGAACCCTCCGCGGCCCAGCAGCCGCGTCACTTCTCGTAAAAATAGTAGCAGCCGAACAGCGTCGTTGTGGCCTTCGGGTTGTCTTCCGCCATCAGCATGATCGTTTTCTTGTCGGCGATTTCGAGCCCGCAGGTGCGCATGTTGTCGCTCGGCTTCTCGCATTTCAGCGGCTTGCCGAGCGTCTTTCCCAGCGCGGCTTTGACCGCGTCGAACGTGGCGTTGACCACCACCGAGAAGCCAACCCCCATCCCGACGCTCTCCGGGTAGACCTGCGCGACCGGGAAGCCCAGCACGGCGAGGCTCGATTTCGGCGTGTAGGCCCCGAACTTTGCCTCCGTGAACTCTGCCTGGATGCGGCTGACCAATTGATTGAGCCGCGTGGGATCGCCCGATTTCCACTCGACCCACGAGTCCTGGCAGGTCGCCAATCGCGTCAGCTGGGGATCGTCGGTGGCTTCGGCGGCAGCGATCGGCACGGCGATCAGGACGCCAGCCAGGAAGAGGATGCGCAAATGCTTGGCCTCAGGCCAGCGCCGCGCGCACGAATTCCGGCTCGAAAATTCGGTCGGCCATCACCTGGCAGCGCTTGATGAGGCGGTGCTCGTCGGGGCCGTAATCGGCGTGCGCGTTGTGCAGCGTGCCGATATCGTCCCACAGCAGCACGTCGCCCTCGCTCCAACGATGGACATAGCGGTACTTGGGCTGGAGCTGGTGGTCGAAGAGATACTCCAGCACCTCGTCGCTCTCGGCCTCGGGCAGTTCGTTGATGCGGATCGCGTAGCCGGGGTTGCAGTACAGCACTTTGCGCCCAGTGATCGGGTGGCTGAGGAAAATGGGGTGCGACACGGGCGGTTTCTTGGCGCGCTGCTCCGCGGTCAGCGGTTTGCGCCACGTCCCCGGCCGCTTCAGCATCATGTCCCAGAACTTGTTGAAATCGTGCAGCGCCGTCATCCCATCGAGCCGGGTCTTGAGATCGTCCGGCAGCCCGTCATAGGCCGCGTGCATGTTGGCGAACTCGGTGCCGCCGAGCGGTTTGCCGTCGCGCTGCGGCACCTTGAGCGCGTAGAGCACGTTGGCGAACGCGATCGTCGCACTATACGACATGTCGGTGTGCCAGTCCTGCCCGGCGTCCTTGGCGCCGATGGGGCGGCCGCGCTCGTCTTTCATATTTGAGAGGATCATCACCTCGGGATGCCCCGGTTCCTGAAACGCGCCGGCGACATTGATTTCCAGCGACCCGAAGCGCTGGGAAAACGCCATCTGCCGCTCGGCGCTCAGCGCCTGCCGCGGAAACCGCAGCACCCCGTAATCGCCGAGCGCCCTCAGCACCGTGGCAAACGCCTCATGGTCGAGCTCGCGGTTGAGGTCGACGCCCTCGACCGTCGCGCCCAGCGTCTCGCCGATGGGGGTGATGTTGATTGTCATGTTGCTCGTTCCTCGCTCGGCGCCAGCCCGCTCCCCCGCCCGGCCGCCCAATCAGCATACTCTCGTTGGGTGGCCGGGCGGGGGAGCGGGCCGGTGCCGCAAGCTCGCGCGGAGGCGCGAGCGCACTTGATCGGACCAATTATCTCTTTTCCCCAACAAAACCGCTTTGTAGCCCGGCCGCTAGCGCCAGCGCGGAGTCGGAAAGCGGGCCCTTCTCGATCGATCGCACGGCGTATTCGAATTGCTCGGGCGTGGCGATGCCGATCAGCACCGTCGAGACCGCCTCGTTGGCGATGACATAGCGCAGCGACGCCTCGACCAGGCTCCCCGCATGGCCTTCGCTGATCAACGGCGTCAGCCGTCTGGCGCGTTCGAGGTCGAGGTTGTAGCTGCTGCCGGAGCCGATCGGCTCCGGCGGCGGCGAGGCGTTCTTGTGGCGCTCCGCGCTGCCGCTGAGCGCGCCGCCAGCGAGCACGCGGATGTTGATGACCCCCATGTCCGCCGCCTTGGTGTGGGCAAGCAGATTACCGTAATCCTGTGCCGGGAAGCCCGCCGGCATGGCGCGGCCCGGGCTCGGGTTGAGGAGGTTGTAGCTGACCTGCGCGGTGGCGAAGACTTTGGCGTCGACCACGCGGTGCAACGCCGTGGTCTCGCCCACCGCGGTGATCCCAAAAAACCCCAGCTTGCCCTGGTCGCGCAGCTTGTCGAACGCCGGCACGACCTCTTCCAGCACGTCGGTCGCGGAAAAATTCGCGCCGTCAGTCTTGTCGACAATGGCGTTGTGGAATTGGAACAGATCGACCCGCTCCATCTGGAGCCGCTTGAGACTTTCTTCCAGCGCCGCGGCGATGCCGGCGCCGATCTTGCCGCGCTCGGTCGGCGGCAGCCGCACTTTGGTGCCGACATAGGCCTTCGGCTTCAGCGACTTCCAGATGCGGCCGAGATTGGTTTCCGACCGCCCGCTGCCGTATTGCGCCGCGGTGTCGAAATAATTGATGCCGAGTTCCAGCGCCCGGGCGACCGCGCGCTCCTGGTCCTTGGGATCGCCGTTGGTCATGAGGCCGCCAACCGCGCCGCATCCGAACCCCAGCAGCGACACCTCGAACCCGGTCTTGCCCAGCCTGCGCTTTTCCACCGCGCCCTCCCTCACTATCTTGCCGAGCGCATCATGCCGCCGGGAGGACTGAATTGGCCACAGCGAAGCCTGCGCCGGCAAGCCCGGCGCTGATCGAAGACCTGGTCGCCGCCAACCGCGTCTTGTCGAACGAGGGCGTGGTCGACGGTTTCGGCCATGTCAGCGTGCGACACGACAGCGCCGCCGGCGTCTTTCTCCTGGCGCGTAGCATGGCGCCCGGCCTCGTCACCGCCGCCGATATCATGATGTTCGGCGAGGATGGCGAAGCGCTCGGCAACGATCGCCGCACGGCCTATGTCGAGCGCTACATCCACAGCGAAATCTACAAGGCGCAACCGGCGGCCCAGGCGATCGTCCACAGCCATTCGCCGGCGGTGATCCCGTTCGGGGTCACCGACGCCAAGCTCCGCCCGATCTATCACATGAGCTCCTTTCTCGGGGGCGACGTGCCGGTTTTCGAAATTCGTGACACCGGTTGCGAGGCCACCGACATGCTAATCCGCACGCCGCTTCTCGGCGCGGCGCTCGCCCACAGCCTGGGTGAGGCCACCGTCGCGCTGATGCGCGGGCACGGCAATGTCGTGGTCGGGCGCTCGCTGCCGGAGGTCGTCTTCCGCGCCGTCTACACTGAGGCCAACGCGCGGCTGCAAGCCGATGCGTTGCGGCTCGGTGACGGCCGCGTGACTTATCTCAGCGACGGTGAGGCGGCCGCGTCGATGGCGATCAACGCCGGCGTACTGACCCGCGCCTGGGAATTGTGGAAGGCCGCGGCGCTGGGAAAGCGCGATTAGACCGGCCACCGATTCGCATCCCCGCAGCCGCCAGGGCCTTCCGCCGCCATTTGCTGTTGGCTGTTTGACGCGGCCTTCTCGGCGGGGCTGCGGCGCGCCGGCGGCCGCGATAAATTCGGGAAACGCCCTGAAGGAGGACCCGGCCATGCATCCTCTGTTTCGCGGCACCAATGTCATCCCGGTTTTGACCATCGAGCGCGAGGCGCAGGCGGTGCCGCTCGCCCGCGCGCTCTACGAAGGCGGCCTCAAGGTCATCGAGGTCACCTTCCGCACAGAAACGGCCGCCGGTGCGATCGCAGCGATCGCGCGCGAACTGCCGCAGGTCACGGTCGGTGCCGGCACCTTGCTGCGCGCCAAGGATGTCAGCGAAGCCGTGCGTGCCGGCGCGAAGTTCCTGGTCAGCCCCGGCACCACCCCGGAGCTTGCGGGCGCGGCGCTGGCGACCGAGCTGCCATATCTCCCCGGTGTCGCCACCCCGTCCGAGATCATGGCGGCTCGCGCGCTCGGCATTTGCGTCATGAAGCTGTTCCCGGCCGAGGCGCTCGGCGGCATCGCGCTGCTGCGCGCGCTGGCCCCGGTGTTCTCGGGCATCGCCTTCTGCCCGACCGGCGGCATCGACGAGCGTACCGCGGAGCATTACCTGGCGCTGCCCAACGTGCCGATGGTCGGCGGTTCGTGGATGGCGCCGCGCGACGCGATCGCCGCCGGCGACTGGCCGCGCATCCGCCGCCTCGCCGAGCGCGCCGCCGCGATCGGCCACGCGCAAGCAGCCTGAGACCTTGGCCTAACCACCCTTCTGGGGAAACAGGTCGTCGTGCGACAGCAGGTCGCCGCGCTGCCGCCATTTGCCGGCGACCATAGCGTCCTCGAACAGCGTCCCTCGCTCGAACGCGCTGTCGGCTTTGCAGTCGAACCCGACCCAGCCGGTCAGTTTGACGTTGTCGATCGTGACATAAGCGGAGCGGCTGACTTCGAGGTGTTCAGGTGTGTCGCTGCGAAAGCAGAAATCCCCCTTGGTTCCGGGCGGCAGGATCAGCCCGAACCCATCGATTGGAGCACCTTGGCTGGGCAGCCGAAAATTGCTGGGGCGGCCGTCATTGTAGGTGACCGACGCGCCGACCGGCAGCGTGAGCGGGCCGAAGCGCGCTGCTCTCGCAAAGGTGCAGCCAGCGAGTTGGTCGTTGATGATCAGAACTCGCTCGTTCGCGGCGCAGGAAACTTCACCGAAATCGGCGGTCTCGGCCAACCGGCAGCCCTCAAGCTCGCCGGCGCGCAAGTTGTCGAGCTTG
>DASYXG010000175.1:0-1611 GCA_035935235.1 Allostellaceae bacterium
AAGCTGGCATGGCGGCGGGGGCTGGCGTGGCGGTGGCGGCTGGCACGGCAGCCATTGGGGCGGCGCCGCGATCGGCCTGGGCATTCTGGGCGGCGCGATCGTTGGCGCGACCGTCGCCTCGAGCCCCTATTATTACCCGTACTCGTATGGCTACGGGTATCCGTACTACGGCTATGGCTACGGCAACCCGTATTACAGCTACGGCCCTGCACCCTATTACGGCGCCGGCTATTAACCCGGTCCGTGGATGGCGGGTAGCGATCTCGCCGCCCGCTCATCCGCGTCCCAGTACCTGATCGAGCGTCTTGATCGCGTTGTCGGCGGCAGGCGTGGCCTCTGCCTCGGCGGCGGCGAGGTAGTCGTAGAGCTTGGCGATCGCCGCGTACATGTCGGATGACGGTGCGTTGGCGTCGAGGAAGTCGGAAATCTCCTCCATCTCGCCGACCCAGCGATAGGCCTTGTCGTACATCCCGGGGATGCCGCGCTGCATGCGCTTGAGCATTTCGGGTTGCGATGAAGAGAGTTCGGCGATCAGCGCCTCGGCGCAGCCGAACCGCGCCGCTCCGAGCAGCATCGCCGCGGCGATCGCGGTCGTGCCCTTGGTAATGCCGGCGTAGCTCATCTTGAGCCCCGAGGCCGCGCCGATCGGCCCCTCGATGATCCGCCAGTCGATACCGTACTCGGCGATCGGCCTGGTGCGCTCGGCCTGCGGCCCCGACGCGTAAATCGCCGGGCTGTAGCCCTCGCGGGGCGGCCCGCCGATGATCCCGCCATCGACAAAGGCGGCGCCGGTCGGCTCGACGATCGCCGCGACCCGCGCCGCGGTCTGCGGACTGATCGCGTTGCAATCGACATAGACCGGCTTCACCGGCAGCGATTGCAGCGCCGGCGCCAGACGCTCGGCCAGCCCGACCGCCTGGTCGGGCGGCAGGATCGACAGAAAGAAATCGGCGCCGGACAGCAACTCGCGCTCGTCGGCGGCCGGCTTCATGCCGGCGGCCTTGGCCCGCCCGGCGCTGGCCTCACTGCGACCGGAAAGCAGCGTGCGCACCGTGGCGCCGCGCTCGTTCAGCCGCTTGCCGACCCCGGCGCCCATCGTGCCCTGCGCCATGACCGCGACCGTGATGCCCATGAGGTGCCTCGTCCGAAGAAGGGAAATTTGCGGGAAGGCTATCGCGATTCAGCGGCCATTGCGAGGCGCCGAGCGAAACCTGCAGCGACCGCAAATCGCCATGCCGTGGAGCCACTAGGAGCCAAGATACATCAGTTCGATGAAATTAATTCGTAGGGATCGATACCATAACCGGGGTGTTGGCACAGTCATTAAACGGTGTCTCCCGGGCCGCTGCAAGACGACAGGCCCGAAGTCTTAAAAGGAGAACAGCGATGAAGATCCTTAGTGCTATTGCAATTCTTGCCGCTGTGGCGCTTGCAGCCCCCGCGTTTGCTCAAACGCCCGACCCAGGGACCAACGCGGTCGTCAACGGCACTGGCGGTGCGGCCACCGGCGCCCTTATCGGGTGCATTGTGACGATCCCGATCGGCTGCGCTCCGGGTGCGGCGGTCGGCGCGGCCGTAGGCGGTGGGGTCGGCGCCACCACGGGTGTGGTG
>DASYXG010000176.1:0-18852 GCA_035935235.1 Allostellaceae bacterium
CGGCGGCGATCCAGGCGGCGCGCACACCGCCGGGGCAGATCGCGACGTTGATCCTGCCCGCGGACACGGCATGGAACGAGGGCTCGGGCCCGGTCGCGACGCCGGTCGCGGCGCGGCGCGAGCCGGCCGCGGCGGCGGCGATCGAGGAGGCGGCGAAGGTGCTGCGCTCGGGCGAGCCTGCCATGCTGCTGCTGACGGGGCGCGCGCTGCGCGAGGACGGGCTGGCGCTGGCCGGAAAGATCTGCGCCAAGACCGGCGCCCGGCTCATAGCGCAGGGGTCGAACGCCCGCACCCAGCGCGGGCGCGGGAGGGTGGCGCTGGAACGCGTGCCCTACGTCGTCGACCAGGCGCTGGCGGTGCTCAAGGGGCTGAAGCACATCGTCCTCGTCGGCGCGAAGATGCCGGTGGCGTTCTTCGCCTATCCCAACAAGCCGAGCCTGCTGCACCCCGAGGACTGCCAGGGCCATGTGCTGTGCGAGCTCGACGAGGAACCCATCGGCGCTTTGGAGGCGCTGGCGGAAGCGGTCGGCGCCAGCCGGACCGCGGTGCCGGCGATCGACGAGGCGAAGCCCGAATTGGCGACCGGGAAGATCGAACCGATGGCATTGGGCAGGTCGCTCGGCGCGCTGCTGCCGGAGAACGCGATCGTCGTCGACGAGGCGGTGACCACCGGGCGCGGCTTCTTCGCGCCGACCAAGGCGGCGGCGCCGCACGACTGGCTCAGCAATATGGGCGGGTCGATCGGCATGGGTCTGCCAGTGGCGACCGGCGCAGCGGTTGCGTGCCCCGACCGCAAGGTTGTCTGCCTCGAAGGCGACGGCAGCGGCATGTACACTCTGCAGGCGCTGTGGACACAGGCACGCGAGGGGCTCGACGTGACGACCTTGCTGTTCTCGAACCACACGTACCAGATCCTCAAAGGCGAACTCGCCAATGTCGGCGCCGGCAACCCGGGTCGAAAGGCGCTCGACATGCTCGATCTCGGCAATCCGGACCTCGACTGGGTCGGCCTCGCCAAGGCGATGGGGGTGCCGGGCGCAAAGGTCACAAACATGGAAGAATTCAACCGGCGCTGCGCCGAGGGGATCGCGACACCAGGGCCGTATCTGGTCGAGGTCGAGCTCTAGGCGGGGTCGGTCGCCGGAGAATCATGCGCGGCAGCGGCGCTTCCGGCCGTTTGGGCGTTAGTAACCTCAGCGGCGCGAACATCACCGTTTATCGCCACAGGAGATCGGCTCGGCCGATGGATGACGGCGCAAGACTGAGCGAGGCGGCAAGCCGGCGCGGCGTGGTACGGCGCGCCGTCCGGTTGCCCGGCCCCGCGGATCCGCAGATTGAAGCGGTGGTCGCGGCGCGGCACGGCGACCCGTTCTCGTTTCTTGGCATGCACAAGGTAGGCGGCAGGCTCGTCGTGCGAGCCATGTTGCCCGGCGCAGAGGCGCTGACGATTATCGACGCGGGAACCGGCGAGGTTGCTTGCGCTGCTGAGCGGGTGCATCCTGACGGGTTCTTTATCGCCCGCCTCGAAAGCCGTGCCGACCGATTCCCCTACCGACTTCGGGCGGTCTGGAACGGCGCGGCGCACGAGTTCGACGACGCGTTCCGTTTTCCCCCGGTGCTCGGCGACCTCGATATCCACTTGCTCACCGAGGGGACACATCTCGACAGCTACAAGAAGCTCGGTGCGCATCCCCTGTCCCACGATGGGCTGGCGGGTGTCGCCTTCGCGGTGTGGGCGCCCAACGCCCAGCGGGTCAGCGTCGTCGGCGGGTTCAGCGCCTGGGATGGACGCCGGTTGCCGATGCGCAAGCGCCACGCCGGCGGGTTCTGGGAGATGTTCGTGCCGAGCATCGGCGCCGGCGAAGTCTATAAATACGAGGTTCTCGGCGCCGACGGGTCGCTGGTGCTGAAGGCCGACCCGCATGCCGCACAAGGCGAACTGCCGCCGCGCACCGCCTCGGTCGTCGCCGCGCCGAGCCGTTACGAATGGCAGGATGACGGCTGGCTGCAGCAGCGCACCAACGTCAATGACCGCGCCGCGCCGATCTCGATCTACGAGGTGCATCTCGGGTCGTGGCGGCGCGACCTCGCGGAGGGCGGGCGGTATCTCAACTATCGCGAGCTGGGTGAACAGCTGGTGCCCTATGTCGCCGATCTTGGGTTTACTCATATCGAGGTGATGCCGGTCACCGAATACCCGTTCGATGGCTCCTGGGGCTATCAGCCGGTGTCGCTGTTCGCCCCGACATCGCGCTATGGCGGGCCGGAGGATTTCCGCGCCTTTGTCGACGCTTGCCACCGCGCGGGGCTGGCGCTATGGCTCGATTGGGTACCCGGACATTTCCCCAACGACCCGCATGGGTTGGCGCGGTTCGACGGCACGGCGCTCTACGAGCATGCCGATCCGCGCCAAGGGCTGCACCGCGATTGGAACACGCTCATCTACAATTACGGGCGGCGCGAAGTCGCCAATTTCCTCCTGTCGAGCGCGCTTTATTGGCTGCGCGAGTTCCATATCGATGGGCTCCGGGTCGATGCCGTCGCCTCGATGCTTTATCTCGACTACAGCCGCGAGCCCGGCGACTGGATCCCCAACGCGTATGGCGGGCGCGAGAACCTCGACGCCATCGCCTTCCTGCGGCGGATGAACGAACTGGTGTTTGGCGAGGGCAGTGGCGCGACCACCGCGGCTGAGGAATCGACCGCCTGGCCGATGGTCTCGCTCCCGACCTATGTCGGCGGGCTCGGCTTCGGCTTCAAATGGAACATGGGCTGGATGCACGACACGCTCAATTACATGTCGCGCGATCCCATCCACCGGAAGCATCACCACAACGACCTGACCTTTGGCCTGCTCTATGCGTTTCACGAGAACTTCATCCTGCCCCTGAGCCATGATGAGGTGGTGCACGGCAAGGGGTCGTTGATCAGCCGGATGCCCGGCGACAACTGGCAGCGTTTCGCTAATTTGCGCGCCTATTTCGCTTTCATGTGGACGCATCCCGGCAAGAAGCTGTTGTTCATGGGCGGCGAGTTCGCGCAGGAGCGGGAGTGGAACCACGATTTCGGGCTGGATTGGCAGCTGCTTGGGAACCCCTTCCATGCCGGCGTCCATAGCTTGGTGCGGGACCTCAACAGGCTCTACCGGGCGACCCCGGCATTGCACGAGCGCGATTGCGAGCCGGAAGGGTTCTCCTGGATCGATGCCGCCAACAGTAACGAGAGCGTCCTCTCGTACATGCGCTGGAGCGCCGACGGCCAGGGGATGGCGGTGGTGGTCTGCAACTTCACCCCGGTGCCACGCCAGGATTACCGCATTGGGGTGCCGCGCCCCGGGTGCTATCGCGAGCGGATCAATACCGACGCTCGCCACTATGGGGGCAGCGGCATCGGCAATTTCGGCATGGTAGAGGCCGAGGCGACGCCGATGCATGGCCAGCCTTGTTCACTGCGCTTGTGGCTGCCGCCGCTGGCGACGCTGATCTTCACGCTCGAACGGTGAGGCTGCCCTGATGGCGTCGCCGCGGGTGTGGCCCGGCACCCCCTATCCGCTGGGCGCGACCTGGGACGGACGCGGGGTCAATTTCGCGCTGTTCTCGGCCCATGCCGAGAAGGTCGAGCTGTGCCTGTTCGACCCGATGGGCAATCACGAGACGGCTCGCATCGTGCTGCCCGAATACACCGACGAAGTCTGGCACGGCTATTTGCCCGAAGCGAGACCGGGCCAGCTCTACGGGTACCGGGTCTATGGGCCCTACGAGCCGGCGCGCGGCCACCGCTTCAACCCGAACAAGCTGCTCCTCGACCCTTACGCCAAGGCGCTGTCGGGCCAATTGCAGTGGAACGATGCGGTCTATGGCTACCGCATCGGTGGGCCGCGCGAGGACTTTGCTTTCGACCGGCGGGATTCGGCGCGCTACATGCCGAAATGTCGGGTGGTGGAGCCGGCATTCAGTTGGCGCGACGATCGCAAACCGCGCACGTCCTGGGAAGAGTCGATCATCCTCGAACTTCATGTCCGCGGCTTCACGATGTTGCATCCGGAGGTCGCCGAGGCTCAGCGCGGCACCTTCTCGGGCCTCGCCAGCCCTGCGGTGATCGACTACCTGGTCGAGCTGGGCATCACCGCGGTCGAGCTGCTACCGGTGCATGCAGCGGTGCCCGAGCGGCCGCTGACGCAGCACGGACTGACCAATTACTGGGGCTACAACACGATCGGTTTTTTCGCGCCCGACCCGCGCTTCCTGCCCGCCGGCACGGTCGCCGAGTTCAAAACGGTGGTCCGACGTTTGCACGATGCGGGCATCGAGGTGTTTCTCGACGTGGTCTACAATCATACCGGCGAGGGCAGCCATCTCGGCCCGACCCTGTCGTTCCGAGGCATCGACAACCTGTCGTATTACCGGCTGCAGGAAGACCGCCGCTTCTATCAGGAATTTACCGGCACCGGGAACACGCTCAACCTCGACCATCCGCGCGTGCTGCAGCTGGTGACAGACTCGCTACGCTATTGGGCCGGCGACATGCATGTCGACGGGTTCCGCTTCGACCTTGCCCCGGCGTTGGCCCGCGAAGGCGGCGACTATACGCAGGACAGCGCGTTTCTCGACACGCTACGTCAGGACCCGGCGCTGGCCGATGTAAAGTTGATCGCCGAGCCGTGGGATGTCGGTCCCGGCGGCTATCAGCTCGGCAATTTCCCTCCTGGCTGGGCCGAGTGGAACGGCCAGTACCGCGATGTCGTGCGGCGCTTTTGGAAAGGCGATGCCGGTCTCGTGCCGGACATGGCGTCGCGCGTCGCCGGCTCGTCCGACATCTTCGGTTATCGCGGCCGCCGGCCTTGGGCGAGCATCAATTTCATCACTGCCCATGACGGTTTCACACTCAGCGACCTGGTCAGCTACAACGACAAGCACAACGAAGCGAACGGCGAAAACAACCATGATGGGCACGATGCCAATTTCAGCTGGAATTGTGGCGTCGAGGGCCCGACCGGCGACCCAAAGATTCTCGCCCTGCGCGACCGTCAGAAACGCAATCTGATGGCGACGCTGCTGTTGTCGCTCGGAGTGCCGATGCTCGTTGCCGGCGACGAGTTCGGCCGTACGCAGAACGGCAACAACAACGCCTATTGTCAGGACAACGAGATCTCCTGGCTCGAATGGGCGAATGTGCGGAGCGAGGACGGGGCGCTGCGCAAATTTGTCAGCGCGCTCATCCATCTGCGGCGACGCCACCGGGTGTTTTCGCGGCCGCGCTTTTTCCGCGGCGAGGTGCTGTCCGAGGACGGCCTCAAGGACATCACCTGGGTGACGCCAGGCGGTGAGGAGGTGACTGACAAGGACTGGGCCAACCCGGTGGCATTGACCCTGGGCTATGTGCTGGGCGGCGCGGCCGGCGAGTTCTACACGACCGGTGGACAGCGCGACATCGACGCCAGTTTCCTGGTGATGATCAGCGCGTATCACGAGGATCTGGATTTCCGCTTTCCGCGACTTAATGCGTCGTGGGCCTGGCAGGCGCTGGTCGACACCGCCGAGCCGAGTGGCCTCGTCACCGACGGCAAGCTTTATGTCGCCGGCCACGCCTACCAGCTGCGGGCGCGCAGTTTCGCGCTGTTCATTAATCGCGCCTCCGCCGATGGGAGAATGCCGAGTGGCAAGCCGTCGGCCACGGACCCGCCCCTCCGCGATATCTCATGACCGGCGCCGAGACGCTGGACGCGCTGGCCGGTCTGCTCGGTATCGAGACAAGGCACATTGACGCGCTTGGGGTGACGCATGAGCCAAGCGCGGAGACGCTTAGCAGCCTGATCGCCGCTTTCGGATTGCCGCCTGACCCGAAGCAGGCTGCCGCCGCGCTTACCGAGGCACAGCAAGCGCGGGCCTTTGCGCTCGACCCGCTCCAGCCAATCTCAGCGGAACACCCCCTCATTCGCTTGCGGGTTGCGGACGGGACCGACATCGAATGGCGGCTCGAACTCGAACCGGGTGGGCACGCCGAGGGGCGTTGCACGGCTGTCCATGGTGAGTTGCGTCTGCCGGGACCGCTGCCGCTCGGCTACCACCAGCTCGAACTCAAGGGCGGCGGGTCCGATGCGGTGATCGGCCTCGCCGCCGCACCGGCCGCCTGTTATCTGCCGCCGGCCTTAGGCGAGGGAGCGCATAACTGGGGTCTGACGGCGCAGCTTTATAGCCTCAACAGCGCGCGCAACTGGGGCATGGGCGACTTCACCGACCTTGCCGAACTCTGCCGTGCCGCCGGCGGCGTTGGGGCGGTGACGGTAGGTATCAACCCGCTGCACGCGCTGTTCGCCAGCGAGCCGCGCCATGCCAGCCCCTATTCACCGTCGAGCCGAGCCATGCTCGACTATCTTTATATCGATCCGACCACGGTTCCCGGCTTTGCCGAGGACGAGGCGATCCGGGCGCTGACGCCGGAGGCGGCGCTGGCCGCCGCTCGCGCCGCCTCGCTGATCGACCATGCCGCTGTCGCGGCGCTGAAGCGGCCAATTCTGGAGGCGCTTTATCGCCGCTTCCGCGAGCACGACCTGAGGGTTGGTACGGAGAGCGGAGCGGGGAAGGCGTTTCGTGCGTTTCAGCAGGCGAGCGGGCGGCCGCTTGCCGCATTCGCGACCTTCGAGGCGCTGCACGAAGACGTCAACCGCAAGAGTGGGAGTTTTTCGTGGCACGATTGGCCGTTGCGGCTGCGCGATCCTAATTCCGGGGCGGTTGCGCGCTTCGGCAAGGCGCATGCCGAGCGAGTCGAACTCTTCGAGTTCCTGCAATGGCAGGCTGATGCGCAATTGGGCGCGGCGGCCGAGGCGGGACGCGCAGCCGGATTGTCGCTCGGCCTCTATCGCGATCTCGCGGTCGGGGTGAATCCGCTTGGCGCCGAGGCCTGGGCAGACCAGGGGCTCGTGGTACCCGGTATGGGGATCGGTGCACCGCCCGACCCGCTAAGCCGGCTTGGGCAGGATTGGGGGCTCGCCCCGATCAACCCGCTGGCGCTGCGGCGAGCCGGGTTTTGGCCGTTCATCGCCGCGCTACGCGCCAACATGCGCCATGCCGGAGTGCTGCGGATCGACCATGTGATGTCGTTGCAGCGGGTTTATTGGGTGCCGCGCGGTCAGACCGCGGTCAACGGCGCCTACGTGACTTATCCGTTTGCTGACCTGTTGCGCCTTGTCGCCCTCGAAAGCCATCGGCAAGCCTGTGCGGTGGTCGGCGAGGATCTAGGCACCGTGCCACCGGGTTTCCGCGAGACGATGCAGGCGGCGAATTTGCTTTCGTATCGGGTGGTCGCCTTCGAGCGGCGTTGGGGAGGCGGCTTTATCCCGCCGTGGGATTATCCGCCGCTGGCGGCGGCCTCGGCGGCGACGCATGACCTGCCAACCTTGAAAGGCTTTTGGCTCGGCCGCGATGTTGCCTGGCGGCAACGCCTCGGCCTTTATCCCAGTGCCGAAGCGGAGGCGGCCGAGCTCAACGACCGCAAGCGCGATCGCTGGCAATTGTTGGAGGCGTTGGCCGGCGAAGGACTCATCGCCTACGACAAGTTCGCCGAATTCCTGCCCGACCCGGATCGGCCCGTCTACGACACGGCATTGGGCGACGCGATCCTGGTCTTCCTTGCACGGTCGCGAGCGAGGCTCATGCTGGTGCAGTTGGAGGACGTCGCCGGCGAAGACGAGCAGGCCAATTTGCCCGGCACGAGCGACGCGCATCCAAACTGGCGGCGGCGCCTGTCGACGCGGCTCGAAGCTTTGCTGGCGGGACCCGAGCTGCAGCGGGTCGCCGCGCTCGTCAACCAGGAACGCCAGCGCGCGGCATAGCGGCGCTTGCGGGGTGCGCGCCGATGCGGCCAACATGCGGCGGCAAAGCGATGCGGGTGAGGGGCGGTGGACGAAGTCGAGGCGGTAGTGGTCGGCGCCGGAGTGATCGGCCTCGCCGTGGCGCGGGCCTTGGCTCTCGCGGGCAAGGACGTCGTCGTCCTTGAAAAGGCCTATACGATTGGCTTTGAGACCTCCTCGCGCAACAGCGAGGTCATCCACGGCGGGCTCTATTATCCGAAGGACAGCCTCAAGGCGACCGCTTGCGTCGAGGGACGCAAGCGGCTCTACGAGTACTGCCGCGACCATGGCGTGCCGCACGCCGCGCTCGGCAAATTGATCGTCGCGACCAGTGAGGATGAGGTCCCCGGGGTCGAGAAGATCGAGGCAGCGGCAAAGGCCAATGGCGTCGACAATCTTGAATGGCTCACGGTGGCGGAAGCGCAGCGCATGGAGCCGGAGCTGCATTGCGTCGCGGCGCTGCTGTCGCCCTCCACGGGGATCATCGACAGCCACGCGCTGATGCTCGCCTACCAGGGCGAGGCTGAGGACAACGGCGCGATGGTCGCGTTCAAGACTCCGCTCTTGGGCGGCAAGGTGCTCACCGACGGGTTCGAACTTGCGGTTGGCGGCGACGAACCGGCGGTGATCCGCTGTCGCTATCTGATCAATGCGGCGGGGCTGCACGCGCCAGCGCTGGCACGGTCGATCGAGGGCGTCCCCCTCGACATCATCCCGCCTGCCTATTTCTGCCGCGGCTGTTATTTCACCCTGGCCGGCAGGACGCCGTTCAAGCGGCTGATCTACCCGGTGCCGGTGCCGGGTGGGCTCGGCGTCCACATCACGCTCGACCTGGCCGGCCAGGCGCGTTTCGGCCCCGATGTCGAGTGGATCGATGATGTCGATTATTCGGTCGATCCGCGACGCTGCGACTCGTTTTACGCGGCGGTGCGTCGCTATTGGCCAAGATTGAAGGACGGTGCGCTGCAGCCGGGTTACGCAGGGATCCGGCCGAAAATCAGCGGGCCGAACGACCCGGCGGCAGATTTTTCGGTGCAGGGCCCGGCCGAGCACAGCGTGCCCGGCCTCGTCAATTGCTACGGGATCGAGTCGCCGGGATTGACCGCGTCGTTGCCCTTGGCCGACGCGGTGGTCGGCAAGCTGCTGTGATATCGTCGATCGGACGGCGCGGAGTACGACAATGCTGATCGGCGTTCCGAAAGAGATAAAGACGCACGAATATCGGGTCGGTCTGGTGCCCGGCAGTGTGCGCGAGCTCGTGCATCACGGGCACAAGGTGGTGGTCGAGAGTGGCGCCGGCGCGGCGATCGGCTTTGACGACAAGGCCTATGAGGTGGCCGGCGCCGGCATCCTCGCTCGCGCGGCCGACGTATTCGCGGTCGCCGAGATGATCGTCAAGGTCAAGGAGCCGCAGCCCGAGGAGATCAAGGCGCTGCGCGAGGATCAGCTGCTCTTCACCTATCTGCATCTTGCCGCCGACCCGGTGCAGACCGAGGGGCTGATGAAGTCCGGCGCGATCGCGATCGCCTACGAGACGGTAACGGACGCGCGCGGTGGGCTGCCGCTCCTGGCGCCGATGAGCGAGGTCGCCGGGAGGATGGCGATCCAGGTCGGCGCGCATTGTCTTGAAAAGGAGCAGGGTGGGACCGGTATCCTCCTCGGCGGTGTGCCGGGCGTGCCGGCGGCCAAGGTCGTCGTGCTGGGCGGTGGCGTCGCCGGAACCAATGCTGCGCGCATGGCGATGGGGGTCGAGGCTTATGTCACCGTCGTCGACAAGTCGCTGCCCCGGCTCTACGAGCTCGACATGCAATTTGGCTCGCAGCTGCATACCCTGTTCTCGACCGTCGAAAACATCGAGCGCGAGGTGATCGCCGCCGATCTGGTGATCGGCGCGGTGCTGGTGCCGGGCGCCGCCGCGCCAAAGCTCGTGAGCCGTGATCTGGTCCGAGCGATGCGTCCGGGATCGGTCATCGTCGACATCGCGATCGATCAAGGCGGCTGCTGCGAGACCAGCCGGCCGACGACGCATGCCGTGCCGACCTATGTCGAGGAGGGCGTGGTGCATTATTGCGTCACCAATATGCCGGGCGCGGTGGCGCGGACCTCGGCAGTCGCGCTCAACAACGCAACCCTGCCGTTTGTCGAGGCGATCGCCGACAAGGGTTGGCGGCGGGCCTTGGCGGACGACCTGCATCTACGCGAGGGCCTCAACATCTGCCGCGGCCGGGTGACCCATCCGGCGGTGGCGCGGGATCTCGGTCTATCGCTGACCTCGGCCGGGCAGGTAATCGCAGAATGATATCACGAGGTCTTGAGCAGCGCCGCGATTGTCCCTATTTCACCAAAGGATAGACGAGAAGGAACCCATGGCGCCGCCGCCGACCCCCAGCCTGTTGGCGCTCGACCAGAAGCTGCACCCCGGCCAGGGCCGGGATGCGGGCATTTCTCCGGTCGATCCGGCGACGGTCGCGGCAATCACCGATCTCTACCGTGAGGTGATGCCGCCCGGTGGTGCGATCCTCGATGTGGTGTCGAGCTGGGTGTCGCATCTGCCGCCGGAAGTGCATTACCGCCATGTCGTCGGCCTTGGGATCGACGCGCACGCGCTGGCCGAGAACGCATTTCTCGACGAGTGGCGCGTGCAGGACCTCAACCATCAGCCGGTGCTGCCTTTTGCCAATAGCGAGTTTGACGGCGCCGCAATTTGCGGCGCCGTTCAGTATTTGGCGCGACCCGGTGAGGTCATCCGCGAGATCGGCCGGGTGCTGAAACCCGGCGCACCGCTAGTGGTGACGTTCTCGAACCGCTGTCTGTGTACGACCGCGACCGGCTGTTGGCGGCTGTTCGACGATACCGGCCGGTTGTCGCTGGTCGCCCGCTATTTTGCCGAAGCCGGCAATTGGACCGATATCCGCTGCCTCGACCGCACTCCATTTGGCGTCGCCGAGCCGCTCTACGCGGTGATCGCCCGCAGCATCGGCGCCGCAGGGTCGTGCGACTAGGTCTCTGACCTACGAGTCGTAAGATATCATCGCCGTCACCGGGACCGGGATGCGGCTGCGGCCGTTTAAGAAGCTCAGCTCGATGATGCAGGCGGCGCCGACGACATTGCCGCCCTGCTGCGTCACCAGCTTGATCGCCGCCTCGGTGGTGCCGCCGGTGGCGATCAAATCGTCGACGACAATAACGCGCTGACCGGGGGCGATCGCGTCTTTCTGGATCTCGATCGTGTCGGTGCCGTATTCGAGATCGTAGGTAAAGCGCACGGTCTTGCCCGGCAGTTTGCCCTTCTTTCGCACCATGGCGAAACCACTGCCGAGCGCGTAGGCGAGCGGCGCCGCGACCAGGAATCCGCGCGACTCGATGCCGACGAGAAGATCGGGCCGCTGGCCGCGTACAGCGTCGGCGAGGCGCTCGACGGTCACCCGCCAGGCCTGGGGATGCGCAAGCAGAGTCGAGATGTCGTAGAAGAGGATTCCCGGCTTGGGAAAGTCGGGGATCGAACGGATATGCGCCTTCAAGTCCATTTACGAAGTTCTCCCGGCCCGCACGCAGGCTTTCCGTTGCGGCATAGCGGCTTTTCGCGTAGTTGGAAAGTCGTTAGCCGCTGCCCGACCCCTGTCCCCCAGAAAGCATGGCGCCAGCCGCATCTCTTTTCGCATCGGATGAACAGGGTGAGCTTGTGCTACGGGCCGAGGGTGAGTGGCTCGTTGCCAGCGCCAGCGAGCTCGACCGGCGGTTGAATGACCTCGATCTGCCGCAGGGCCGGCAGGTAACGATGGACCTCGGCGGAGTCGGCCGTCTCGACAGCACCGGCGCGTTGCTGCTCTTGCGGACCGAACATGCTCTTGCCGCGCGCGGTAATCATGTCGCGTTCGCCAACCTGCCGGCGCATTTCGCGCCGCTCCTCGATCAAGTCCGCTCGCGCGGCTTGGCCGAGCCGATGCCGCACCCGGTACCGCCGCACCACACCTTTGTCGGATTTGTCGCGCGACTCGGTGAAGTGACGCTTCTGCTGCTCGGTCGGCTCAGAGACATCGTCGCCTTTACCGGGGTCGTGTCCGAGGCGGCGGCGAAGCTGGCGGTGCGACCCGGGCGCCTTCGCGGCGTGGCTACCTTGGTGCAAATGGAGCAGGTCGGGCTCAACGCGCTGCCGATCGTTGGGCTGCTGTCGTTCCTGATCGGCGTCGTCATGGCCTACCAGGGCGCCGACCAGCTGCGTCGGTTCGGCGCCGAGATTTACACGGTAAACCTGCTTGGCATCTCGATCCTGCGCGAACTCGGCGTCTTGCTGTCGGCGATCATCATCGCCGGCCGCTCGGGCAGCGCTTTCACCGCGCAGATCGGCACGATGCAGGTCAATGAAGAAATCGACGCGATGCGGACGCTGGGACTCGACCCGATCGAGGTGCTGGTGCTGCCGCGGCTGTTCGGTCTCGCGATTACCTTGCCGTTGATCGTGTTTTACGCCGATTTGATGGGGTTGTTGGGCGGCGCGCTGATGTCGTGGGTCGTCCTCGACATCAACATCCCAACCTTCATCACCCAGTTGCACGACGCGATCACCGAGGGGACCCTATGGGTCGGGGTGGTCAAGGCGCCGTTCTTCGCGGCGATCATCGCGCTGGTCGGTTGTTACGAGGGCCTGAACGTGACGCGCAGCGCCGAGAGCGTCGGCAGGCTCACGACCCAGTCGGTGGTCGAGTCGATCTTCTTCGTCATCGTCACCGACGCGGCGTTTTCGATCATCTTCTCCGTGCTGAAGGTCTGAGCATGGCATCCGATCCTGACACCAATATCGTCATCCGGGTGCGCGACCTGGTCACCTCGTTCGGTTCGCAAGTGATTCACGACCGCGTAAACCTCGACGTCCGGCGCGGCGAGGTGATCGGCATCGTCGGCGGGTCGGGGACCGGCAAGTCGGTGATGCTGCGCACCGTCGTTGGCCTCAACGGGCCGGTGTCCGGGACCATTGAGGTGCTGGGGCGCAATGTTCTCAACATGACTTCCGATCAGCGGCACGAACTGGAGACCCGTTGGGGGGTGCTGTTTCAGGACGGGGCGCTGTTCAGCTCACTGACCGTGGCGCAGAACATCGAGGTGCCGCTGCGCGAGGATTTGAGGCTGCCCGAGCGGCTGATGGCTGAAATCGCCGCGTGCAAGATTGGCATGGTCGGACTGCCACCCGATGCTGGCGACAAGTTTCCGGCGCAACTGTCAGGCGGCATGCGTAAACGGGCCGGTTTGGCGCGCGCTTTGGCGCTCGACCCCGAGATCTTGTTCCTTGATGAGCCCACCGCTGGGCTGGACCCGATCGCCGCCGCGGCTTTCGACCAGCTCATTAAGGACTTGCGGGCAAGCCTCGGCCTCACCGTATTTCTGGTGACTCACGATCTCGACAGTCTGTTCGCGATCTGCGATCGCGTCGCGGTGCTGGTCGACAAGAAGATAAAGGTGGGAACGCTCGAAGAGCATTTGCGCGATGACCACCCCTGGATTCATTCGTATTTTCACGGTCCGCGCGGCCGTGCGGCGCACCCGGCCGAAGACGCGCTACCCGCGCGCTAGGCCGGCACGAGGGGGGAGAATGGAAACCCGGGCACATTATGTCGCTGTCGGCGCGTTCGTGCTGGCGCTGGTCTTCCTCGGCTTCACCGCCGTCCTGTGGCTGGCCGGAACGCAGTTCGCGGTAAACTACGACCACTACGACATCTTCTTCAAAGGCCCCGTGACCGGGCTCAGCAAGGGCGCGGCGGTCGATTACAACGGCATCCGCGTCGGGCAAGTTTCCGAGATCGAGATCGACCCCAATAACGTCGAGCAAATCCGCGTCACGGTCGAGATCAAGAGCAGCGTCGTCATCAAGGAAGATGCCGCCGCCAATGTTGAGACCAACATCCTCAGCGGCGTCTCCTACATCCTGATCACCCGTGGGACGCAGGAGGCCAAGACACTGACGGCGCGCGAGGGACAGCGCTATCCGGTGATCCGGGCGCGCCGCTCGACCTTGGCGAGCATTTCGGCGCGCGGGCCGCAACTCCTGGAAAAGCTCGACGACATCCTCGACCACGTCGACGACTTGCTCAACGATCACAACCGCGAGGTTTTTGCCGAGACGCTCGAGCATGTCGAGAAGTTCACCGGGGCGCTGTCGGCGCACAGCGACGATATTGGCCAGCTGGTCGCCGAGGGCAAAAACACGCTGACCTCGCTCGACAAGCTGTCGACCGATGTCGACAACAGCTACACCACGCCTGATGGGGTCAAGGACCAGCTGGTCGGAATGCTCAAGGGCCTCACCCTCGCCAGTCGTCAGATCGAGGTGACACTACAAGAAACGCGGCCGGGCATCCGTACCTTCAGCCAGCATACGCTCGTCGATATCGACAGCCTTGTCGGCGAGCTCCGCCAATTCATCTCCGGCCTGTCGCGGCTTGCCGCGCAGCTCGAGCGCGATCCGACTCGCCTGCTGTTCGGTGACCGTCGCGAAGGGTACCAACCGAAATGAACAAGAAATTGCGCCCGCTGCAGAGCCTCGCAGTTGTCCTACTCGTTTTGAGTCTCGGCGGCTGCGCCAAGTTGTTCACCGAGCCGCCGCGTCCACTTTTCCGGCTGACCGCGCCCGCCGATTTTCCGCGGCAGACGCATCAGGTCGCGGCGCAACTAGCGATCGGGGTGCCGTACGCGCCGGCGGCGATCGATACGCAACGGATCGCAATGAGCCGCAGTCCGACTTCGCTCGACTACCTTGCCGACGGCGACTGGGCCGACCGCGCGCCGGCTCTAGTCAAGACCGCGCTGATCGAGGCCTTCGAGAACAGCAAGGCGTTTGCCGCGATCGGGCCCGATTCGCTCGATCTGCGTCCCAACTTTGTTATCGAGAGTGATCTGCGGCACTTCGAGGCGGTCTACGATTCGCCGACCGGACCGCCTGTCGTCTGGGTCCAGATGGAGGTCAAGCTGGTCAAGGTGCCGCAGCACACGATCCTCGCCGAGGCCTTGATCAACGCGCACCAACCCGCGTCGGCAAACGCGACTCCGCAGATCGTGCTCGCCTTCGATGCGGCCATGGCGGATGCCGCCAAACAGATCATCCCCTGGGTGCTTGCCAACCCCGCCTTGTCGGCGGCGCACAGATAGGTATCCTGGACACCTTTCGTTCACCCGAAACGCAAGGTGTCGAGTGAGTGGCATTGGACGCGCTGCTTCGGCGGCGGCGATGATCCGGGAGTGCCGGCGCGTGATCGCCGCGAGCGGTAGCACGATCGTGCGCGAAGCCATCGGCAGAGGCGGCAAGATCGCCGATTGGCGGCATTATCCGGACAGCGACGTTTACGACGCCGTGAGCCACGCGCAGTATTTCTACCACCGCCATGCGGCGGCCGAGCGCGCGACCGGCGATGCGCTGCCGGAGCACGGTCATTTCCACCTGTTTCTGCGCGCCGAGGGCATGCCGCGCGGGGTGACGCCGTTCTTACTGCCCGAGGCGGCAATCGCCAACCTGCCGACCCCGCCGCAGGCGGCGCCGTCGAAGCGTGGCGCCCGCGACGAGGTCAGTCATCTCGTAGCGGTCGCGCTCGATAAGGGCGGCGAAGCCGTGCGCCTCTTCACCACCAATCGCTGGGTCACTGGTGAGACCTGGTACCGCGCCGAAGATGTGATCCGCATGCTCGATTGCTTTTCATTAGACGCGGCTGAGCCGGCAGGTGTCGTCAACCGCTGGCTCGCCGCGATCGTGCGGCTCTACCAGCCGGAGATCGCGATGCTGTTGCGCAAGCGCGACGAGGCGGTGATGGATCCGCGGCGTCGGCGGCGAAAGGTCGATGTATTCGAGGACCCGAAATTTGAGATTGCCTCGAGCCTGTCGATCGATGTCGATGCGCGGCTTGCGGCTATCGAGCGGTTGGTTCATGAACCCGTGCAGGCGCCGCAACCGTCCGCGCCGGCGCGCCTGCCGCCCATGGCCGAAGGCTGGGGAAGCTAGATACGAGTTAGCCCGCCTTGGCGCGTGGCGGAAAGACTTGGTGCGGCTCTTCGAGGCCGGCGGGATCCTGGTGAATAATGATTTCGGCGTTGGGGTAGGCGCCGCGCAGCTGCGCTTCGACCGAGTCGGCGATTGCATGGGCGTGTAGCAAGTCCATCGCCCCATCCATCTCAAGATGCAGCTGGATGAAGGCCGTCGGCCCGGCGGCGCGGGTGCGCAAATCGTGAACCGCGCTGACCTCGGACGCCGCCTCGGCGATCGCGCGGATGCGCGCGCGATCCTTGTCGGGCATTTCGCGGTCCATCAGCTGGGTCAGCGACAGGCGCAATAGATGCGTCGAGCCGTAGATGATCCACAGACCGATAGCGCCGCCGAAGAGCGGGTCGAGGAACGGCGTGCCGAAGAAGCGGTCGAGAACGAGGGCCGCAAGCACGGTGAGGTTCACGAGCATGTCGCTGCGGAAGTGAAGCTCGTCGGCACCGATCGCCAACGATCCAGTCTTGGAGACCACATAGCGCTGGTAAAGCACTAGGACGCCGTCAACGACGATGGACACAATCATCACCGCGATGCCGAGCGTGGCGCGAGTGATCGGGGCCGGCGTGACAATCCGGTTGATGGCTTCGAATGTCACGAGCAAGGCGCCGCCCGCGAGAAAGGCCGCTTGTCCGAGCGCCGCCAGCGGTTCGGCTTTGCCGTGGCCAAAGCGATGCTCGCGATCGGCCGGTTCTGACGCATGACGTATAGCGAACAGGTTGACCGCCGCGGCAACGACGTCGAGTAGTGAATCGACCAGGCTCGACAACATCGCGACGGAACCAGTGGCGAGCCAGGCGGCGAACTTGACCATGATCAGCATGGTCGAGACCCCGACCGAAGCGTATGCCGCGCGGTTTCTAAGACCGGTGTGCTCGGCGTCGATCGTCACGGGAACAGTCGCTCTTGGCGCCAGCGGCCTCCCTCGCGAACAAAGACGAGGCGGTCGTGTAGACGCGAGGGTCGGTCCTGCCAGAACTCGACCAGGTCTGGTTTCACCCGGAACCCCGACCAGAAATTCGGTCGCAGGATCGCGCTGCGGTCGGCGAAGCGGCGGGTGAACATATCGACACGCTTGTCGAGCTGCTCGCGGCTTTCGAGCACCCGCGACTGGTCGGAGGACCAAGCGGCGATCTGGCTGCCGCGCGGGCGGGTGGCAAAATAGCCGTCGGCCTCATCCTCGGAGACTTGCTCGGCGATGCCTTCGACGCGAACCTGACGCTTCAGCGACTTCCAGTGGAAGCACAGCGCGGCATGAGGGTTGACGAAGAGCTCGTCGGATTTCCGGCTCTCGAGGTTGGTGTAGAAGACGAAGCCGCGCGGATCGGCCGATTTCAGCAGCACCGCCCGCAGCGACGGCACGCCTGCCGCGGAGACGGTGGCAAGCGTCATCGTCTCGGCCAGCTCCTCGCTCTTCTCGGCCAGCGCCAGCCAGCGCGCGAAGGGGGCGAACGGCTCGTCTTCAGGGATGTCGTCGATCATGCGGCCCGCTTTACTCTCAGCCGGCGGCATCGGCAATCACGCGCGTGCCTGTCGCGGAGATCAGATCGGCGAGCCGCGCCTGCATTGCCGCGCCTTCGGCGGCGACGATCCGGTCCATTGCCGGCGCGACCAGCGCCTGCCAAGGGGCGTGCTGGCGCACTGCCCAGCCGCGCGCCAGCGGTAGGTCGAGCGCCTGATAGAGATCGGATAGCGTCGCGTTCTGCGGGTTCCAGGCGAGCACCCAGCCGCCTGCCTGGGTCGGCGCGACAAAACCGGCCTGCGCCAGCCGGTTCAGATATTCGACCAGCGCCGTTGTCGGGATGCCAAGCTCGCGCGCCAAACCGGCGGTCCTTGAGGTGCCGCCCTGGTGCTGCCGCCGCGCCAGCGCCGCAATAATCGCCAGGGCGAGACCCAATTGCACGCCGCCGGCGCCGAGATGACCGAGCCGCTCGTCGATCTGCCAGGTCGGCAGATTGGCCGCGATGACCGCGCCGAAGAGGATGACCATCCATGAGAAGTACATCCACAATAGGAAGATCGGCACCACGGCGAGCGCGCCGTAAACTGTCTGGTACGACGTCGTCAGGATGTAGGCGGAAAATCCCGTTTTGAGAAACTGGATAAGGATCACCGCGCAGAGCGCCCCTGTCGCTCCATCGCGCCAGCGCACCGCGCAATTGGGGATGAGGCAGAAGAGGAGCGTGCAGGCGATGAATTCGAGCAGGAAGGGCAAGACGCGGCCAAATTCTGCCTTCCAGGTGTAGAGATCAGCGATCTGCGCCGGATTGAGGCCTGCGTGCTGGGCGACAATATCGAAATAGGTCGAGAGGGTAACGCTTCCCCCAACCAGGAGCGGCCCCAGGGTCAGGAGGGTCCAATAGGCCAGGATGCGTTGCACCCAGGGGCGCGGAACGCTGACCCGCCAAATGAGGTTGAGCTGATCCTCGACCGTGACCAACAGCAGAACGCCAGTGCCGGCGATGCCGATCAGGCCGATCGCCGTGGTCTGCGCCGCCGAGGTGGCGAAACTTCCGAACCAGTAGGCGGCCTGCTCGCCAACGGCCGGTACGAAGGCGCGGAACATCATCGCCACCAACTGCTCGCGTAGCGCGGCGAAGGTCGGGAAGATCGACAGAATGCCGAGGGCGATAACCCCGAGCGGAACCAGCGACACCAGCGTCGTGTAGCTGAGCGCGCCGGCAGCGGCGAAGCAGCGGTCGCGATTGAAGCGCGCCAGCGCATAGCCGACAAAAGCCGCCGCGGTCGATATCCGATCACGGACCGTCTCGATTTGGCCGCTACTGCGGTTTCTTCCGGCGCGTCTCATGGCCCGAGTCTACAGGCGGGCCCTGGCGCCGCCAACTATCGCCGTGAGCGCGCCGGTTGGCTCGATTTGCCGGGACGGATGGCTCGTGTAGGATAACAAATAGCGGGCGGTTGCCCGACCGAGGCATCGCGGAGCCGCGCCGATGACCACAACAGACGGGCTGATGGCCGGCAA
>DASYXG010000177.1:0-16267 GCA_035935235.1 Allostellaceae bacterium
TCCGGTCTGGCGATTTCCGAAGGGGCCCGCCAGCTGCGCCGCGACGCCCTCCGTCGTTGCCGCGCCGCTCAGTACGTGCAACCCGATCAGGTTCGAGTAGGTCTGCTCGTGCACGCGAACGAAAGTCTGGATGACCGCGGAACCGATTTCGGCGCCTAAGAGACGCGCGATTTGTATCGTCGCCGCGATTGCCGCGGCCTGGGGCGGCGTGATGAACGCGATCGCGTAGGTAACGAGCGCGGTGATCGCGAAGGCCAGCCCGATCGCCGATACACATTGCGACGGCAGAAAATCGCCGCCTGCCCAGTCATGGGTGAGGCCGGTATCCATCCAGCTGCCGAGCGAGATCGTCGCGAAGCCAAATACCAGCAGCAGCCGGGCATCGACCCGGCGCACCAGCAGCGCCACCAGCGGCACCAAGACGATTTGCGGCAGCGCGATCCAATCCAGGACGTCACCGATCTGGAAATCGCGCAGCCCTTGGATGCGCGTCAGATAATCGGGAAGCACAAACCCGGTCGCCGTCGAACCGAAGCCATATAGCGAGATCAGCAAGGCCGGGATCGCCACATTTGGCTTGATCAATACTGGCAGATGGATCAGCGGGTAAGGCGCCCGCGCCTCATGAATAAAGAACCCAATGACGAGGACGGTGCCGCCGAGCAACAGTCCGCATACGGGGCCTGAATTGAACCAGTCGAGCCGGTTGCCCTGGTCGAGCCCGGCATAGATCAGCGCAAAGCCGATCCCCGCGTAAACAATGGCCGTCCAATCGGTTCGACGAAGCAGAGTGCGATCGATGGGCCGATGCGGCATCGCGATCGCCACGAGGCCGATCATCAGCAAGGTCAGCGGAATATTTTCCCAAAAGATCCACTCCCAGCGCCCATTCTCCGAGTACCAACCCTCGACCGCTCCAGCGATGTTCTGCGAGAACACGAAGCGGAATGCGTAAGCGGCGATCCCCCACATCCACCATCGCGGCGCCAGACTGCGCAGCACGAAGCCCAGCGCCGCGGGGATGAAAGCGCCGACCGCCAGACCGCGAATGAACTGCACGGCAATGAGCAGATCGATGTCGTGGATGAAAGGCGGCAGCAGCGAGGTGATGGCGAAAGCGGAGCCGGTCCACAGCAGCACCCGCCGCGTGCTGAGCACGGTGCTCATCCACGCCGCCGCCGGCGTCACGAGCATTTGCGCGGCGCCAAACGCGGTGCCGATCCATGACCCTTCATCGAAGCCGAGACTGAGGCCGCCGCGGATGTCCGCCAGACCGAAGGTCGTCAGCTTGGTGTTGAGCGAGGAGATGAACGCGCCAAGCATCACTGCCAGGATGCCGATAATCGGACGATCACTGATGCTGATCGCCGGCAGGCTAGTTGAAGGAGAGGCCGCCTGAGCCTGAACCGTCATGGCGGCGGGGTCGTATCGGTCAGAATGGTGGCGGTCACCGACATGCCGGGGCGCAACCGTCCGGCCAGCGGGTTGTCGGGTTTGAGCCTCAGCTTGACCGGGATACGCTGAACGACCTTGGTAAAATTGCCGGTCGCGTTGTCGGGCGGCAGCAGGCTGAACTGCGATCCGCTGGCCGGGGCGATGCTCTCGACCGAGGCGCCGATCACCACCCCCGGAAAGGTGTCGACCCGGACTTCCGCCCCCTGGCCGACGAGGACATTGGTGAGCTGGGTCTCCTTGTAGTTGGCGATCACCCAGACATTGTCGAGCGGCACCACCGAGATCACCTGGCTTCCGGTGTGGACGTACTGGCCGTCGCGCACGCCGCGTTCGCTGACCATCCCCGACACCGGCGCGACAATGCGCGTGTAACCGAGATTGATCTTCGCCAGATCGAGGGACGCCTGCTTGGCTTTGACATCCGCGCGCAGCTGAAACTCCTGGGTATCGAGCACGGCGAATTGCCGTCGCTGTGCGTCGAGTTCGGCTTGCTTGCTGGCCAGGGTAGCGGCCAACCGCTTCTGATCGGCATCGGCCTGCTCCACCTTTTGCGGGGTTCCGAAGGTGGTGGCGAGCAGCTCTCGCTGGCGCGCGGCCTCCAGCTTGGTGCGGTCGACATCGGCCTGGGTCCCGGCGACCGCGGCTTCCGCGTCCAGCACCTGGGCGTGCTGCGACTCCTTGCGCGCCTTGAGATTATCGACCGCCGCTTGCGCGCTGGCCAAATCCGCCTCGGCTTGGGCGACCTTGGCGCGATAGTCGGCGTCGTCGATCTCGACCAGCAAATCCCCAGCTTTGACGTAGTGAAAATCCTCCGCAGCGACATGGCGGACGTAGCCGTCCACCTGTGCGCTCAGGGGGGTGACATCGCCACGTATATACGCATCGTCCGTCACCTGCCGGCTGCTGTTACCGACCCAGCGATCCCAGCGCGTCGCGAACAGCACGACGATCAGCAGCGCGGCGGTAACGACGGCGACCCTAACGGCGACATCGCCAAAGCGCCGAGGCCGCGGCTGAAGGGGCGGCGCGGGTGCGGCCGGAGGTGGAGCGGTTGGGCCCGGAGGTGGGGCGGCTGGAGCCGGAGGTGCTGCGGTTGGGGCCGCGGATGGAACGGTTGAGGTTGGAGATGGGGCGGCTGGTTTCGTTTCCGTGCTTGTCATCGCCCCTCCGCCCGTCTCGCTATGCTATGGCAGCAACTTTCCCGGGTTGAGCAAGCCGGCGGGGTCGAGCGCCGCCTTGATCCGGCGCATCAGATCGAGTTCCGCGCCGCCGCGCCAGTCCGGCATCATGTAAGGTTTGAGCCGCCCAATCCCGTGCTCGGCCGAGAAACTGCCGTCGAGGTCGCGGACGATCGCGTTGACCGCGTCCATCAGTTCGTGATCGCGGGCAAGAAATGCATCGCCGTCGGCGCCCTCGGGCTGCACCAGGTTGAAATGGATATTGCCGTCGCCGAGATGCCCGAAGGGGACGCAGCGGACACCTGGCACTAGACGCTCGCATTCGACGGTCGCGCGGTGGATGAGCTCCGGCACCTTGGAGACCGGCACCGAGATATCGTTCTTGACCGAAGCGCCGGCGCGCTTCTGCGCCTCGGAATGCTCCTCGCGCAGCTTCCAGATCGCCGCGCGCTGCGCGCCGCTCTCGGCGATGACAGCGTCGGTAACGATGCCCTGTTCCATGGCGAATGCGAGTAGCTGTTCGAGCGCGCCGCGCAACCCGGCGCCCTCTCGTGGGGTCGCCAGCTCCAGCAGCACGTAATGCGCAGCGGGCGCGGCAAGCGGCGGCTTGGCGTCGGGGATAAAGCGCTCGACCAGCGCCATCCCCTCGCCCGACATGTATTCGAAGGCCTGAATCGCCGCCGGGTCGCGCTGCTGGCTGGATTGGAACAGCCGCAACGCCGCCTCGGGCGACGCGACCGCGCAGAGCGCGACCTCGATTTCGCGCGGGCGCGGAAACAGCTTCAGCACGCCGGCGGTGATGATGCCGAGGGTGCCCTCGCTGCCCACGAACAGTTGGCGCAGGCAAAAGCCGGTGTTGTCCTTGTGCAGACGGCGCAGGCCGTTCCACACCTGTCCGTCGGGCAGCACCACTTCGAGGCCGAGCACGAGGTCGCGAGCATTGCCGTAGCGCACGGTGTTGTTGCCGCCGGCATTGGTCGCGAGCACCCCGCCGATCTGCGCCGATCCCTCCGAGCTGATCGACAGCGGCAGCAGGCAATCGGCTTCCTCGGCCGCAAGTTGCGCCGCCTTCAGCGTAACCCCGGCTTCGATCTCCATGGTCATGTCGACGGGGTCGATCTGCCGCACCCGGTTCATGCGCGCAAGGGAGAGGACGAGTTGCGAGCCATCCTCGCTGACGGCGGCGCCGCCGACCATGGAGGTGTTGCCGCCCATTGGCACGATCGCCGCGCGAGCTTCGGCGCAAAGGCGCACAGCGTCGGCGACCTCCATTGTGTTGGCCGGGCGCAGCACCGCCGGGGTACGACCGTGGTAAAGCCGGCGCCAATCCTCGCAATACGGGTCGGTGTCGGCCGGATCGGTCAAGATGCCGCCCGGTCCTAGGCGCTGGCGCAGCCGGCCGATCAGCCCGGCATAATCGATGCTCATCGCGCGATCCTCATTTCGGCCGCCATCGTAACCTCTGAACCGCGTCAACGACTATGCTGAGCCGATTTTCCGCACCGGGAGAGCTTCGATGAAACGAGAAGTGATCCGCGTCGAGCCGCTATCGACCTATCTCGAGCGATGGAAGGCACCGACCTGCGTCGTCACCCGTCACGGCGACACGGTTTATGTATCGGGGCTGCCGCCCTTCGATCCCGCGACGGGCGAGGTAGTCGACGCCCCGATCGAGCGCCAGACCGAGCTGGTCTTGGAGCAGATGAAGCTCTGCCTCGAAACCGCGGGCTCATCGCTGGAAAACGTCCTCAAATGCAACGTCTACTGCACCTCGGTGGAGAAGTTCGCCGCGGTCAATGCGATATACGCGCGCTATTTCCCAAAAGACCCGCCCGCCCGCATCTTCATCAATGTTCCCGCTTGGCCGGGGCATTTCGACATCGAAATCGATTGTATAGCCGCGACCCTCTAGCTCGTCGCCCGGGAGGAACCGATGCACGTCGTGATCTTCGAAGTATGGCCGAAAGCGGAAGGCCGCCAGCAATATCTCGACATCGCCGCGGCGCTGAAACCGCGGCTCGAACAGATCGACGGGTTCATCTCGATCGAACGGTTCCAGAGCCTGACCGACCCGGGCAAGGTCCTGTCGCTGTCGTTCTGGCGCGACGACGCGGCGATCGCCGAATGGCGGCGGGTAGAAGCGCACCGTTTGGCGCAGGCCAAGGGGCGCAGCGAATTATTCCGTGACTACCGGCTGCGGATTGCTGCCGTCATACGCGACTACGGGATGAGTGAGCGCGCCGAAGCGCCTTCGGACAGCAAGGAAAGGCATGGTTGACGGGCCGCACTCGGCGAAGGCCGGGATGCGAGAGTTATTACTCCGCCGCCTGCGGCAGCTTCTCGGCCGAGGCGCGCAGCTTCTCCATCACTTCCCAATTGGTGTAGCGGGTGAAGCCGTTCTCGTCGAAGAACAGCACCGGCCCGGTGGCGATAAAGAGGTAGGTCGTATCCTCGACCGCGGTGGTCGCGTCGTGCAGCACGCCCGACGGCTCGTAGACGTAGTCGCCGGCGTTGAGCGTGCCGTCGCGTACCTGCAGCTTGCCCGAGACGATCCACACATGGGCGCCGCCGAGATGCTTGTGCGGCGGCGCGGCGTAGCCCTTCTTCCAATGATGCAGCGAGGCCCAGGTGCCGGTTTCGCGGCCGATCCACAGCACCTTGACCTTGGAGAGCGGCGTCTGTTCGATCCACGGCGCATCGGAGCGGATCAGCGTGTCCTGAATGTCCTGGAAGACGGGGCGGATGTCTTGCGGCAACGCCATGATCATTGCCTCCTAAGCTAAGGGATATCGGGAAACGTCCGTCGCCTTCTCGGTGATGAATTCGAGCAGCGCCGGCTTGCCCTCCTTGGTGGCGGCGACGCCACGCTTGATCGCTTCCTTGATCTGGCCCGGCTCGGTGACACGCTCGCCGTAACCGCCCAGCGCCTTGGCGAAGTCGGCGTAATTGCCGCTGATGTCGGTCGAGCGGTACTTCTCGGTCGAGATCGGCATCACCTTCAATTCGATCGCCATCGAGAAATTGTTCGAGAGGATCGAGAGGATCGGCAGCCGCTCGCGGACCGCGGTCTCAAAATCCATGCCGGTGAAGCCGATCGCCGCATCGCCCCAGAAATTGACGCAGAGCTTGTCCGGGTTGGCGAGTTTGGCGCCCATCGCCAGGCCAAGGCCGTAGCCGAGCTGGGTGGTCTTGCCCCAGCCGAGATAGGAGAGCGGCTTGTTGCTCTGCCAGAACGGCGAAATCTGGTCGCGCGGGCTACCGGCATCGTGGGTGATGATGGTGTTGTCGACATCGACCGTGTGCAACAGGTCCCAGACCACGCGATAGGGCGAGATCGGCGCGGTGTCCGCGGTCAGGCGGTGCATCCACTTGCCAAGCCATTCCTCGCGGTGGCCGCGGATCTCGCGAGCGACGCCGGCGAGCCGGTCATGCACCTTGCCTTTGAGCCGGTCCTTGACCTCCTCGAGCACCGCGTCGAGCGTGAGCCCGGCATCGCCGACAGCAGCCAGGTCGACCGGCACGTCCTTGTTGATCGCGTAGGGATCCAGCGTCGCGTGGATGATCTTTTTGCCCTTTGGCATGCCGGTGGCGAAGCTCGACCGGGTGAAACTGCAGCCAATGCCGAAGACCGTGTCGGCGTTCTGCAGGAAGTGCCAGAGGTGCTCGCCGATACCGATGCCGCCCGAGCCGAGGGACAGCGGGTGGCTCTCCGGGAACGAGCTCTTGCCGCCCAGCGTGGTCATCACCGGGGCTTCGAGCAATTCGGCGAGTGCCTTCAACTGCGGCCAGGCTTTAGCGTAGTGCACCCCCTGGCCCGCATGAATGACCGGTCGCTCGGCAGCGACCAGCGCCTCGGCGATCTTCGAGACCGATTGCGGGTCGGGGCCACTCCTGAGCCGCGGCGCCGCCTTGTATTCGGCGACCAGCGCGTCCGGAACTTCGTCGCGTAGAACATCGGTCGGGAACTCGACCAGAACCGGCCCGGGCCGGCCGGTGCGCACTGGGGTAAAGGCCCGCCGCAGCGCCTCTACCGTCGCATCGGCGACGGTTACCTGCTCGGATGATTTGGTGACGTGGCGAAAGTTGAGCGCGGCGTTGAAGTTCGGGTGCACCTGATTGACGTTGCGCGCGTAACCGGCGGGCAGCACCACCACGGGAGTCGAGTCGCCGAAGGATTGCGCGACGCCGCCGAACGCGTTTTCGGTGCCCGGCCCGTGCTGCATCACAAAGACGCTGATCTTGTCGCCCGACGTCGTCTTGGCGACCGCGTCGCACATATGCAGACCGATGCGCTCCTGGCGCACCATGATCGTGCGGATATCAGCCTCGGCCGCCCCTTCGATGATCGGGTTGACCGGATAGCCGATCAGCCATTCGACGCCTTCCCGCTTCAGAATCTGGGCGATTGCATTGATGACTTTCATCGGACTCTCCCGGCGCTTGGCTGATCTGCAATACGAGCGGGTAGCTTAGGACAAGAAACCGGGCGACGTATACCGGCTCGTCGCGCCGGGGAAGCGCGATGGTGGGGGAGGAAATGCCATTTCTGTTGCTGCCAATCACCTGGCTCAGCTGGGGCGTCGCCTATCCGGTGACCGGGATCGCGCTTGGCGGCTTTGATGTCCTGACCCTGCGGGTTCTGGTGCAAGTGCTCGGTGCGGCAGCCTTGGGAGGCCAGGGATTGCTGTCCGGCATTTCCTTTAGGGTGGAGCGCGAGGCTTGGCCGGATCTGGTCATCACGGCGCTGCTCTACATGACGATCATGCCGCTCTGCATGACCTTGGGCATGTATCTGATGAGCCCCGGCCGCACCTCGATGCTGATCTACACCATGCCGATCTGGGCCAGCCTGTTTGCGCGCCCGCTGCTTGGCGAGCGGTTCACGGCGGCTCGCCTGTTGGCGCTGGCGCTTGGCGCGGCCGCGGTGGTCAGCATGGTGTCGCAGGATCTGTCGAGCTTGCGCAACGCGCCGCTTGGCGCGGCGCTCGCCCTGGTCGCGGCGATGGCGTTCGGGTTCGGGACGGTTTGGCTCAAGCGCCGCCGGTGGCGTGCCAATTCATCGGCAGTGGCGTTCTGGCAGCTGGCGATCGGGCTCATTCCACTTATCTTGATATGGCTCGTCGTCAGCTTCCCGCCCAACCTCACCGCGGTCATGCCGGTCCATTGGCTGGCGTTACTGTTCCTCGGCGTGATCTCCAACGGCGCCGCCTATTTCGCCTGGTTCCGCATCGTGCGAGTCTTGCCGGCGAGTGTCAGCGGCATCAGCTCGCTCGCGGTACCGTGTGTCGGCGTCTCGACCAGCGCCTGGCTGACTGGCGAACGCCTCGGCCCGCACGACCTGCTCGCCATGGTGCTGATCGGCGCCGCCCTAGCGACCATGCTGGCGGAGCAGTTGAGGCTCCGTCCCCGCCTAGGCTGACCGCGGGCTAGAGATCGGCAACAGTATCTTCACCGGGGAACGGGACCGCGCGGCTCCAGCCGGACCACTCACCGGGCTGGGGTTTGTTGGGAAAGCGGTCGTGCCGCCAGCAGACGCTGGTCCCATTGAGCGCGATAAATGTCTTGGTCTCGTCCTTGTGCATGAGGAAGTCCTGAGAGCTCACGTACTCGGGTCCGCGATCATCGCAATTGGCGCCACGGGTGATGACGACCTGAACGTTGACGTGATCCCACTGGGTATTGCGCAGGGTCACCTTTGACGAATCTTCGGGCCGCGAATTGCATGCGGCGAGGCACAGCAGCAAAACAGGAAGCCACGTCCGAAATCGCATCTAATCCTCCCGACCGCGGCGGCGGCGACTTGCGCCGTTGTGGGAATTTCGCTTCCGCGGCGCAAGCATAAAGCAGCGCCGAATACCGAAGACTTAGGGTTCGACCCTTGCTGCCTGCGACAGAATGCCGCTAAGCTGAAGACGCCCTGACGACGATGCAGCCACGGCTAATCGCATTTCAGGCAACGCAAGAAAATTCGTTTCAAGCAAAGGAATTCGCCGACCGAGAAGGAAAATTTGCATCGACGCCGTCGGGGCGGAATGGGAGGGCGCGATGCTGGATGTCTTAGAGCGGCAGCAAAAGCTGACGCTGAACCAGTGGAAGATCGTGTCGGCCGCAATCCTCGGCGACATGCTGGATTTCTTCGATTTTTTCCTGATCGGCTATGTCCTGGCCTTTATTGTTAAGGCCTGGCATCTGTCGTACCTCGAGTCAGGCGTCATCCTCCTAGCCGCCGGCGTCGGGGCGATCCCGGGAGCGTTCTTCTGGGGCTGGATGGCGGACCGGATCGGGCGACGCAAGGTGTTCATCGCAACGGCGCTGAACTTCTCCCTCGCGACCGGCGCCATGGCCTTTACTCCCGACCAGTATGGCTGGCTGATCCTGGCGTTTTTCCGGCTCCTGGTCGGCGTCGGAGTGGCCGGACTGGTCGCCGTCGATCTGCCGCTGGTACAAGAATTTGTACCCTCGTCAAAGCGCGGTTGGATTGGCGGGCTGGTGACCTCGACGGTGTCGATCGGCGGAGCGCTCGGCGCGGCCTGCGGGGCCTATCTGGGCCCGGTCATTGGCTGGCGCGGCCTGTTCCTCGTCGGCCTCTTGCCGGCATTTTTCACGCTGATGATCCGAGCCTGGGTTCCGGAATCGCCGCGCTGGCTCATTCGCCGCGGACGGCTCGCGGAAGCGCGCAAATCGATTGCCTGGGCGCTGCAAAAAGATCCGAGCGAGATCGAGGTTTCCGAACACCTGCCGGAAATCGAGCACACGCCGTGGCGCGAACTGTTCAAATATCCACGCTCGGTGGCGCTTGTGTGCCTGACGGGATTGTCGCAGACCAGCGGGGTTGGGCTTGCGCTATGGGCGCCCACCCTCCTGTTGCTGTTGCTGCATACGACCGCGGCGGAAGCGTCATTCCTGATGATCTGGGTCGGGCTGAGCGCCTTTGTCGGCCGCATCGTCTGCGCGTTCCTCGCCGATTTCCTGGGACGGCGCGGGTCGGGAATTTTCGCCTGTCTCGGCGGGGTCGTCACGCTGATCGTGGCCGGCCATCTCTCCAATTTGATGATCGGCTCGGTGTCGGTGTTCTGGCTGATGCTGATGGCCCACTCGTTCTTCGGCGGCGGTTCCTACACCATCATCGCGCCCTACATGGCGGAGGTGTGGCCGGCTGGATTGCGCGCCAGCGGCATGGGCTTGGGCTACGGTGTCGGCAACTTTGGCAAGATCATCAGCCCGCTTGGATTGGCGCTGATCGTCGGCGGGACGGATTTCGTCAAGCCGGCGGCAAGCGTCGGCGCGATCGTGCCGGCGATGTATTTCCTCGCGTTCTGGGCGGCGCTGGCGGCTGTCGCATTCCTGATGCTGGGCATCGAGACGAAGGGCCGATCGATCGAGGAGATCGACGAGTCGCTTGCCCGGTCAGCGTCGGTCAAAGCGCGGGCGTAGGTCCTAGTAGGGTCGGTCGCCCTTGATCTGGGTGCGGTGCATGACGCGCCGCGCCGCTGGATCGAATGCGTCCCGCCGATGCATGACGCTGCGATTGTCCCAGAGGATCAGATCGCCCGCGCGCCATTGCTGATACCAGGTGAACTCGTCCTTGGTCGCGTGCGCCCACAGCACATCGAGCAGCGCTTCGCTATCAGAGAGAGAAAGTCCGGGGATGTAGGCGTTGCGGCGGCGCCCAAGGAACAGCGCCTTGCGCCCGGTCGCCGGGTGAGTGCGGACGATCGGATGATCGGCGCCAACGGTCTGCGACGCATCTGGCGCGTCGACATAGCCGCGGCGCAATTCGCCGGCGCTGTTGCGGCTGGCGTCGTGGCGGCAGACCTTGCTCTCAATCTGGCGGCTTAGCTCCCCAGGCAGGGTTTCGAGCGCCAGATACATATTGCAAAAGCCGGTGTCGCCCCCCGACGGCGGCACCTCGAGCGAATACAGCGCCGAGGCCATTGGCGGCTCGGCGATATAGGACATATCGGTATGCCAGATCGCCTCGTAGGCTCCCAATTGGCCGATCGCGACGCCGTTTTCGACCACGTTCGAGATGACCATCACGTATTGCTTTTCGTCCGCGCCGGCGATCTTGACATCAGCCGCCGCGATCGGCGCCCAGTCGAGCTCACCGAATTGGCGGCTGAAGCGCATCAAATCGTCGTCGGATAGGCGCTGGCCGCGAAACCTCAACACCAGGTGCTCACCCCAGGCCTTCTTGATCGCCGCCATGGTTTCCGGCGACAGCGGTCCGGCGAGGTCGACACCTTCGATGTCGGCACCGAGCGCCGCGCCGGTTGGCAGCACCCGCACCGCCTGCTTCTCGATCACCGCCGCCATCGGCATCCTCCCGCGTACCACTCAGCGAAATGTGCTCCGTCACGCGGCGATAGGCAAATCCGTTTCAACGGCGCAAGCGCGGCGGCAGCATCGCGTTGAGCACATCGTCGCGCCGGATGAAATGATGAAACAGTGCTGCCGCAGCATGCAGCCCGATCAAGGTCAGCAGCGTGTAACCGAGGAAGCTGTGGATTTCGCCCAACAGCATCCCTAGCGGCCGGTCGCGCGCCATCACAGCGGGAAGCTCGACAAGAAGGAAGTAGTTGACCCGAAGGCCGTAGGTGTTGGTGTACAGCAGGCCGACCAGCGGCTGGGCCAGCAACAAAAGGTAAATCAGCCCTTCAACAGCGCGCGCGCCAATTTTTTGCGTGGTGGGCAGATCGACCGGCAGAGCGGGAACGCCGACCCGCCACCGCCAGACGAGACGGAAGACAGTCAGCGCCGCCACGGTCAGCCCGAGCGAGCGGTGAAGGTGAACGACCGGCCCGACATACGATCCGACGATGGCCGGATCGGCGATCCAAACGGCAGTAAACGCAGCGGCCACCAATACCAGCGTCGTCCAATGGACGGCGCGCATGACCCGATCGTAACTCTGAGACGAAACCGCATTCGTCTTCATCCGGGACCTCCCCTTCGATGCTGCAATGATCGGCGCCCGCCCCGCATTATTCACGAACCCGGCATTGATCGCGTCCGACGCCACCGCTAGGTTGCCGGCAAACGCCTGGAGGAGATGGGCAATGCCCGACGATATCCGTAGACCGATAGTCGATAAATCGCACATGCCGAGTCGGCACGTGACGGTCGGGCCGGAGCGGGCGCCGCACCGCGCCTTCCTCTATTCGATGGGGCTCTCCGAGGAACAGATCAACCAGCCGCTGGTTGGGGTCGCCACAACGTGGAACGAGGCGGCGCCATGCAACATCGCCCTCGCCCGCCAAGCTCAGGCGGCGAAGAAGGGTGTCGCCGCCGCGCATGGCACCCCGCGCGAGTTCACCACGATCACCGTCACTGACGGCATCGCGATGGGCCATGCCGGGATGAAGGCATCGCTGATCAGCCGCGAGATCATCGCCGACTCGGTCGAGCTGACCATGCGCGGCCATTGCTACGACGCCCTGGTTGGCTTGGCTGGCTGCGACAAGTCGCTACCCGGCATGATGATGGCGATGGTGCGTCTCAACGTGCCAAGCGTGTTCATGTACGGCGGCTCGATCATGCCGGGACGGTTCCGCGGCCATGACGTGACGATCGGCGATGTCTATGAATGGGTCGGCAAGCACAGCATCCACGACGCGACAGACGAGGATCTGCACGAGCTTGAATGCGTCGCCTGTCCATCGTCGGGGTCGTGCGGCGGGCTCTTCACCGCGAACACGATGGCCTGCGTTTCCGAGGCGATCGGCTTGGCGCTACCCGGCTCGGCCGGCGCGCCGGCGCCCTATGACTCGCGCGACGCCTACGCCGAGGCTTCGGGCCAGGCGGTGATGGAGCTGCTGCGCATTAATTTGCGGCCACGCGATATCGTTACCCGCAAATCGCTCGAAAACGCGGCGACCGTGGTGGCCGCCGCGGGCGGCTCGACGAATTCCGGGCTGCATTTGCCGGCAATCGCCAGCGAGTGCGGGATCGATTTCGACCTGCACGAGGTCGGCAAGATCTTCGCGCGCACGCCGTATATCGGAAATCTCAAGCCGGGCGGCGAATACGTGATGAAGGACCTTTACGACATTGGCGGCGTGCCGGTGCTGATGAAGGCGCTGCTCGATGGCGGCTATCTGCACGGCGACTGTATCACCGTCACCGGCAAGACCATCGCCGAGAACCTCAAGGACGTCGTCTTCCCGTCGGGGCAGAACGTGATCCGGCCAACCTCGAACCCGTTTTCGCCGACGGGCGGCGTGGTGGTGCTCAAGGGCAACCTCGCGCCGCAAGGGGCGATCGTGAAGGTCGCGGGCATGGAGCGGTTGAAGTTTACCGGCCCAGCGCTGTGCTTCGACTGTGAGGAGGATGCTTTCGCGGCGGTGTCAAACCGTACCTATAAGGAAGGCGACGTCATCATCATCCGCTACGAGGGGCCAAAGGGTGGGCCGGGCATGCGCGAGATGCTGTCGACCACCGGTGCGCTGGTCGGCCAGGGCATGGGGGAGAAGGTGGCGCTGATCACGGATGGGCGTTTCTCCGGCGCCTCGCACGGGTTCTGCATCGGCCATGTCGGACCAGAGGCCGCGGTCGGCGGGCCGATCGGGCTGCTCAAGAACGGCGACATGATCACCATCGACGCGGTCAAGGGCTCGATCGATGTCGCGCTCAGCGACGCGGAGCTGGCCGCGCGCAAGGCCGCGTGGACGCCGCGGCGGCACGACTACCAGTCGGGCACGCTGTGGAAATACGCGCAGACCGTCGGCGACGCCGAGAAGGGCGCGGTCACCCACCCCGGCGGCAAGGCCGAGACCCATGTCTATGCAGACATTTGAGGCGCGTCCGGCCGTATAGCACCGTCGCGTGATCACCTATCTCTGGGTCGCGCTTGGCGGCGCGCTGGGCAGCGTCGCGCGCTATTGGATGACCAACGCCGTCGCCGCGCTCACCGGGCCGCGCTTCCCGTGGGGCACGATCGCGATCAACATCATCGGCTCGTTCATCATCGGCTTCGTCGCATTTCTGACGACGCCCGTGGGGAGGGTGTCGATCTCGTTCGACGTTCGCGCCTTTATCCTGATCGGGATTTGCGGCGGCTACACGACATTCTCGGCGTTCAGCCTGCAGACCCTCGAGCTGATGCGGTCGGGCCACTGGCTCGAAGCCGGCGCTAATATCCTTCTTTCAGTTGTCGCCTGTGTACTCGCGGCGTGGGCAGGCTATGTCCTCGGCTCTCTGCTAGGCGCCGCGCCGACGCAAGAATAGCTTTCGCCATATCAAGCGAACGCCGGCATCACTTCCCGGGCGAAGGTGCGCAGGTGTTCGCGCGAACCGGCAAAGTCGATGACCATGATGTACTCGACGCCGCCCTCCTGCAGCCGCTTGATGCGGCGGATGATCTCGTCCGGACGGCCAATTAAAGCATCACGCTCGGTCAACTCGTCCCTCTCCGCCTGAGACAACCGCTTGCGCGGGCGGCCGAGGGTCGGCGACTCGCCGGTCGGCGACAGCGATAATTGCTCCACCTGGGCCATGAATTTGGCGCGCAGCGCGCGAGCGGCCTCGCGTTCGCTGTCATTCATCGCGATGTGCAGAGCGCGGGTGAGGCCGACCATCGATGAGTCGTAAACGCGGCCCTGCGCCTCGACCTCGCGGCGATAGATCGAGACGCCCTCGGCGACGGTCTCCGGGCCGCCGCCTTGGCCGAGCAACAAATTGTAGCCCTGCTGCGCGGCGTAGCGGATCGAGTTGGGACTCGCCGCACCGACCCAGAAAGGCGGGTGCGGCTTTTGTACCGGAGCCGGTTCAACGACGACATCCTCGTAATGCCAATATTTGCCGTGATGCGAGAACCGACCCTCGCTGGTCCAGGCTTTGCGCAGGAAGGCGATGGTCTCCTGGTAGCGCTCCTCGGCTTCTTGCATGGGAATGCAGAAGCCGTGGAACTCGCCCCAGCGATAGCCTTTGCCGATACCGAAATCGAACCGGCCATTGGAAAGAAGATCGAGGGTCGCGGCCTGCTCGGCGAGAAGCGCCGGGTTGTGCCAGGGCAGTACCAGAACCGCGGTGCCGAGGCGCATCGTCGAGGTCTTGGCCGCCAGATAGGTGAGGAAATTGATCGTCGCCGATACCTGGCCGAAGCCGGTGAAATGGTGCTCAACAAGAAACACGCTATGGAAGCCGAGTTGCTCCGCCTCGCAGATGTAGTCGATGTAGTCGGTATAGATACGGCTGTCGCTCGCCTGCTCGCCAGCGTCGGTGCGCGCGCCGCCGAATAACCCAAACCTCATCCTCGCCCTCATCCCGCTAACTTTGGGGCGATGATGAACTGTTCTGGCCGAGCCTCGCAAGGCTCGGGCGGCGCTACTCCGCAGCTTCCATCAGCGGCGGCTGCTCCAGGTAACCCGTGGCGAGGCGCATGCCGATCTCGCGCATCATTTTCTTATCGGCCGCGTCGTTCGCCGCAGGCGGCATGCGCACCACCGTGTTGTTGCAATAGGTCGGGATCAGAGTGCCGCTGCGATACACCCCGTCGGGGTCCTTGTCGGCCTTAACCGCGCGGACGCCGCGGCGCAGTTGGTTGCGCAGCATCGACACGCCGCGGTCGGTGGCGCTGAGGTGTTCGAGCCCATGCACCGCGATCGACCGCTGCGATACTTGCGCCTCGTAGTCGCCGGGGTGCCGCTGGCCTTCCTCGTAGGTGTCCATCGCCACCTGGCCGGGCAGCATGATGTCACGATCCGCCCACCAATCCGGAGTGACCACGCCCTCAGTCTCGCTGACGTGGCGCAATTCGATGAACATTGTGTGGGAATCGTCGATCGGTACATTCCAGCGGCTCATCATCGGCCCGCTGAACGCGCATTCCGCGCGGCCATTCTCCCAGATTGGCGCGACCTGTTGCAGATTGGGCAGCACGGATTCGACCATGCGCGCCCAGACATTGTCGCCGACCCGCCGGGTCGCGACGTAAATCATGCCGATCGGGGTCTCGAGGAAATCAAGTTCGGGCAGGACCCCAAATTCCTCGGTGAACACCGCACCGCTGACGATCGTGTGGAGAAACGCGGTGTGCGCCGGGTCCATCGTGTTCTCGTAAATCTGCAGCCAATTGCACGGGTAGTAGTATTTCCGGCCGGGAATCACGCGATAGCCGGGCCGCGTGAGGCTGTCGTAGTTCGGGAAAGCGGGGATCGCCTCGGGCGGCCCCATATAGGCAAAGACGATGCCGAGCGCCTCATGCACCGGGTAGGCGCCGTGGAAGAGCCGATCTTTCAGCGTGCTCGACGCCGGCTCGCCGGGGGTTTCGAGGATTGTCCCGTCGCAACCGAACAGCCAGCCGTGATAGCAGCAGCGGATGCCCTTCTCGCCGACCAGACCGAATTCGAGCGAGGTGCCGCGATGCGGGCAGTGCAACTCGAGGAGGCCCGCCTTGCCACTGCCGTCGCGGAACGCGACCAGCTCCTCGTCGAGGATTTTGACCTTGAGCGGCAGGTCCTTCAGCTCGTCCGAAAAGCACACCGGCTGCCAGAAACGGCGCATGTATTCGCCGCACGGCGTGTCCGGGCCGACATGAGTCAGCTCGGCATCTTCCTGGGGAACGTGACGGTGATGATAGCCGCTGTAGCGCGACTTTAAGAACGGAGCCCTGGTCGCCATAACAAGCCTCCTGT
>DASYXG010000178.1:0-11300 GCA_035935235.1 Allostellaceae bacterium
CCGCCGCCCCAACCCCAACCGCCGCGCCAGCCCCAGCCCCAACCGACGTGGTAGTACGGCCGGTAGTAGCCGTAATAGGGATAGGGGTTGTAGGCGTAAGTCGGATAGTACGCGTAGTTCGGATACCAATAGCCGCCGTACCAGTACGCTTGGGCCGGCGTCGTGTGGGTACCGAGCGTCAGCACGGCGACGGCGGCGACCGCCGTGCCCATCACCGTGCGCCGGATCCCACCGGTCCTGGCGGGGGTCGTCTCGACCGAAGCGCTGTTCTCGATTGTCGTCATCTCACTCCTCCATCTCGGGATGCTGCTCAAGCGTTGGGAGATGAGCGATCTATCGCAACCCGATAATTTGGAAATATGGCGTCCCGGGCCGGTTCAGTGTGACGTGGCTTACACAACGTGCATTTTTGTACCGTCAGTCCCACGACCGCGAACATCAGTGTCGCCCAAGCTTCGGTGAAACCGACCCAACGTGCCGGCGGCACGCCGAATTTGTCCGAATTTTCCGAGGCGCTTAGATCAAAAGACAGCCAGTAGGCCACCTGAAGGCGGTCGCGTGGCACCGATTTTGCGGCGCAGCCGAGCCGACAAATTCGGCTTTGGCTCATCAGGTGGTCTTAAATAATGCGAAGCTTTCGCCGAGGCCCCGGCTCGTTGAGCTCACGGCGGTGAGCAAAGCGAGCGGACTCGACCGTGTCGTCGTGATCAATGACGACGCGGTTGAAAAGGGGGGCGCGGCAGCCATAGCGCTTTCCTCGGTTCGCCTTTTTCATGAGCGCGGCATTCCCGTGACGTTTGTGTCGGGGAGTGATGCGGTCGACCAGAACCTGCAAGCGAGCGGCATCGCGGTCTCGGTTCTCGGCGGACAGCACCTATTGGAAGGCAAGGCAGTGTCAGCCGCCGTACGCGGCATTTTCGATCCGACGACCAGCGCCACCCTCCAGCGCTGGATCGACACTTACGATACTCCCGGCACCGTTTATCATTTACACAACTGGCATAAGGTGCTGTCCCCTTCGGTTTTCCGGGTGCTGCGTCGGGTAGCGGGCCGGCTGGTCATGTCGGCCCACGATTATTTTCTGGCCTGCCCGAACGGAGGATATTTTCTTTATCCTCAGCAACGCGAATGCGCGCTCGTCCCCAACGGCGCCCGTTGCATCCTCACCGCTTGTGATCGCCGCCATTACGGTCACAAACTCTGGCGCGTCGGTCGCCACGAGCTGCGCCATCGTCTCTTTAATCTGACGCGATCGGATGCCCTGGTCCTCGCCGTGCATGAGGCAATGGTGCCCTTGCTCGCTCTCGGGACGATCGCCGAGAGCAATATTCGTGTCGTTCGCAATCCCGTGACGCCATGGCGTTCGAAGCGAGTGACGGCAGAGCGCAATCGCGAGGTCTTCTTTGTCGGGCGTCTCGACGACGACAAGGGACCCGACCTTCTCGCGCGCGCGGCACGGCGCGCTGGAGTGCGGCTACGGCTGATAGGTGATGGACCCCTCGCCGCACAAATCGCCCGCGACAATCCGGATGCGGAGCTGCTCGGTTGGCGCAATCGCGACGAGATCGCCACGCTGGTCGCCGATGCGCGCATCGTCGTGTCGCCAAGCCGTTGGCGCGAAACTTTCGGCCTCGTCGCGCTCGAGGCGCTGACGAGCGGTATTCCAGTGATCGTTTCGCAGTTCTCGTCGATTGCCGGCGAGATTGTCGAGCGGGGCTTAGGGTTCGCCTGTAACCCCTATGATGAGGAAGCGTTGGCCGCGGCGATCGACACCTTGGCGCGCGACGACAAGCGCGTAGCTGACATCAGTCAGCGCGCCTTCTCCGAAGCGCGGCATTTGGCGCCAACCCCGGCGCAATGGTGCGATGAGCTGCTGGCCGTTTACGCCGATCGACTCCGCGACGCAGACACCGCACGGCAGCGGTTGAAACCGACCACACCGCTCTCGCGGGAGGGAAGAGGTGACATCGCCAGCGGAACAGACCTGGATTGATCACCCCAGGTCAGTTGTAAATCCACTCCTTCTCGAAGCGGGCGTAACACTCGCGCTCGCCCGGCATCTTGGTCCAGCCGGCGAGCAGCCGGGCGGTGGCCAGTAGCAGCCGATCCTTCAAGTGGGTCGTGTTGAGCCCGTACTCCTCGAAGGTCGAGATGGTGATCTTCTGGTTGTGCGGGTCGTCCTGGAACCGGCAGGCGCAGAGCGCCACGGTCTCCATGTAGGCGCGGCGGTCGGCGCCGGATGCCAGGTAGGCGTGGGCGATCGCAGTGGCGCGCGGCGCATCGAGCGCCATGATCGCATCATCCAACTCGCGCAGCAGCGCCTGCGGCGAGCGCCCGGTGCCATCATAACCGGCGATCTCGTCCTCAATGACCGAGCTCACCAACTTGTTCTCGCGTGCGGAATCGTTGATGAAATTCGCCATCAGATAAAGGATGCGCGCCTTGTAGGGACTCTTGCTGTTACGCATCCAGTTGTTGGCGACATTGCAGTAGTCGAACGGGTGTTGGCCGTTGGTGAATTGTCGCGCCACGGTGGTGCGCAAGATGAGCTCCGCGGCGCCGAGCTGGATGGTATCGCCGAGGCTGCGGACCGACTTCCCGTTCCTGAGGTGGGCAGTGATCAGGTCCCAGACCTCTTCGCCGCTTTCCAGCATCATGCGCTGGATCATGCTCTCGACCTCGGAGCGCGACAGTGGCGTCTTGTTGGTCTCCTCGAGACCCTTGCCGGCATCCTCGAATTCGGCTGCGATACGGACGCTAGCCGCGTCGTAAAGCGAATAGTACAGCGGGCCGACCGCCATATCGGGGACGCCCATGTAGAAAACGCCGTGCGACTTCTCCCAGCCGATATAGTTGGCGAGATCGGTGACGGCGCGGGCGCGGATCGCCTTGTGCCCAGTGTTGCGCGCCTTGCGGCCGATAATCGTGTCCTGGATGTCGATCAGGCCGAGGAATTCAATCGTTTCCTGGAGCTCAGCGCGGGATTGCGGATCATCGGCAAGACCGAGGAAGAGGCCGTGGGCGCGCCTCGAGTCGCCGGTCATCGTCGCGACCATGTAGGAATGGAGCCGCTCCTCGACCGTCCCCTCCTCGCGGATCGGCGCCGCGTCCTCGAGCCAGACGACCGGGCCGTAATCGGGAGACGGCACCTGCACGCCCTTCATCGTCGCGTAGCGCCCGGGGTACTTGAACATCAGCTGGTTCCAGATATCGAGTCCGGCGCCGATGTACCAGACGCTCTGCAAGAGCGGCAGCAACCGGTATTTTTCCGGCAAATATGGCATCAGGTAGGTGGAGGCCCGCAGACCCAGCAGCGTGTGATCGTTGTTGGTCAGCGCGATGTTGCCGTCTTTGATGTTGATGTGGCACGGCACATTGACAAAAGGCGCCTCGGCCGCTGCGACGATCGACAACGCATCGCCGACCGATTGCCCGCTCTGCACCATCTTGGCGAAGATGTCAGTGGTCTTCGCCTGGTCGCGCCCGAGGATCGACTCGGTCAGCAGGTTGAAGCTCTTGTCGGCGCTGATTTCGTTGCGATTGAGCAACATAGGGCATCTCCCTGGCGTCCCGGCGGTTCGTCGTGGGAGCGTAGTCCTGCCTTTGCCACCGCGTAAAGCCATGCCGCCCGGCCTGCCGCATGTGTTGGTTGCATGGGTGCAGGTAGTGTAGAACCCGGCCATGACTGGATTTCGCGAACACCATGTCGAGGCGGACGGGTTCCGCATCCGCTATCTCGAAGCGGGCGACGGGCCGCCACTCGTTCATCTGCACGGCGCCGGCGGGCTGCGGCTCAACCCGGCGCACGAGCTCCTGGCGAAACGGCAGCGGGTGATCGCCTTCGAGATGCCGGGTTTCGGCGCCTCATTGGAGAACACTCGCACCGAGGACCAAGCCGGGCTGGCACGGACGATGGCCGCGGCTGCTGGGACGCTCGGTCTCGACCGGTTCAATTTGATGGGCACTTCGTTTGGCGCGCGGACGGCGCTGTGGCTGGCAGCGCAGGCGCCGGAACGGGTCGCGGCGCTGGTGCTGGAATCGCCGGCGGCAATACGGCCCGCCGGGTCGCGGCCGCCCTCGGGCTCACCGCAGGAAGTGGCGCACATGCTTTACGCCCACCCTGAACGTATGCCGGCCCTCCCCGCGCCCGACCCCGAGATCCAGATCAAGACCGCGCGGCTGTTGGCTCGACTGCGGGGTCCGGACCGCGATGCCGAGCTGGAGGCGAGGTTGCGGAACCTGGCGACGCCGACGCTCGTGCTGTTCGGGACGCTCGACCGGCTAATGCCGCCGGAATTGGGACGCCATTACAAGGCGCTGTTACCGAACTGCAATCTGGTGCTGGTCTACGACGCTGGGCACTCGATCGGCGCCGAGCGGCCCGAAGCGTTCGTCGAGGTCGTCGACGATTTCCTCGAGCGACACGAGGCGTTCATCATCAGCCGCCACGCGACGCTGATTAACCCGTAACCCCAACCCCAACCCCAACCCTCCCCCCCCCCCCCAGGCGGGGGAGGGAGCGCATTGGCGCGGGTGGGAGATTAGTGCGGCAGCTCGTCGTCCTTGGTCTCGCGGCCGATCAGTACCGCGATGACGCTGAGGATTGCGAAGCAGCTCATGAACGCGGTGACGTAGTTGAAATTGCCACCGAATACGCCGACGAGCAGGCCCGCCACCAGCGGACCGAAACTGGTGATGATCCGGCCGGTCCCATTGCAGAACGCGACCCCGGTCGAGCGGATATGCGTCGGGAACAGTTCGGGAAAGTAAATCGCGTGACCCGAAAAGACCCCGAACACGAAGAAGCCGAAGACCGGCAGCACCACTGGATACCATGGCTCGTAGGCGGGCAGCGCGAGATACAGGATCAGTCCGAAGGCGATCGACCCGATGCTGTAGAACGCGATCGTCCCCCGGCGACCGATCCAGTCGGCGATGAAACCGAAGGCCGAATAGCCGAAAATGCCGCCAAAGCTCCAGATCATCATGCCGGTGCTGACGAACGGCACGGCGTCGGCGCCGCTGATGCCGCTCTTCTGCACCATCAGCGAGAGGATCGTCGGCAGCCAGATATTGGTGGTCCAGATCGCCAATAGCGAACCCAGGCCGAACAGCAACCCGACAAAAGTGTTGAAGCGGTTTTCGCGGTTGAACAGCTGTAACGGGACGAAGCGCATGAATTGGTGGTCGTCGTGCGCAACTTGCTGTCCTGATGTCACCGCATCGCGCCGCTCCTGCACCTTGGCGAAACGCGGCGGCTCGTTCATCCGGCCGCGGATCGCGGCCAGGAGGATCGCCGGAACCACGCCGACAAAAAACACCGCGCGCCAGCCAAACCCACCGACGAGGCCATACGCCCACGCACCGAGAAAGGTGCCGATCGCACCGCCGGTCATCATGATTCCCGAAATCTTGGCCCGGTAGGTATCGCCCAGCGTTTCGGCCAGCAGCGGGATACCGATCATCAGCTCGGCCCCGGTCCCGATACCGGCGAGGAACCGGTAGATCGCGAAATCCCACAAGTGCTGCGAGAAGCCCTGCAGCGCGGTAAAAACGCTGAAGATGATGATGCTGAACATCAGGGCGCGGACGCGGCCGACGTAGTCGGCGATAATGCCGAAGATAAATCCGCCGAACGCCCAGCCCAAGAGACCGGTCATCGCCAGCAGGCCACCGTATTTGCCGATCTCGGCGAGTTGTCCCTTATCGAGCGCGCCAGTCGCCGGAAAGCCGAGCAGATCGGTCAGCGCCGGTTTCAAAACGAGCGAGAACAACCCGAAATCGGCGGCATCGAGCGTCCAACCCGCCCATACCACACCGAAGACCAGCCACTGATAGGGTGTGATCGCGCGCCACCCCGTCAGCCGAACCCCTGCGGTTGCATCCGCCATCAACGTTCCTCCCAACACGACGGGATTTATCCCGTTCCCGAGCGCCCCGTGGCGCCGACGCCAGCGGCTCCGGACACAGAGTTTTGCCGTACTATGCGCCTTGGCTTGGGTCAAGCCGCGCCAGGGTGAGCATCGGACATAGCTGCCCATCGGATCGTTCACCCGGACTTGTTTGGGGATAGGTGGCGGTCGATCAGGTGCGTCCGGCGTTTCCAGAGTGTTGAGCTCGCCGCGCACGTCGAACCACGCGCCGGTCAAACGAAGTTAAGAATGTCGGCTAATTGGCACCCCGGTTTTATAAAGGATTTACTTCTTGCCCCGATGGTGTGGCGCTTCAGCCCCATTGTGTGCAAATCCTAGATGCTCCACCTCGACTGGCGGTTCCTCCCGGTCTTCGACCGGATCGACCCCACCACAGATTACGTCGGGGTCTATGACCCCGGCTTGGTGGCGACCTCTCTAATCATCGCGATCCTCGCCGCTTACGTCGCGCTGTCAATTTCCGGGCGCATTCTCGCCGCGCAGACCGGGCGCAGCCGCTGGGCCTGGACCAGCGCCGGCGCCATCGTCATGGGCGGCGGCATCTGGGCGATGCATTTCATCGGGATGCTGGCGTTCTCACTGCCCTGCGGAGTCGGCTACAGTCTTGTGGGGACGATCCTCTCGATCATTCCCGGCGTGCTCGCGAGCGGCGTTGCGCTGTTGGTGATCAGCCGCCAGGAGAAGCCCGGCCTTGCCCGGCTATGCACCGGCGCCGTGCTGATGGGCGCCGGTATCGGCGCGATGCACTATTCCGGCATGGCGGCGATGGAGCCCGAGGCGCTGCTCCGTTACGACCCGCTCTGGGCAGCGATATCGGTCCTCACCGCCGTCGCGCTCGCGCTCATCTCACTCAGCATCCGCTTCCATTTTAACCGCTCGAACTCGTCGAGCGTCCCATCGACGTTGATCGCTGCCGCGGTTATGGGCTGCGCTGTCGCCGGCATGCACTACACGGCGATGCGCGCCTCGCTATTCTTTCCCCTGCACGGCATCTTCAAGCTGCAGATGGCGTTGCCGCCGACAACGCTGGCGGTGGTGATCACCATCTTTACCGTGCTGATCGCCAGCATCGCCCTGGTTGCAAGTTTCGCCGGACGACAGGCGGAATTGGCGCTCAGCCTTCGCGCCGAGATCGCCGAGCGCAGGCGCGGGGAACAGGAACTGATCCAGGCGCGTCACCAGGCCGAGCAAGCCAGCCGCGCCAAGTCGGAATTCTTGGCGACGATGAGCCATGAAATTCGCACGCCGCTCAACGGCGTCATTGGCATGGCCAATCTCCTGTCATCGAGCCCGCTCAACCAGCGTCAGGCCCAACTGGTTGACAACCTCGCCCGTTCGGGACGTTCGCTGCTCGCCCTAATCAACGACATCCTCGATTTCTCACGCATCGAGGCGCACGAGCTGGAGCTGTTCGAGGCTCCTTTTGAACTCCGTGAGCTGATCGCTGAGGTCACCGATCTCTTTAGCGAACAGTGCGCGACCAAGGGGCTGGACCTCATCTATTCAATATCCGAGGACGTGCCGGAACAGCTACTCGGCGACTCGGTCCGGCTGCGCCAGGTGCTGATCAACCTGGTCGGGAACGCGATGAAGTTCACCGAGCGCGGCCAGATATTGATCGAGATTACCCTCGACAAGGGCGACGAGCTGGAGCTCGTGCTGAAATTCTTGGTCGAGGATACCGGGATCGGTATCGCCCCGGACAAGATCGACCACGTGTTCGAACCGTTTCGCCAGGCCGACGCGTCGATGAAGCGCATGCGCGGCGGCTCGGGGCTCGGCCTTGCCATCACCAAACACCTTGTGGAGCTTCAAGGCGGCGAGATCGCGGTCGAAAGCGAGCCTGAGCATGGCTCTCGCTTTTACTTCACGGCGCGCTTCCATCGCGTGCCGAGCGCAGCCGCGCCGCAGCCCCATCGTCATATCGCCCGCCCGTTGCGGACATTGCTGGTCGACACCAACGCCGTTAGCGCTCGGGTCACCACGCGATACTTGACCAGTTGGAAGATCGAAGCGGTCTCGGTCGGCACCGCGCGCAAGGCGCGACGCGCGTGGGAAGACGCAATGGCATCCGGGAATTCCTTCGACGTTGCGATCATCGATTTAAAGGGGCTCGGCGACGAGGGTATAGAACTGGCGCGGACCATCCGCGCCAAGAATGAAGCGACGAACACTGCGATCATCCTCCTCGCCGGCATGAACAACCTCGCGAGCAATGACGAGATTGAGGCGCTCGGCGCTTTCGCGACTTTGACCAAGCCAGCGCGTGCCTCCGCCCTTTTCGACTGCTTCGCGACGATCGCTTCGGGCAGCAAGGCCTGCCGAATTGCCCCGCTTGTCGGGCGGCGGAGCAGCCGCGCCATGACACCCAGCTTCGACGCGCGGGTGCTGGTCGTCGAGGACAATCCGGTCAATCAGGAAGTCGCGACGGGCATCCTCGAAAGCATGGATTGCCGCGCGGTGGTCGCGCCGAATGGCAGCGTTGCCGTCAAGCTTTTCGACGGTGAAAGCTTCGATCTTGTGCTGATGGATTGCGAAATGCCGGTCATGGACGGGTTTGAAGCCGCCACGCGCATCCGCGAGCTTGAGGAAGCTATTGCCGCGGAGGGCGGGGAAGCGCGGCGCATCCCAATTGTTGCGCTGACCGCCCACGCGCTCGCCGAAATCCGCGAAAAATGCCTGCGCACCGGCATGGACGACTTCCTGGTAAAGCCGTTCGACGAGCTACAAATCGCCGATATGCTGCGGCGCTGGCTGCCCGCGCGCGAGCGGGCGCCGCACGAAAAGCTTCCCTCATCGGGCGCATCGGCACGCGCCGGCGCCGGAGATGTCGCCACGGTCATCGACCGGGAAGCGATCACCCGCATCCAGGCGATCCAAGGCAAAGACAACGGCTCGCTATTCGAACGGGTGGTGACGCAATTCGCCAACACCGCGCCATCGCTCGTCGCCGCACTTCGCGCGCAATGCGACGCCGGCGACGCGGAATCGGTTTGGCGTACGGCCCACAATCTCAAATCGAGCGCGGCCGCGCTTGGTGCGGCACAATTGTCGCGCCGCTGCGCCGAAATCGAAACACTAGCGCGCGAAGCTGGGGCGCAGCCGGTGCGCGACTTGCTCGATGCGCTGGATTCTGACTTGGCCGCAGCCCAAAGCGGGCTCAAGGAACTGATTGGAGCCGAGCATGTCTGATTTCGACGCCGACGCCACGCAACCGGTCCTGATTGTCGACGACGACCCGATCGTCCGCTCGCTAATGCGGGCGACACTTGAAGTCGACGGTTACGATGTCATCGAAGCGGGAGACGGCGACGAGGCCTGTTCGCTCGTCGAGGCTCACCGGCCGAGTTTGCTCGTCGCCGACGTGGTCATGCCGCGCATGGATGGCTTCTCACTGGTTCGCGAATTGCGCAGCCAGGCGGATTGGAGCTATTTGCCGATCCTGATGGCCACTGGGCTCGACGACGTTCCGTCGATCACCAAGGCCTATGAGGCCGGCGCCACCGACTTCATCTCCAAGCCGATCAACTGGGTCGTTCTCGGGCATCGCGTGCGCTACATGCTGCGAGCGAACCAGGCCTTCGAGGAGCTACGCCAAAACCAGGATCGGCTGATCGCAGCCAAGGAAGAGGCCGAAGCGGCGAGCCGGGCCAAGACCGAGTTCCTGGCCAATATGGGGCACGAACTGCGCACGCCGCTCAACGCGATCATCGGCTTTTCCGAGATCATGCGCGAGGGCACATTCGGGCCGCTCAGCGACAAGTATGCCGAATACGCCACGGCGATCGCCGACAGCGGCGGCCATCTCTTGGCGGTCATCAACGACATCCTCGACATGGCGCGGGCAGAGGCCAACCGGCTGGTGTTGGTTGAGGAAGAGGTCGAAATCGCCCGCGCCGTCGCCTTCAGCATCGGCACCATCGAAGAGATGGCGCGCCGTGCCGACATCGATTGCCGCTCCGACATTCCGCAGGATCTACCGCGGTTTTTCGGCGATGCCGCGAAACTGCGCCAGATCCTCATCAATCTTCTATCAAACGCGGTGAAATTCACCCCAGCGGGAGGCAGGGTCAGCGTCTCGGTCGAGCGCGACGCCGAAGATCGCCTGGCCTTCCGTGTCGCCGACACCGGTATTGGGATTCCAAGCGACAAACTACCGGTTGTTCTTGCACCGTTTGGACAGATCGAGAGCGGCCTCAACCGCAAGTACGACGGCATCGGGTTGGGGTTGCCTCTCGCCAAACGCTTGGTGGAAATGCACGGCGGCAGCATGGAAATCGCCAGTGAGCCGGGCAAGGGCACCGTCGTGACCGCGCATTTCCCCAAGGAGCGCGTGTCCCGAACAGCAGGCGCCGACTAGGACGATTTATCGGCGAATAACCACGACTTCCTAGCCCGGGGTCGAATTCGTTTCCCCAGAAACTCGCCATGCCGATGAACTATTTCGCACAGAAATGGCTCTAACGCTCCGACAAACGAGGTATCTGTCGATCCAGTATGCAATCGAATATCGGATGAGTTATGGTTAACAGAACTGCCAATGATTACAACCACGTACGGCCAATTGCGTCCTTGACGTAGTTCACCCGCGCGCCCATATGTGGTCTCAACCGGTTCGGCACGGGCCGGGGTCAGAGCCATCGTGAACCGGGATACCGGTCACAGATCGGGCGCACCCGATAGCCGGGCTGGTAACGGCTCAGCGACTAAGAGCCTGAGGGTCATTCGGCTCCGCTGCTGAGGGCGATTATCTCGGCGAACACCTGCCGCTCGAAGACGACAGGTGATCTATGTCCGCTCCATTCCCCGCTACCGGCGCGCTCCCCCGCGCAGTCACCATCGACGACTTCTGCAAACGCTATGGCGTCGGCCGCACGCTCGCGAAAGAGCTTGCTCGCGAGGGCAAGATCGTTCGCCGGTATGTCGGCCGACGAGCACTGTTCGATATCGAAAGCGCTGAACGTTGGTACGCCAGCTTGCCCACGCGATCGACGAGCGCTGAAACGACCAGCCGCAACCTACCCGCCGGCCGGGCCGCGGCATGAGCGAGCTCAGCCCGGCCATCATGCGCAATTCCATCAACCGCGCATGGGCGGCGACAGTGCGAGCGAGGCAGTGAATACGAATGGATCGCAATCGCATTTCTTCAATGTTCTGCGGAGGTTGCGCGGCGTAATCGAGCGCTTAGGTAGCATGATAGACGACAGTTTTTCCCCAAGGCCGCGAGGCCCGGAGATAGGCTGGACAAGGCGCGGACGCTGGCGCCCCCGGTGCGAAGTCCAACAGCTACTCCATAAACGAGCGACGCCCCCGGTTTCCCGAGGGCGCCTTGGATTTCAACGCAATTGGCGCGGGTGCCAGCCCGGC
>DASYXG010000179.1:0-1789 GCA_035935235.1 Allostellaceae bacterium
ATGCCGTCCTTTCAGTCAATCGCGCCCTCGATTGTCGAGCGGGAGCAAATCCCCGCGGCCTTGGCGCTCAACTCGACACAGTTCAACCTGTCCCGGATTCTCGGACCGGCGGTTGCCGGCGTCGTCATGGCCGGGGTCGGCGCCATCGGCTGCTTCGCCCTCAATACGGCGTCATATATCCCGTTTATCGGGGTGGCGTTGTGGATCTTGCCGCGCCAGGGCCGCGCCGTGGCGGCCCGGGACCGCTCCGATCGGCAGCATCTGCTCGCCGGTATTCGCGCGATCGCCCGCGATCCTCTGCTGCGCGGGGCGCTGCTTACGGTGCTAGCGACGAGCGCGCTGTGCGGGCCGCTGATAATATTTCTTCCGGTGTTGGTGAAAGACGGGTTCCATCGCGAGGTCACGAGCTTCAGCCTTGTCGTCACCGCATTCGGTATCGGCGGTTTGGTTGGCGCGGTCGGACTGCTCGGGGTCGATGCCAGGCGCGACCGCCGGCCGCTCGCCTCGTGGTTTGGGGTCGTTTACGGCCTTGTGACCGCCCTTGTTGCGCTCGACCCCTGGTTTGACGCATTGCCGGTCCTGCTCGTCGCCGCCGGTCTGTCGATGACCGCGAGCAACACCTCGGCCAACACGCTGCTGCAGGCCGCCGCACCGGCGCGGATTCGCGGTCGGGCCGTGAGCCTCTACATGCTTGCGATGCGCGGCGGCATTTCCGTCGGCGGCTTGCTGACCGGCATCTCGGTTCACCTTTTCGGCCTGCGCCCGGCATTGCTCGTCAACGGAGCGCTTGCCGTAGCGCTGCAACTCGCTCTTGGCCGCCGGTGGTCGCGCGCGCAGTCATCGGCATTGGCGCACTAGGCCGAGGCTCCAGTCGGGTTCACTCGAATACAGACCACTGCAATGTACAAATACGTTTATTTTTCGTATTTTATCCCAACGGGTCGCTGTTATCTGTAATTATGACAATTTTACAGAATTTATTCGAATTAAAATCTTGGATGACCCGCCCGTTATTGCTGGCTAAGCTCGTCTGGTCTTGGTCGGCACCCTCATTAGCGAGGAGGAAACGTGGCGGACGGGATCGAGCGCTTGCGACGGTTTATCGGTGAACTCACCCGCCTCGTCGAAGCGAGAGCCGACGAGACGCAAATCCTCGAACAGGGCGGCACGGCGCTACGCGCTCTCGTCGCCGCCGATGATTGGCTTCCTCCCGAATTCGCCGAACCAAACCCCGAGCACTATCGCCAATACCTGCTCTACTGCGACCCATGGGAGCGGTTTTCCGTGGTCAGCTTCGTCTGGGGCCCGGGTCAGCGAACGCCGATCCACGACCATACCGTGTGGGGGCTCATCGGGATGCTGCGAGGCGCCGAGATCTCGCGCGACTATGCACTCGATTCGGCCCATGGGCTGGCGCCAGGACGCGAGAGCCGGCTCGAACCCGGCGACGTGACGGCGGTCTCGCCGCGCATCGGCGACATCCACACCGTCGAGAATGCGCTCGCCGACCGGCCCTCGATCAGCATCCACGCTTATGGCGCCAATATCGGCGCGGTGGCGCGTCATGTGTTCGCCGCCGGGACCGGCGCCGCCAAGCCGTTTGTCTCGGGTTACGCCAACCGGCTGACCCCGAATCTATGGGATCGGTCGACCGAGACGCGAGCGCGGCTGGGGATCTGAACTCACCTAGCCGTCGCGGCCGGCATCGTCCTCGCGCAGTTCGAACCACATCGCGTTGAGGATCGCGAAGGCGCAGGCGAGGCCCAGTCCCAGTACCCAGCTGAAATAC
>DASYXG010000180.1:0-5491 GCA_035935235.1 Allostellaceae bacterium
GTGGAAGCCGGGCAGGACGTGCGCATCGCGATCGCAGGCTGCGAGGTGGGCGCCGACTATTCCGATGGCTCACCGTGCGCCCGCCACGCGCTCCGCCTCAAGCAACTGCTGGCCCGGTACGGGGTCGAAAACCCAAGCCGGCTCCTCTCCGAAGAGTGAAGAGGCGAGCGCTAGCAACGCCGCCAATTTATGCGAGACCTCGGCCTTCGGCAAAGCGGCGGCTCGGCCGTTCGTGCTTCGCCGATCTGATTCCAAAAAACGTGGATTCTCGTTTACACTCTATCGCGAAACGCGCATAAAATTGTTACTTACTCACGCTTGAGTAATGTCGGCGTGCACTCGATCTATCGCGCTTTAGTCGCAGTATGTATTGGTATAATTGCCGGATAACGCGAGGGGGCGTAAGTCGGCTACTATTGAGAACATGGGGGGAAAAGATGCGCATAGCCGCTACGGTTCTCGCCGCGATCGCTCTTATCGGCGCGACACTCACCCCCGCAATCGCGCAAAATAAATCAGCGCCCGATGAGATTGAGGGGTTTTGGGTATATTCCGTGACCAGAGCCGCCACTTGCCGTACGCCCGCCGTGGAGAAGGAGATCGGGTTCTTCACCTGGTACATCGCCCAGGAACAAAAACGACCTGGTGGCTCTTCAGACGAGCGTCAATTCTATGCGCGCATCAATGACCGCATTGCTGATGAAGGGTGAATCGACCGGCGTTTCCGTCGAACACGACGTAAACAACACCGCGTGGATAATCCGAGATGACGAAGCCAAGATCGCCACGATCGAGGACAGGATCGCCCGGGCACAGCGGGCGAAGCAGTATTTCGAAGGGCTCCCGCCTTGCGTGCCGGGCACCGAACAAGCGGCCCAAACGCCACCGCCACCACCACCGGCTAATCAGACGCCGCCACCGCCGCCCCAGCAGCCACCAAAGGCGCCGCCGCCGGCAACGGGAGGTGTGCCGGTGCCAGGCGCGCCGGCGCCGGTGACCACGACCGGCCAGGTCGCGTACTACAACACGCCGTACAACGCCCCCTACAACTCGCCGCTGGCGTGGTTGTTTGGCTTTTACAACACACCCTACAACACCCCGTACTACAACTCCCCGCTGGAGGAGTTGTTTGACTTTTACAACACCCCCTACAATACGCCCCTCGCTGTTGACACTAGGTATCCGGTAGTGCGGGGTTTTTATATCGGCGTCGATGGCGGCCTGAGCTTTGTACCAACCTACAACGCCACCGAGTTCTTCTCCGACGGCTTCAAGGACCGGTTCCCTTGGGCGTCGTCGGTCGGCTCCTACGTCGGCGGGCAGGTCGGCGTGCAATCCGGCAACTGGCGGGTCGAGGGACAATATACGTGGAGCAGCAACTCGGCAGCCCCGACGGGGCCGCTGCCGCCCGACGTCAAGCTCGGCGGCGGCACCGACGCCTTTGGGATATTTGGCAACGCTATCTTCACCCCGCCGTTCCAACTCGGCCTGCCGGTGACGCCGCATCTCGGGGTCGGCTTTGGCGCGCTTAACGTCACCACCAAGATCAAGTTCAATGATGTGACGACGTTCAACTCAAGCGGCTGGGCGCCGGCGGCGCAGGCAATCGGCGGATTGACCTGGACGATCTCGCCGCGATGGAGCCTCGACCTCAATTACCGCTATCAGACGTCGTTGAGCGACGTCGAGTTTCGGAGCCTCAAGGTGGGGGACTTCCCCCGCAACCGGGTGACCGCGCCTTACGAGGGCCACTACGTCACCTTGGACGTCAACCTGCACTTCCCGGTCGGCACTCGTCCGCCCGCGCCACCGCCGCCTCCACCGGCGCCACGGTCGGAGCTACCGCAGGCGCATCAGGTTGCCGCGCTAACGCCGGTCGAAACAGGTGCTGTCGCGGCGCATCGCTTCACGCTGCATTACGATGAGGCGAACGCGGCGCTGACCCCCTCAAGCGTCGGCGCGCTCCATGAAGCGCTGGACGCGATCGAAGCCGGGCAGGACGTGCGGATCGCGATCGCGGGATGCGAGACCGACGCCGATTATGCGGGTGGCTCACCGTGCGCCCGTCACGCGCTCCGGCTCAAGCATCTGCTGGCCCGCTACGGCGTCCAACACCCGGCCCAGCTGCTCGCCGGAGGGTGACGGTTACGCTGCAACCGCTGTTTTCGATCGGACGCGGGTGGTTGACCGCCGCGGGGCTGGCGCTACTGGTCTCGGGCTGCTCGGTGATCCCGGCGAGCAAATTCGTCGATCGCTACGGCGATCCGAACCCCAGTCCCGAGAACCTGACGCTGTGCGAAGGCTACTCGTGTCGTTTCGGCATCCATGTCGCGTTGGCGGCGGCCGAATGGGCGCAGGTGAAAGCGGTCTTCACGCCGCCTGCCGCCAACGCGGCGGCGGAGCGGGAGCAAGTCGCGCGCGCGGTCGAGACGCTGGATCTGCTGGTGGCTCAACATACCGGGACAGCGGTTCAGCAACGCCGCGATTGGATCAACCGCGGTGATCCGAGCCAAGTCGATTGCGTCGACCACACCGTCAACACCGTGACCTATCTCCGGCTGTTCTTCGATACCGGGCTGTTGCACTGGAACCATCCCGGCGAAGCGGCGCATCGCGGCGCGATCATCAGCTGGGATGTCGCCAACACTGCGGTGCTCGTCGAGAACGACAGCGACCGCGGATATACGATCGACACGGCGCTGGGGGATGTCGGGCTGCCCCCCTACGTCGTTCCGGTCGAACAATGGGTGGCCGGACCCATCCCCGCATTCCGCAACAACCCGGCGCTGCCACAGAGTCCGGGCCGCCGCGCCTAACGCAACGGTTGCGCGATCGCCGCGCCCCCGGTCTAATCGCGCCGCCATTTGAGGGGGGCGCAATGTTTCGGTTTCGCCTGTTCGTTATCGCCATCGCCGCGGCTTGCGGCGGCCTTTATGCCGCCACCACCGAAGCGCAGACGCCCGGAATCGACTCGGTGCGCGCCGACATCGTCGGCAAAGCGCTGGTCACCGGTGCAATCGATATCTCACACGCGCAGGCACAGCCGATGCCGGTCCTGAAGATGCCGGTCGATGCCGCTGGCTTGGCGCAGCTGACGGAAGCGAAGGACGCGCCGACGAAGCCGACCCCCAAGATCAAGGATACCGGCAACCCCGCCGTCGCGCCGGTAAAATGGGTCGGCCTGGTGATGACGCGGCTCAATCAGAAAGACATTGAATACTGCACCGGTCAGTTCATCGCGCCGCGGGTCGTCCTGACCGCGGGACACTGCGTCAAGGACATCGACAAGAACACCTGGAACGACGTTAACAACATGTCCTTTATCCTGCAGTTCCAGAACGGCGAAGGCTCGCATGTCTATAAAGTGGTGTGCACCGCCGCGCTCGACGCCTATGCGCACCCCGCCAATTACGCGAGCCTCAATGAGGATCAACAGCAAAATGCCGATCTGGCGGCGCACCAAAACGATTATGCGATGATCCTCGTCGATAGCGACAGCCTAACCGGGACCATCGCGTGGCAAGGCGATTGGAAGGGGAAATGGCTCGGCGCCACCCGCATCGGCTATCCCGGCGATATTCTTAACGGCGAGGTGGTGCAGCAGGCGCACGGCATCGTTTTCTTCGCCGATGCCATCCCGATCTTCACCAATAACGGCTCGACCCAGTCATTCCCCAACCTCGTCGTCCACTGGCAGCGCAACACCAAGCTGACGCAAGGTTCGAGCGGCGGCGCCTGGGTCGTCAATTTCGACCCGACCGAGGCGCAGGGAAGCAACATCGCGATCAGCGTAAGTTCGTTCCTGATGACCGATCTCGCCGGCGCGATGTTCGGGCCCTATTTGACGGCGGCGAACGTCAACGCGCTGCTGCAATTCACCCAGAACGGATGCAAGAGCTGATGAAAAGCCGCCGGTTGGTCGCGCAAATGCCGCAAATCAGCCATCTTCGAGGATGATATTCAATCGCAACGCGGGCGGTTCGCGGCCTGCTATGGGTACTCGGAGAAGAGGTTCGATGACACGGTTTCTCGCTCCCCTCGCCTTCGCCGTGACGATCGCGGCGTCCGCCGCCTTGGCGCAGACGCCGGCCGCGGTTCACAGCGCGACGATCAACAACGTCAAGGTCAGCGGCGTGGTCGCGACCAGCACGAATAACGGAGCAGCCGGGCACAGCCTCGATAGCGTCACCAACCTGCTCGACAATTTCTCCGACGCGCAGCCGGCGATACCGGTGCTCACCCCGCCCGCCAGCTTGGCACAGCCGGGCGCGACCAAGGATTGCGTCGGACCTAATTGCTGACGGTGACGGCGGCCCTCATACCGCGAAAGCCGGCATCACCTCCTTGGCGAAGAGCTCGGTCGAGCGCAGCGCATCCTCGTGGCTGATCGTGCCAAAGGCGAAATCGCAGACATAATAGTTGATGCCGGTCTCGGCGATTTCGTGAGCAATGAACTCGCGCACGGTCTCCGGCGTGCCGGCGACCGCGTCGCCACGCTCAAGCACGGTCGCGAAATCGGGCGGCAGCGCCGCCTCGAGCGGAAACGGTACGTTGTATTCGTGCCACAACTGACCCATGTGATGCCGCCACGCCGGATAGGCGCGGCGGGCGATGTCGCGCGCCTGAGCATCGGTATCGGCGACGATGATGTGGCGGTTCACCCCCATCAGCGGCAGATCGGCCTCCGAGCGGCCGAGCTTCTTCCACTCCGCCTTGTAAGCCGTGACGACCTCGCGCACCGCCGGGATCGGCCGGCGGGCAACGATGTGCGCGCCGCGCTCGGCCGCCCAGGGAATGCTCTCGGACCGGCCGATGCCGTACCACAGCTCCGGATAGGGCTTCTGCACCGGCTTCATCGGGATCGGCACGTTGTCGAAATTGTAGAACTTGCCGTGAAAGGTCAGCCGGTCCTCGGTAAGGCCGATGCGGGTAACCTCGAAGCATTCGCGGAACTGCTCGGCCCCGGTGGCGAAATCGATGCCGTAAAAGCCGACCTCGACTGGTGAGATGCCACGGCCGACCCCGTAAAGAAACCGGCCGTTGCTCATCTGGTCGAGCATGCAGACTTCATCGATCAGCCGCAGCGGGTGGTAGAGCGGCAGCAGGTAAACCATCGGGCCGAATTTGAGCTTCTTGGTGCGTTGCGCCACCGCCGAGAGGAACACGCTCGGCGACGGTGCATAGCCGAGCGGCGTGTTGTGATGCTCAGCCAAGTGATAGGCGTAAAAGCCGGCGCGGTCGTAAGCCTCGATCAGCTGCAGGCGCTGCTCGAAATGGCGGTTGAGCGGCTGCCCGCTATCGTCGAGATGATCGAAAATGCCAAAGCGCATGAATCTCTCCCTGTCGCCGCATCCTAGCGGCAGCCGTGGGGGCTAGGCCACCATCGCGTCGCTGATCTTCTCGGCGGTCATCAAGGTCGGGAAATTGGTGTTGGCGCAGGGCACCGCCGGGAACAGCGAGGCATCAACCACGCGCAGCCCCGAGACTCGCC
>DASYXG010000181.1:0-5832 GCA_035935235.1 Allostellaceae bacterium
CTGCTGCGCCTCGGTCAGGTGCAACGCGCGGACCTTGACCGAAAACGGCTCCGGCCCCTGGTGATGGGTGATGCGGAACCCGTCGCGATTGATCGCCTCGACGTTCTCGGGCCAGGCATCGATAAAAGTAACGTCCTCGCCGGCCTTGGCCATGTGCGCGCCGCTATAGCCGCCGACCGCGCCGGCGCCGACAAAGACGATCCGCTTACCCATGGCTGCTCTCCCGCGTGATACGCGGACGATGGTAGCGCCCACCCAGGTCGGCGGGCAATCAATCAGCCCAAGGGTTCACCAATTCGAGTCCGCAATCCTCGAACCCGCGTGTATCGCGCGTCGCAATCGCCAGGCCCCTGGAAGCGGCGATCGCAGCGATAAACGCGTCGGGCCCTCGCAACGGCCTGCCGTTACGCTCGCGGCCGGCGACCAGCTCGCCGTAGGCATCGGCGGCCACGCCATCGAAGGTAAAGATTCGTGTGCCGAATGCGCGAGCAATAAGGCTCTCAAACTGAGCATTCAGACGTGCTCGGCGCCGGCCATGGGAGAGCCGCGCCAAGCCGTACCTGATCTCGGCAATATTGATGGTCGTTGTCGCAAGATCAAAAGTAGGCGTCTCATCCATCCACGCCGCGACGGCTAGCGACGGCTGTATTGCCATGACCTCCGAGATGACGTTGGTGTCGAGAATGATCATTTCTCGCTGAAGTCGGGCGGCGGACGAAACATCTCGCGAGGAGGTAAATCAAGCTTGAAGCCGTGCTTTGGTCCGAACAATTCGCGAGCGATATCCCCTAGCGTCTCGGGGCGCTGCCGATCGAGCGAGTCGCTCAGGATCTGCCGCGCTTCTTCCTCCATCGAGCGGCCGTGTTCGGCGGCGCGCGCTTTCAGACGCGTCTTGAGGCCGTCGTCGAGCTTACGGATGGTGATGCTGGCCATGTGACGTCCTCATTGCGTGCAATCAACTTAGTCAAGTGATTGCACTTCGACAACCGCGCGCACGGGTGATCTACCCGATCGGCGGTTGCCCGTCCCTTTGGTTCGGCGGTATCAGTCAGGGGTTCTGCCCAAAATCAAGGCAGATGCGAGACCCAGGGAGGAGCCGGCCGATGCCGGATGCTGGCGGAACGGCGACAATGCGGCCCGGTCACGAGGTCGAGGGACGCGGCGCCTGGGTCGCCGCCTGCGTCGCGCTATTGCTGCTCTCGCTCTCCTATGGGTCGCCGCTGTTGATCGTCGTCGGGCTGAAGCCGATCGCCGCCACACTCGGAACCCCGCGCCAGGTCGTGTCGCTCGCCGCCGCGATGACCTGGATTGGCACCGGGCTCGGCGGCATCCTGATGGGGTGGCTCGCCGACCGGATCGGGGTGCGGCTGACGGTGGCGTTCGGCGCGGTGATGATCGCCGCCGGGCTCGCCGTATCGTCGCTCGGCACGGTGTGGGCGCTCTATGTCGGCCACGGGCTGCTGCTCGGGCTTCTGGGCAACGGCGCGATGTTCCCGCCGCTCCTCGTCTATGTCAGCCGCTGGTTCGAGCGCCGGCGCGGGACCGCGCTGGCGCTGATCGCTTCGGGCCAATACATCGCCGGCATGGTGTGGCCGAGCGTGTTCGAGCACGCGATGGCGAGCTATGGCTGGCAGACGGTGATGATCGGTTATGGGCTGTTCGTCCTGGTGGCGATGCCGCCGATCGCGGCCTTGTTCCTGCACCCGGCGCCGGCGCCGCATCCCCATGCCGAGGCCGAGGCGCATTCCCGCCGCCGCGGCGCCGTGCTGGGCCTGTCACCCAATCTGGTGCTCGGCCTGCTCAGTATCGCCGGGTTCTGTTGCTGCGTGCCGATGGCGCTGCCGCAGAGCCATCTCGTCGCGTTCTGCAGCGATATCGGCATCCCGGCGGCGCAGGGCGCGGCGATGCTGTCGGTGCTGCAGGCCAGCGCCTTTTGCAGCCGCCAGTTCTGGGGCTGGCTCGCCGACCGTGTCGGCGGCCTGGTGACCTTGATCCTCGGTTCGGCATGTCAGGCTCTGGCGATCGCCGCGTTTCTGTTGACCCAGAACGAGGCCGGGCTGTTCGCGGTTTCGGCGATCTACGGGCTCGGCTTTAGCGGCATCGTCCCGGCCTATGTGCTGGTGGTACGCGAGCTCTACCCGTCAGCAGAAGCATCGTGGCGGGTGCCGATGGTGCTCTTCGTCAGCATGGGCGGGATGGCGTTCGGCAGCTGGTTCGCCGGCGCGCTCTACGACCATTTCGGCTATTACGCGCCGGCCTTCGCGGTCGGTGTCGCCTTCAACCTCATCAACCTAATGCTGATCGGCTTCCTCCTGGCACGGCAGGGTTTGCGCGGCGGGATGCGGCCGGCGCTCGCCTAGGCGCAGTTAGACCTTAGGCGTCATCCGCACTGGCGCCAGCCGGCGCTCTCTACGAGCCCTTCGGTGCCGCGCTGGTCCGGGTCGAGCGGTGAACCCACATGCACCCAAAAGCCGGCATGCAGGGAACGCCGCTCGCGGCCCACGCGCGCGCCGCGACTATCGTAGTCATTCTTCACTGCCTAGTCCCGGTTTGCCGGGCGATCGTTGCTTCCGTGCGCTGATGGGCTTGTTATCTGGCTTATTGCCTCAACAGCGCCCGCGCCGATTGTTGGTCGTTATTTCGGTCGCGGGACGACAGACGGCTCTTCTTCTTGGTTGTGCCTTGTTCTATGCCCGCGCGCGGAAGGTCAGTTCGCTCGTCAAGCTCCGGTTTGGCATTCAATCAGCGAGCCGCCCGAAAGCGGCGATGCCGGCCCACGCAGGACCCAGCACTGCGCCTGAGATGGAACGTATAGGGAACAATCTCAATGCGCGTTGTCGCAATTCAGCATCGCAATAATTGCATATATTCACAATGAGGGAGTGAGATGGTGAGGGGATCGCCCTGCCAATGCTCTCACCGCCTCATTGTCTGATTGTAGATTGTTGGCGCTTCGCGCTGAAGAAAAGCGGCGGCGGCGGCGTGCCGGCTGCCCCTGGACCCCCGCCTTCGCGGGGGTGACGAAGGGAGGTGGCTCCTCGTGGGCGCGGTCAGCGGTTGCGCTGCCAGTCCTCGTCCCACAGGAAATCGGGGCCGAGCTGGTCGAGGCTCGGACAGCCGATCTGGCCCATAACCAGGTCGATCTCGCCGCGGAAGATGTCGACCGCCTTCTTGACCCCATCGAGCCCGCCCGCCACCGCGCCATAAAGCGTCGGCCGGCCAAAGAAGCAGAAATCGGCGCCGAGGCACATCGCGATCAGGATGTCGGCGCCGCGCCGGACGCCGCTGTCGAGCATCACGGTCATCTTGTCGCCAACCGCGCGTTTGACGGCGGGCAGCACGTCGAGCGAGGCCGGCGCCTGGTCGAGCTGCCGCGCGCCGTGGTTGGAGACGATGATCCCATCGCAACCGATCTCGGCGCAGCGGATCGCGTCGGCCGGGCTCATGATGCCTTTGACCACGAGCTTGCGCGGGAAGAGCTTGCGGTAATGCTCCAATTCCTTCCAGGTCTGCGCGTCGGCCGGCACCTGGGCGCGGTTGAACTTGATCGTGTCCTCGGGGGTGGCGTCGGCCGGCAGATAGGGCATCCAGTTGCCGAGCGGCGGCGTGCCGCCATGCTTGATGTATTCGATGATCCAGCCGGGGTGGGTCATCGCTTCGGCCAAGAGCGTCGGCTTGAGGCTCAGCGCCGCGCGCAGCCAATTGCCGCGAATGCTGGCGTAGCCGTTGCGGGTGTTGCGCTCGCGCTTCGAATGCACCGGCACGTCGACAGTCAGCACCAGCGCCTCGAGCCCGGCGTCGGCGGTGCGCTTGATCAGGTCGTCGGAGACCTTGGCGTCCTTCGCGGCGTAGAGCTGGTACCAGGCGTTGTTGGGGGCGACCTTGGCGGCATCCTCGATCGTCTGGTTGCTGGCGCCCGACATGATGTAGGGGATGTTGGCCTCGCGCGCCGCCTCGGCCAGCATCATGTCCGCGCCGCGGCGGAAGAGCCCGGCGCTGCCGGTCGGCGAAATGCCAAACGGGCTGTTGAACTTGTGACCGAAGATGGTTTGCGACTGGTCGCGTTTCGACACGTCGACGAGATAACGCGGCAGCAATTTGTGCTTGTGAAAGGCGGCACGGTTGGTTTCGAGCCCGCGCTCGTCCTCGAGCCCGCCCTCGATGAAGTCGAAGGCGACCTTGGGCAGACGGCGCTTCGCCATCTGGTGCAGGTCTTCGATGTTGATCGCGTCGTTCAGTCTCATCGTGCGTTCGTCCCCAGCCGCGCGGAATCCCAAGCGCCGCGCAAGATGGCGCATTTTTTGGTGACACGACAACGCGGAAGTGAAGCGCGCCTAGCAGCTTCCCGCTGGGCGCAGCCCCTCGGCGCTTCGCCTCGACCGGTGTTGCAACCGCCTGACAAAGGGCAGAGGCTTTGGCTCAACGATCCAGAAATTCGCGCGCCCGACGCGCGAGATACCGTACGGGAGGGGCGCAGTGAGAAATGGATTCCGTGTCTACGATTCCGACACGCATGTTCTGCCGGCGGCCGAGGTATTGGAACGCTATGTCGATCCCGGCTTTCGTCCGCGGCTCGCCGAGTTGGCGCCCTATCGGGTGCTGAGCCGGGGCGCCAACGCAGACCATGGCGGCCCGCATAATTACCGCGTCGCGACAAAATATTACCGCCGCATCCTCGGCGAGGCCGCGCCGCGCGACACGCATTCCGGCCGCGAGTCCGCCTGGCGCGGCAGCAAGCTGCCGCGTCCAGGGGTGCAGGACGACGCGGCGGCCAACCGAGTTGCCGACATGGATGACGAGGGCACCGACGTTCAATTCCTTATTCCCACCTCGTGGGTCAGCCTCTGCGGTCTCGACGACCCCGCGCTCGAACAGGGGATGATCCGCGCCTATCACCGCCACATGGCGGATTTCTGCGGGCAATACCCGACGCGACTGAAAGGGCTGATTAGAGCCTCGGCTCGCTGTGTCGACGACGCGGTGGGCGAAATCCGGGAATGGGGCAACTCGGCTTGGGCGGTCGCGGTGCAGCCGTCGCTTGGCCTCGACATGCCAGCCGATCATCCGGACCTCGAACCGATCTGGCGCGCCGCGGCCGATCACGGCTTGCCGATCGTCCATCACAGCTCGACGTGGAACCCGCCCTATTACCCAGGCTACCAGGACGTCTGGGACAACATCTTCCTTGGGCGCATGGCGTCGCACCCATGGGGCGCGATGCGCTTTGTCGCGGCGTTTATCGGCAGCGGCGTCTTCGACCGCTACGCCGACCTGCGCATGGGTGTGCTGGAATGCGGGTTCGGCTGGCTGCCGTTCTGGGGCCGGCGAATGGACGAGCAGCACGAATATGTCGGGAGCACCGCTCAACTGCGCCACAAGCCGAGCGAATACCTATCGAGCGGCCGGTTCTTTTGCAGCATCGAGCGCCAGGAAGGCGAGGATATGTTCCATGCGGTCGCCAACTTCCTCGGCGACGGGGTGCTGATGTACGCCTCCGACTACCCGCACTCGGAGTGCCAGTTCCCGGACTCGATCGACAACATACTGGCGTGGCGAGGGCTGTCCGGCGAGCAGCGCCGCAAGCTCTTGTGGGACAACGCAGCGCGCTTTTTCAAGCGGAGTTGATCGCCGGACAGCAGCCGTCCCGCCGCGGCGATGCTTGCGCCGCCCGTACAAGTTCGCTGAACTGCTCGCAGAAGCGCAGACGCCTCGATCACGGGAGACTGGCAATGGCGAGCAGCAGCAAGATTCGTGTCGGGATCGTCGGGCTGAGCCCGAACCGGGGGTTCGCTTCGATCGCCCACGTTCCGGCGCTGCGAGCGCTTCCGGAAT
>DASYXG010000182.1:0-26828 GCA_035935235.1 Allostellaceae bacterium
GAATGCCGGGTGCCGCCGCGCTTTGGCGGGCTGACCCGCGAGGTGCTCGCGGTCAACATGGTGATGGCTGGGTGCAAGCCCGAGTATGCGTCGGTGGTGCGCGCGGCGATGCTGGCGCTGACCGCCAACGCCTTCAATCTCAACGGCGTGCAGGCGACAACGCATATGGCGGGGCCGCTGCTCGTCGTCAACGGGCCCGTCGCGCGCGAGATCGGCATGAACGGCGGGGTCAACGCGTTCGGCTCGGGCAACCGCGCCAATGCGACGATCGGCCGGGCGATCCGCCTGATCCTCTTGAATGTCGGTGGCGGCACGCCGGGGGATCTCGATAAATCGACCCTGGGGCACCCCGGCAAATACACCTATTGCGTCGCCGAGAACGAGGCGGAGAGCCCGTTCGCGCCTTATCATGTCGAGAAGGGCTTCGCGCCCGAGGATTCGACGGTCTTCGTCATTGCCGCCGAGCCGCCGCATAGCTGCACCAACCATGTCGCCGACGACCCCGAAGGCATTCTCGACACGATCTGCTCGGCGATGAGCACGATCGCCAACAACAACGCAGTGTCGAGCGGACATTGCGCGGTGGTGATCGGACCGGAGCACGCGCGCACCATCGCCGCCAAGGGCTGGACCCGGCACGACATCCGCAGCTACCTGCATCTGCATTCGGGCAACCGGTTTGGCGATCTCGCCTTCAACCACCGCTACGGCAAGATCTACAACCGCAACCTGCCGCGCTGGTACAAGCGCGAGCTCGATGCGCGTATCCCGATCGTGCCGAGCCCCGATCACATCCATCTGTTCGTGATCGGCGGCACGGCGGGCCGGTTCTCGGCTTTCATCCCCGGTTGGGGTCATATGTCGTCGCCGGTGCTGCGCGGCATCGAGGGCGGCGGGCCGTCGGGGCCGGTCTGCGTCGACGGGACATGTTATCTATGAGGAGGTTAGGGGTAATGAGTTACGACACCGTCTTCGATCCGCGCGGGAGGCTCGATGCCGAGCAGGTGGCGCTGGCCCTGCGGGCGCCGGCGCTGAAGGGCCTGCGGCTCGGCATCCTCGACAACACCAAGTGGAACGCCAACCGGCTGCTGCGCAAGACCGCCGCGCTGCTCGAAGCCGAGCACGGGATCGGCACGGTCAGCTACTACAAGAAGGAAAGCTTTTCGAAATATGCCGACCCGGCGCTCATCGCCCAGATCGCCGCGAACAACGACATCGTCCTTACCGCGATCGGCGATTGAGGGTCGTGCACGTCGTGCTGTACGCATGACGGCATTGCTCTCGAGACGCTGGGACGGCCCACCGCGGTGGTGGTCACGACCGAGTTTCTCCATGAGGCGAACATGCAACGCGACGCGCTTGGCATGCCAGAGCTCGCGCCAGTGGTGATCGATCACCCGCTGTCGACGCTGTCGGACGACGAGATCGCGCAGCGCGCAGAGCAGGCGGCGGCGCAAGCGGTGGCCGTGTGGCGAGGGAAGAAAAAGGCATGACCATCGACGGCGCTTATTCCGGCCTCAAGGTGCTCGATCTTGGCCAGGGCATCGCCGCACCCTATTGCGCGATGCTGATGGCGATGCTCGGCGCCGAGGTCGTCAAGGTCGAGCCGATTGGCGGCGACTGGTCGCGTGGGCTCGGCACCGCTTATGGCGATCACACCGCGATGTCGGCGCATTACAACCGCGGTAAACAGAGTCTCGCCCTCGATTTGAAGACGCCAGCCGCGCGGCAGATCGCGCTCGACTTGGCGACACGCGCCGACATCCTGATCGAAAACAACCGGCCCGGTGCGATGGCCCGTGCCGGCCTCGGATACGAGGCCCTCTCCGCGGTCAATCCGCGCCTCGTCTACGTGTCGATCAGCGGGTTCGGCCAGGACGGGCCCTATGCCAGCCTGCCCTGCACTGACTCGGTGGCGCAGGCCTATTCCGGCATGGTCGCGCTCAACCGCGGCGAGGATGGCACCCCGCATCGCATCGGCGCGATCATCATCGACACGCTGACCGGGCTCTACGCGGCGCAGGCGGTGGGGGTCGCGCTTTATGCCCGCGAGCGGCGAGGCAAGGGCAGCCGCATCGCCATCAGCCTCGCCGAATGCGGCGCCGCAATCCTTGGCCAGCGCCTCGCCGAGCATGTCCTCGAAAATGGCAGCCCTCGGGTGCTCAATGTCCCGACCGGTTCTTATGGAACGAAGGACGGCTGGGTGATGATCGCGCTGATCCGCGAAGAGCAGTTCGCCCGCCTTGCCGCCGCGCTGGGTCGGCCTGAATTGGCAGAAGACCCACGCTTCGCCAGCTTCGCGACTCGGGCCGAGCATGCCGCGCCGCTGTTCGCGGTCTTGCGCGCTCTCATCGGCGCCGAGACCACCGCATCGTGTCTCCAAAAGCTGCGCGCCGCCGATCTCCTCGCCGATCGTATCAACGGCTTCGACGATTGGCTCGCCGACCCGCATATCGTGGCGACCGGCGGGGCGGTGACGGTCGCGCCCGGCGACATGCCGACGTTCAAGGTGCCACGGACGCCGGGCATCTCGGCCGAGGCCGACGCCGCGCTGTCGCCCGCTCCACGGATTGGCGAACACAGTTGTACGATCCTCGCTGGGCTTGGCTTCGATGAAGCGGAGCAATCCGGCCTTGCCGTCGAAGGCGTTGTGCGCCTGCCATGAGCGACTTCGATCGCAAACAACATCGCTTTCCGGAGAGCAAGTTCTTCGAGGACTTGCAGGTCGGCGACAGCTTCTATATCCCCAGCCGCACCGTCACCGACGCCAATTTCGCCGCGTTCCAGACGGTCTCCGGCGACAATCACCCGGTTCATTACGACATCGAATACTGCCGCGAGCGCGGCCATCCCGGGCCGCTGGCGCACGGGTTCCAGGTGCTGTGCTTCACCGCCGCCGGCGCTGGCACCTTCGCACATGTGATCGGCGACTCGCTCGTCGCCTTTATTGAGCAGTCGTCGAAATTCCTGAAGCCGGTCTACCCGGGCGACACGCTGTATCCGAGCCTAATTGTCGCCGCGCTGAGGCCGCAGCGCACGACCGGCGTGGTGACCGTCGCCGTCACTGTCCACAATCAGAAGAACGAATTGGTGCTGGGCGGCGAGCAGAAATATCTATTGCGCAAGCGCAGTGCTTAACGCGCCTTGCGCCGACCCATTTCTCGAACATAACGAGAACATAGGTTTTCGATCCGGATAGGTCAAGACCGTCGGTTCAAAAATTCTCGGCTGAGGCTAAAGCCCGCCTAGCCACGTCCTATGACGTCGGCCAGCGCCTCGGCAGCGTGCAAACACTGCTCGGTGCTGACGTCCATATGGGTGACGGCGCGCAGCGTGCGCGCGCCGAGGGCCGAGATCAGTACCCCTGTCGTCTTTGCCTTAGCGACGATCGTCGCGGTGTCGGGTCCATCGGGCGCCATTTGCCAGATCACGATGTTGGTTTGCACCGTGTCGAGGTCGAGAACGACGCCGGGTAGTCCGGCGATGCCCTCGGCAATAAGCCGCGCATTGGCATGGTCTTCGCCGAGCCTTGCGACATTATGGTCGAGCGCATAAAGCGCGGCGGCGGCGAGGATGCCCGATTGACGCATGGCACCGCCAAAGCGCCGCCGCGCGGTAATCGCGCGGCCAATTTGCGCCCGGTTTCCGGCGAGGACGCTGCCGACCGGGCAACCGAGCCCCTTCGACAGCGCCACCGAAACCAGGTCAAACGGCCGCGCCAACTCGGCAAGCGGCAGCCCGCTTGCCACGGCCGCGTTGAAAAGCCGCGCACCGTCGAGATAAGAATCGATGCCCTCCTCGCGGGCGGCGGCGCAGATCGCCACCGCATTGGCTTGGGGGAAGACGATGCCGCCACCCATGTTGTGCGTGTTCTCGATGGCGACGAGGCCAGTTGGCGGCATGACGATATGGCCGCGCGGTTTCACCGCCTCGCGAAACTCGTCGACGGTGAATTTGCCGCCCGCGCCTACCGGACTGAATTGCACGCCCGAGTTGGCCGCGGCGGCACCGGCCTCGTGCCACATCATGTGAGCGCTCTGGCCGACGATCACATCGTCGCCCGGCCGGGTCAGCAGCTTTAAGGCGATCTGGTTGGCCATCGTGCCGCTCGGCACGAACAGTGCCGCTTCCTTGCCAAGCAGCACGGCAATCCGTTGCTGCAGCAAGTTGACCGATGGATCCTCGCCATACTGATCGTCGCCGACCGTGGCCGCGGCCATTGCCTGGCGCATCGTTGGTGACGGCTGGGTGACCGTATCGGAGCGCAGATCGATCTGGGGGGCGGGGTCGGGCATTCGCGGGTTCCGGGTGCTGCTTTGCCCAAGGCTAATCGAGGCGGATCGCGGGTTGCAATCGCCTGACAGTCATGGTGTCATTTCACATGACTGTCTCACTGAGTGAGACGCAAGGGTGGCGGAAGGGATCTAGCTGGCGCAGCCTCGCCTGCGCCAGTTTGCTTTTTCTCGCCCTGGTGTCGAGCGCGATGGCGGAAACCGAGACCCGGTTCTTTCGCATTGGCACGGCGGCGACCGGAGGGAGTTTCTTCGAGATCGGCGCCGTTGTCGCCAGCGCGATCTCAAGCCCCGTCGAGGGGACGAGCTGCGCACATGTTGGCGATTGTGGGGTGCCAGGGCTCGTCGCGGTGGCGCAGGCGACGCAAGGTTCGGTTGATAATGCGCGCCTTGTCGCCAGTGGGCAAATCGAGTCCGGCTTTGTCCAGGCCGATCTCGCGGCGATGGCCTATGCCGGCAACGGCGTTTTTGCCGATGATCCGCCCTCGCACCGGTTGCGAGCGATTGCCAGCCTTTTTCCCGAGGTGATCCACATTGTCGTTCGCATCGACAGCCCTATCCGCTCGGTCGGCGATCTGGCCGGCAAGACCATCGCGGTCGGGGATCAAGGCTCGGGCACCGCGGCCAACGCCAAGGTCTTGCTCGCCGCCGCCGGCCTTGGGGAGAACGATGTCGTCCACAAGTTTTTACGGCCGGCTGTGGCCGCCGAGGAACTGCAAGCGGGCAACCTCGACGCCTTGATCCTTGCCGGCAGCTATCCGGTTCCGGCGATTCAGGAACTGGCAGCATCGACGACAGTCCGGCTGGTGCCGATCGCTGACAGCGTGGCCGAAAAGCTCAGGTCGCAATATGCCTTCTACGATGTGGCGACGATCCCGGCAGGGGCATATGCCAATGTCGATACCGATACGCCGACGGTCGGGTTCTTTGCGTTATGGGTCGTACGCGACGATGCGGACGAGGCGCTGGTGCACGACATCACACGCGCGACGTGGAGCGACGGCGCCGCGCAGCTTTACGCGGGACTCAACCCGATGGCGAAGAGGATCAAGCTGGCAAATGCGTTGAAGGGCATGTCGCTACCGTTGCATCCCGGCGCGGCGCGGTTCTACCGCGAGCTGGGCCTGTCGTTGGAGGGTCTGCCCAACCCGCCGGATGAAGGGCCATCGCGATGAACGGCACGGGTTGGCGTCAACGCCTGCGCGACTACTGGTCGCCCACCGAAGAGGTGGATACCTCGCCGCGCGTCTCCGACGAGGTCAAATACACCACCTGCTACATGTGCGCCGGCCGCTGCGGCATCAAAGTTCACTTGAAGGACGGCGGCGTCCGCTACATCGAGGGCAACCCCCGCCACCCGGTCAATCGCGGCGTCATCTGCGGCAAGGGCGCCGCCGGGATCATGCACCAGCATTCGCCGGCAAAGCTGCGCAAGCCGCTAATGCGGGTCGGCGAGCGCGGCAGCGGCGAGTTTCGCGAGATCGAATGGGATGAGGCGATTTCGACCGCGGTCGACTGGTTGTCGCGGATCAGAGCCGATGACCCGAAGAAGCTCGCCTTTTTTACCGGACGCGATCAATCGCAATCGATGACCGGCTTCTGGGCGACACAGTTCGGCACCCCTAACTTCGCCGCGCATGGCGGCTTCTGCTCGGTCAACATGGCGGCCGCCGGGATGTACACGATCGGCGGTAGCTTCTGGGAGTTTGGCGAACCCGATTGGGAGCGTACCAAGTTGTTGCTGATGTTCGGGGTCGCCGAGGATCACGATTCGAACCCGATCAAGATTTCGCTGTCGGCGATGAAACGCCGGGGCGCCAAATCGATCTCGATCAATCCGGTCCGCACCGGCTATTCCGCGATCGCCGACGAGTGGATCGGCATCCGCCCCGGTACGGATGGTCTTTTTGTCCTGTCGCTAATCCACGAACTGCTGAGCGCCGACAAGGTCGATCTGGATTACCTCGCGCGCTACACAAACGCCGCGTGGCTGGTGGTCCAAGCGCCCGGCACGGCGGAAGACGGGCTCTTCGCCCATGATGACAAGGGCAACCCACTGGTTCTCGACAGGCAGGGCGGGGTTGCCACCGCGCTCGCCGCCGATGTCGAAATGCGCATGGTCGGCGAGGCAAAGCTCGCCGACGGCCGCAAGGCCGTGCCGGTGTTCCAACTCATCGCCGAACGCTATCTCGACCCGCAGTACGCCCCCGAGGCGGTCGCCGCGACCTGTGGCGTCCCGGCGACGACGATCAGCAAGCTTGCTGCCGAAATCGGCCGCGTCGCCTTTGAGGAGGCGATCGAGCTTCCCGTGCCGTGGACCGACTGGGCCGGTCGGCGGCACGAAACGATGCGCGGGCGCCCGGTCGGGATGCATGCGATGCGCGGCATCTCGGCTCATTCCAACGGCTTCCAGACCTGCCGGGCGCTGCATTTGCTGCAGTTGTTGCTCGGCACGATCGATGTGCCGGGTGGGTGGCGCTACAAGGCGCCGCATCCCAAGCCCTGTCCGCCAGGCCCGAAGCCGGCCGGCAAGCCAGGCCAGGTGGAAGCAGGGAAGCCGCTCGGCGGGGCGCCGCTCGGCTACCCAATGGGACCGGAGGATTTGATCCTCGACGCGGCCGGCAAACCGCAGCGCATCGACAAGGCGTTTTCGTGGGAAGCGCCGATTGCCGCCCACGGCATGATGCACATGCTGATCAAAAACGCCTGGGCCGGCGACCCCTACAAGATCGACACGCTGTTCATGTACATGGCGAACATGGCGTGGAACTCGGCGATGAACACCGCCGAGACCATGCGGATGCTGACCGACAAGGAGGCGGACGGCAGCTACAAGATTCCGCACATCATCTATTCGGATGCGTTCTATTCGGAGACGGTCGCCTACGCCGATCTGATCTTGCCGGACACGACCTATCTCGAGCGCTGGGACGCGATCTCGATTCTCGACCGGCCGATCGGCAAAGTCGACGGACCCGCCGACTCGATCCGCCAGCCGATCCTCGCCCCCGACCGCGATGTGCGGCCGTTCCAGGATGTGCTGATCGATCTGGGCGCGAGGCTCGGCCTGCCGGCTTTCGTCAACCCCGATGGCGGTCCGCGCTATCCCGCCGGCTACAAGGATTATCTGACCTATCACGAGCGTGCACCCGGCATTGGCCCACTTGCCGGCTGGCGCGGGGCCGACGGTACGAGCCACGGCAAGGGCGCGCCAAACCCGGATCAGCTCCAGCGCTATATCGACAATGGCTGCTTCTGGAAATACGAGCTGCCCGAGGAGCAGCACTATTTCAAGCACGCCAACCGGGCCTATCTCGACAATGCGGTAACGATGGGCCTTATCGGCAATGCCGAGCCGATCGTGCTGCAGCTCTATGTCGAGCCACTGCAGAAATTCCGCCTCGCTGCTCAGGGGCACGGCGCGAACCAACCGCCCGAGCGGCTGCGCGCGCGAATCCAGACGCATTTCGACCCGCTGCCGATCTGGTATCCACCATTCGAAGGCGCGCGGGTTGATACCGAGGCGTTCCCGCTGAATGCGATCACCCAGCGGCCGATGCCGATGTATCACTCATGGGGTTCACAGAACGCCTGGCTCAGGCAGATCTATGGCGCCAATCGCCTGTTCATCAACCGGGCAGCAGCCGCCAGCCTCGGCTTGCAGGACGACGATTGGGTCTGGGTCACCAGCCACGCCGGACGCATCAAGGCGCAGCTCAAGCTGATGGACGGGGTCAATGCGAATACGGTGTGGACCTGGAACGCGATCGGCAAGCGCGCTGGCGCCTGGAACCTCGCCGACACCTCGCCCGAATTTGCCCGCGGCTTCCTGCTCAACCACCTGATCGGCGAGACTTTGCCGGACGCGCCGGAAAGTAACGCCGATCCAATCACCGGCCAGGCCGCCTGGTACGACCTCCGCGTCCAAGTCGAGAAAGCTTCGGCCGCGGAGGAGGGTGAGAGCGCGCCGCATTTCCCCGTGCTCCGCCATCCGCCCTCGTTGCCGCAGACCCCCGGCATCCTGCGTTACGGCTGGAACAAGCGATGACCGACCTTCCGGCCCATCACCCGGGCGGCAAGAAGCTGGGTCTGGTCATCGACCTCGACGTCTGCGTGGGCTGCCATGCCTGCGCGACCGCTTGCAAGGAATGGAATAGTGGCGGGCATTCCGCGCCGCTTCCCGATTTCAATCCCTATGGCGAGGGGGCCTGGGGCGTCTGGTTCAACCGCATCCACTCGTTTGAGGAGGGTGTAGGCGCGGACGCTCGCACCGTACATTTCCCGCGTTCGTGCCTGCACTGCGAGGAGCCGGCCTGCGTCACCGTCTGCCCGACCGGCGCCTCGTATAAGCGCGCCGAGGACGGCATCGTCCTCGTCAACGCCGATATCTGTATTGGTTGCAAGCTGTGTTCCTGGGCCTGCCCCTACGGCGCGCGCGAGTTCGACGAGGACGAGGGGGTGATGAAGAAATGCACCCTCTGCATCGACCGCATCTACAACGAAAACCTGGCCGAAGACGAACGGGTACCAGCCTGCGTGATGGTCTGTCCGACCAGCGCCCGCCATTTTGGCGATCTTGGTGATCCGAACTCGGCGGTATCGGAGCTGGTCGCCGAACGCGGCGGCAAGGATCTAATGCCGGAACTCGGCTATCGGCCGGTCAACAAATATCTACCGCCCCGCCGCAACCGTAACGTCGCGGCCGCAGCGAATGCCGATCCGCGCGCGACAGCGCCGGCCGGCGACAACAAGCTGTTGCGCTGGGTTGACCGGCTACTGTCGCGGTAAGAACGCGATTCTTCGATGCATCCCGCGCTATCGATCATCTTTTTCACCACGGCTTCCGGCGCGGGGTTCGCGCTGTTGACGCTGACCGGGATCGCGGTGCCGCTCGGCCTGCTCCCGAGCAATCCGGGCTTCGGACTACTGACGCTGGCCACGGCGGGCATCCTCGCAGTCGCCGGCCTCCTCTCGTCGACGCTGCATCTCGGCCGGCCCGAGCGCGCCTGGCGCGCCTTTTCACAATGGAAGACGTCGTGGCTGTCGCGCGAGGGCGTGCTGTCAGTGCTGACCTTCGTCCTGGCGGCGATGTTTGCCGTTGGCTGGGTAATCTTTGGCCGGATCGGCGGATTTACAGGGTTGTGCGGCATCCTCGCGGCGGCGCTAGCGGTTGGCACGGTCTATTGCACCGCGATGATTTACCGGTCGCTAAAGCCGATCCAGCAGTGGCACAATCGCTGGGTCGTGCCGAACTATCTGGCATTGGGCCTGATGAGCGGGCTGTTGCTGCTCGACCTGATCGTTCGGTTCTGGGCCCGGCCAATCGCGATCCCCCTGGTGGCCCTCATCGTCATTGCAGTCGCCTGGTGGCTTAAGGAGAGCTACTGGCTTCATATCGACACCGCTTCGGCGCAGAGCACAGTGGCCAGCGCCACGGGGCTCGGCCGGCGCGGACCGGTGCACATGCTCGAGCCGCCGAATACGGAAGAAAATTATTTGCTTAAGGAGATGGGCTTCCGAATCGGTCGCAAGCACCGACTGCGGTTACGGTTTGTGGCGCGGATCGCCGGCTTTGCTGTACCGCTGTTGGCAACATTGGCGGCGCTGTTGGGTATTGCGCCGATGCTGGCTGCGCTCATCGCCGTCCTCAGTGCCGGACTTGGCTTGGTGGTCGAGCGGTGGTTGTTTTTCGCCGAGGCGAAGCACACCGTGACGCTCTACTACGGCGCCGAGACAGTTTAATTAGCGAGAGCCCTCAATCCGGGTCGAAAACGTCGCGATAATCGAGCTTCAGCGCCGGGTCCTGAGCCTCCTTGCGCATAAAGCAGTTACCAGCGACCAGCACCTCGATCTCAGTACCCATCAGGCATTTGAAAGCGTCTTCCGGCGTACAGGCGATCGGCTCGCCGCGCACGTTGAAGCTGGTGTTGACCAATACCGGACAGCCGGTCCGCGCCTTAAACGCGGAGATCAACGCGTGGTAGCGAGGATTGGTCTCCCGGTGCACGGTCTGCAGCCGCGCCGAATAATCGACATGCGTCACCGCCGGGATTTCCGAACGCACCCCGTTGACTTTATCGGTGCCGGTCAACGCCGCATCAGCTTCGCTGAGCGGCTGACGGCGCTTCTTGGCGACATCGGCGACGACCAGCATGTAGGGGCTGTCGCCATCGTGCTCGAACCAGTCGGCGACATCCTCGCGCAACACCGACGGCGCGAACGGGCGGAAGCTTTCGCGATACTTGACGCGTAGGTTCAGCGTCTTTTGCATCGTCGGGCTGCGCGGATCGCCGAGGATCGATCGGTTGCCGAGCGCGCGAGGCCCGAATTCCATACGGCCTTGATACCAGCCCACCGCCTTGTCGGTAACAAGGGCGTCGACCGTCGCTTCGAGGAGCGCCTCATCGTCCATTACCTCGAATACCGCACCGGCGGCAGCCAGCCGGCGCGCGATCTCGTCCTGGGCAAAGCCAGGGCCAAGATAGCAGCCCTGCATCGCGTCAAGCGTGTTGAGTGGCAGCCGCGGCTGGCCGAGATAAAGGTGATAGGCGGCAAGCGCCGCGCCGAGCGCACCGCCGGCGTCGCCGGCCGCCGGCTGCACCCAGACCGTGTCGAATTTGCCATCCCGGACGATTTTGCCATTGGCGACGCAATTCAACGCGACGCCGCCGGCGAGGCATAACTCCTTCGCCCCGGTTTCCGCGGCAATCGAGCGGGTGAGGCGGAGCACGATTTCATCGGTGACCGCCTGGATCGACGCGGCGAGGTCCATATCACGCTGAGTCAACGGGTCGGTTTCGGCCCGCGGTTCGCCACCGAACAGTGTGTGAAAACGCGGGCTCGTCATGCTGAGCCCGGTGCAGTAGTTGAAATAGCTCTGGTCGAGATGAAAGCTGCCGTCCGGTTTCACATCGACGAGATGATCAAGGATCTTTTGCGTGTAGCGTGGCTCGCCGTAGGGGGCGAGGCCCATCATCTTGTATTCGCCGGAGTTGACCCGAAAGCCGGTATAGGCGGTGAACGCGGCATAGAGCAGGCCGAGCGAGTGCGGGAAATGGATTTCCTTGACCATTTCCAGAGTGTTGCCGCGGCCGAGCGCGAGCGAGGTCGTCGCCCATTCACCGACCCCGTCCATCGTCAGGACTGCCGCTTCTTCGAATGGCGAGGCGAAGAACGCCGAAGCGGCATGGCTCTGGTGATGCTCGCCGAAGAGGAGCCGCTTGTCCCAATCGTGGTCCGGGGCAAAACGCTCCAACTCCTGGCGCAGCAACCGCTTCTGGAACAGCTTTTCCTTGAGCCAGATCGGCAGCGCCATGCGGAACGACGTAAAGCCGCGAGGCGCGAAGGCGAGATAGGTTTCGAGCAACCGCTCGAATTTGAGGAACGGCTTGTCGTAGAAGACGACATGATCGATGTCGCCCGGGCTGATCTCGGCCTCGTCCAGGCAATATTGGATGGCATTGCGGGGAAATCCGGCATCGTTCTTTTTGCGGGTGAAGCGCTCCTCCTGCGCCGCTGCGACGATCCGGCCGTCGGTTACCAGGGCCGCCGCGCTGTCGTGGTAGAACGCTGAGATGCCAAGGACGTACAAAGTGCTTCCTAAAACAAAGTGTAAAGAAACGGCGCGATTACTGAACCCTTGCCCAGAACCACGAGTCCCCCGAACACCGCCATCATTACGATGATCGGAAGCAGCCAGAACTTCTTCCGTGCCCGCATAAATGCCCACAACTCAATGACAAACGCCATCTTTCACCGTCAGAATTGGTTGCGCATGGACTCGGCTGCCGGATCAGGCCGATCGCGCGCTATCCAATAGCTCGCCGCTGTTGCATCGCGGCGCAGCCGGAGCGGATCCTTGCCACACCGGCGCATCAGGAAGCCAACAGGCGTCATCGTCGAAAAGAACAGGAGCGCCATCACAATCGGATTGACGATCTTGTAAAGCACCAGGCCGAGTAGCATCCAAGCGCGGTTTAACGGATGCAGCGCGGCCGGCCATACGAGACCGAACAGCGCGAAGGCCACTCCAGCGCCGAGCCACCATGTCCAGTGGCTGTGGCCGAAGACCAGACGAACAATCGCGATCACCGCCAAGACCGCGCCAATGGTCAGCCCGAACTTGCGGTCTGAAGGCCCCTCGATCGTCTCGTCGCGATGCAGCGTCTCGTGCAGCGCGCCGCCGGGCGGCGGCGCGGACTTATCTCCCCCCGTCATGGGTTTAGCTTAGCACCATTTATTCGGATGCCGCGAGAGTGTCGGCGACGATGGCCTGTGCCTCGGCAACGATGCGGTTGAGCGCCTCTGGCCCACGAAAGCTCTCCGCATAGACCTTGTAGACGTCCTCGGTGCCCGAGGGGCGCGCGGCGAACCAGCCGGTCTTGGACACGACCTTTAGCCCGCCGATCGCCGCGCCATTGCCGGGCGCGTGCGTCAGCACGCCGGTAATGCGCTCGCCGGCAAGTTCGGTGAGAAGCACCCTTTCCACCGACAGCTGCGACAGTGCCCGCTTTTGTTCCGGCGTCGCCGGCGCGTCGATGCGTTGATAGGCCGGCTCGCCAAGCTCCTGGGTCAGCTCGCGGTAGACTTCGCCGGGGTCGCGGTCGAGCTTTGCGGTGATTTCCGCCGCCAACAGCGCCGGCACTATGCCGTCCTTGTCGGTGCTCCACGCGCCGCCGGTGCGCCGGACGAACGAGGCGCCAGCGCTTTCCTCGCCGCCGAAACCGAGCGAGCCGTCAAGCAAGCCGCCGACGAACCATTTGAATCCGACCGGCACCTCATAGAGGCCGCGCCCGAGCTTCGCAGCGACGCGGTCGAGCATCGTGCTGGTCACCACCGTTTTGCCGATCGCCGCTGCCTTCGGCCAGCTCGGCCGGTGCTGGAACAGGTAGGACACCGCGACCGACAAATAATGATTGGGCGGCATTAACCCGACGCTCTTGGCCACGATGCCATGCCGGTCGTAATCGGGGTCGCAGGCGAAGGCGACCTCGAAGCGGTCCTGGAGCGCCAGGAGCCGCTGCATTGCGTAGGGGGAAGAGGGGTCCATGCGGAGCTGCCCGTCCCAATCAGCGGTCATGAAGCCGAATGTCGGGTCCACGGTGTCGTCGACCACCGTGAGGTCGAGGCCATAGCGTTCGGCGATGTGTGGCCAATAATGCACCCCGGCACCGCCCAAGGGATCGACACCCAGTTTCAGACCACTGTCGCGGATCGCGGCCATGTCGATCACCGCGTCGAGGTCGCCGACATAGGCGGCGATGTAGTCGTGCCGGTGTGTCGTGTTCGCGCGCAATGCTCGCTCATAGGGGATGCGGTTCACCCCATCGAGCCCGGTTTCGAGCAGCACGTTGGCGCGGGTCTGGATTACGCCTGTGACGTCGGTGTCGGCTGGCCCGCCATTTGGCGGGTTGTACTTGAACCCACCATCGCTTGGCGGGTTGTGCGACGGGGTGATGACGATACCGTCAGCCAGCCCGTCTCTGCGCCCGCGGTTGTAGATGAGGATGGCGTGCGAGACCGCCGGGGTCGGGGTGAATTCGTCGCCGGCGGCGATCATCACCGTGACGCCGTTGGCGGCGAGGACTTCGAGCGCGCTCGCCGCGGCCGGTGCCGATAGCGCGTGCGTGTCGATGCCGAGGTAGAGGGGACCGGTTATGTTCTGCACGGCGCGGTATTCACAGATCGCCTGACTGATTGCCAGGATGTGGTTCTCGTTGAACGCGCGATCGAACGACGAGCCGCGATGCCCCGACGTTCCGAAGGCGACGCGCTGCGCCGGTACAGCCGGATCCGGCTGGTCGCGGTAATATGCGGCGACGAGCTGCCCAATATCGAGCAGCATCGACTTGTCGGGCCGTTTGCCGGCGTTGGGATGGACGCTCATGTGCGGCCTGCTCTCGAAGGGGTCGGCTGTGGGCTTCAAATAATACGCCATGTGCCGGGCCGCTGCTCCGTCTGCTATGGTGAGCGCGGCTTCACGGTAGGAACCCCATGGAAGAAATCACCCTCAACATCAATGGCAAGGCGGCACGGGTCAATGCCGATCCGGATACGCCGCTGCTCGATGTGCTGCGCAACCATCTTGGTCTGGTCGGCGCCAAGTTCGGCTGCGGCCTCGAGCAATGCGGCTGCTGCATGGTGCTGATCGATGGCAAGCCGGAGAAATCCTGCGGCAAGGCGGTTTCGACCACCGCGGGCAAGCAAATTCTGACGATCGAAGGTCTCGGCACGCCGGAGCGGCCGCATCCGCTGCAGACCGCATTTCTCGACGAGCAGGCCGGCCAATGCGGCTATTGCTTGCCGGGTATCCTAGTGTCGGCCAAGGCGTTGCTCGATAGCAATCCGACCCCGTCCCGGGCCGAGATCGCGGCGGCGCTCGACGACAATATCTGCCGCTGCGGTAGCCACCTGCGCATCCTTCGCGCGGTTGAGCGCGCCGCCACGGCAATGCGCGCGGGAGCCGCCGCATGAGTGCGCCGCCGCCGGTGATGCAGCTGCTGGAGCAGAATCCGCGGCTCGACCAGTGGGTCGGGTTTCCGGCGCCGGGAAGGGTGCGCGTCTCGACCGGGCGGGTCGAGATCGGCCAGGGCGTATTGACCGCGATGCTGCAGATCGCGGCCGACGAACTCGAAGTTTCGCCCGAGCGGATCGATTTGCTGACCGGCGATACCGAGATGACGCCGAACGAAGGCTACACCGCCGGCAGCCAATCGATCCAGTTTGGCGGGGTCGCATTGCGTCTCGCCTGCGCGGAGGTGCGGGAGCTGTTTCTCGGGCAGGCCGCTGCGAAAATCGCCGGCAAGCGCGGCGATCTCTCGATCCGCGACGGCTCGATTCTCGCTGGCGGCAAGCCAACCGGGCTCGATTATTGGTTGCTCGCACCCGACATCGATCTGTCGCGCCCCGCCACGGCCAGCGCTCCGGTCAAAAAGCCCCCTGAGATGGGCATTGTCGGGCGCAACACGCGCCGCGTCGACCTCGCCGCCAAGGTGTTCGGCGGCGCGGCTTTTGTCCACGACATGACGATCGAGGGTATGGCGCATGCCCGGGTCGTCCGCCAGCCGCGGCGCGGCACGACGATCGCCGCGATCGACGAGGCGGCGATCCGCCGCGCGGCCAAGGGCAAGATCGAGTTTCTGCGGGAGGGCAATTTTCTCGCCATCGTCGGCGACGACGAGACGGTCGTCGAGGCAGCGGCCGCCGTCGCGCCGAGCCATGTAACCTGGGACGGGCTGGAGCCGCTCAACCCGGCACAGGAAGAAGGCCGTTGGTTGTTGCAACGGCCGACAATCGACCAGTCGTTGGGTGCGCCGCCGGCTGCTCCAGTTCCCGGTGCGTCGCGTTACGAGGCGACTTTCACCCGAATGCATGTCGCGCATGCTTCGGTCGGCCCGTCCTGCGGCCTCGCGGTCTACCGCGGTGGCAAGCTCGAAGTGTGGACCCATTCGCAGGGGGTGTATCCACTGCGCGCTGCGCTGGCGCGAACCCTGAAGCTCGACCCGGCTAAGATCGTTGTCAAACACGCGCAGGGGCCGGGCTGCTACGGCCACAACGGCGCCGACGACGCTGCCGCCGACGCGGCGGTGATTGCCTATTACACGCCGGATAAGCCGATCCGGGTGCGCTGGCGGCGCGACGAGGAATTCGGCTTCGAGCCGGTCAGCCCGGCGATGGTGGTGAGCGTATCGGCGGCGCTCGACAAGGACGGCCGCCCATCGGATTGGACCACCGAAATCTGGAGCGGCAAGCATACCAACCGCCCGGGCGGCGGCGGCAATTTGCTTGCCGCAGAGGCGCTGCCAAACCCGCCGCCACCGCCGCCGGCGGTCGAGGCGGTGGGTCCGCCGGGTGCGGGGACCCGCAACGGCGAGCCGCTCTATGATTTCGCGGCGAAGCGCATCTCGCATCATCTTGTCGCCGAGACCCCGGTGCGCACCTCGTCGCTGCGCGGGCTCGGCGCAACCGCCAATGTCTTCGCGATCGAATCCGCGATCGACGAACTGGCCGAGCGCCTCGGGCAGGACCCGGTCGCCTACCGGCTGTCAATTCTCACCGATCCACGGGCGCGCGCTGTGATCGAGCGGGTCGCGGCGATGGCTGATTGGCCGAACGGTTCGACGGGCACCGGGCGGGGTAGAGGTATCGGCTTCGCCCGCTACAAGAACATGGCGGCCTATGCCGCGATCGTCGCGGATGTCGAAGTTGATGAGAGCGTGCGGCTAACGCGCGTGTGGTGCGCCGCCGATGGCGGGCTGATCATCAACCCTGACGGGGCGATTAACCAGCTGGAGGGCGGTATCATTCAGGGCGCGAGTTGGGCGCTGAAGGAAGGCGTGCGGCTCGACAGCGCCGGGATCAGCTCGCGCGATTGGGAGACCTACCCTGTACTGCGCTTCAGCGAGGTGCCGGAGGTCACGGTTGAGCTGATCAACCCGATGGCCGATCTGCCGCCGCTTGGGGTCGGCGAGGCGACCGGCGGGCCTACCGTCGCGGCAATCGGCAATGCCGTCGCCAAGGCGCTGGGTGCACGGTTGCGCGACCTGCCGCTGACCCGCGAGCGGGTGATGGCGGCGTTGCTGCAGTCGTGAGTTGCGCCGCCGCCGCTTCCGAGCGACGCGGCCCGGCGCTACCATCGCGAAAAGCCGACAGGAGGAAGCGATGCCGGAGTTGAATATCCGCAAGCTGCACCCGGTGATCGGCGCCGAAGTCACCGGCGTCGATTTTCGCCAGCCGGTCGACGCCGAGACGCGCGATGCGCTGGCTCAGGCGCTGTCCGAGCATCTTGCCTTGGTATTCCCCGGCCAGGACTTGACCCCGGACCAGTATCTGAATGCCGGCTTGGCCTTTGGCCCGGTGATGCGTCAGCACTATTCGCAGAACCACATGCCAGGCCATGAGTTGATCGGCCTGGTGCTGCATACCGAAGGCCGCAAGGTTGCCGAGGACTGGCACACCGACCACACCAATCACGAAAAGCCGCCACTGGCGACGATGCTCTATGGCGTCGAGGTACCCTCGGCGGGCGGCGGCACCAGCATCTGCAGCATGCGCGCCGCCTACGATGCGCTCGACGAGGAAGAGCGGCAACGACTCTGTGGGATGCAGTCGGTCAACGCGCTCGACATCGACCGCGTTGGGACGCGCGCCGAGGACGAAGAGCGATACAGCAAACCCGTCGTCCACCCCATGGTGCGCACCCACCCGATGCACGGCAGCCGCGCCGTTTATTTTCACGTCACCAAGGTGCAGTACATCGAAGGGATGAGCCCAGATCTGAGCCGGGCGTATATGGAAGACCTGCTCGACCGCATGGTTCGCCCGGAGATCACCTATCACCACAAATGGCGCAGGGGCGACGTGCTGATCTTTGACGATCGCGCGACCTTGCACCGCGCGCATGGCGATTACGACCGCAGCGAAAGCCGGGTGTTGTGGCGGATCTTGGTCGAGGGTGATAAGCCTCGGCTGGTGTAGTTACCGCGGGCAATATGCCGCAACGGTGGCTTTGCTCTGCGGCCACGTCATGCCGTCGATGTAATCCAAGGTGAGCCCGGCAATTCTCGCCAGGCGCTGTGCATTTTCCAGTGAGCCCGGATTGTCAGCGGGTTCCTCGGCTCGGACCATCTGAAAGTGCGCGCCCGGTTGGAGGCTCAGTTCTCGCACTAACAGAATGTACTTGGCGCCGATCATCGCACACGCCTTCTGGCAATCCGATGCAACCGGATTTTGGCACGGCGCCTCGGCCATCGCGGCCGACGCAGATAGGATAAAAATTGCTGCCGCGATGGGCGTCTTCATGACCTCGGTCTCCTCGCCTTATTGGCGTGAACCGACGCAAGGTTAGATCGCGCTGATTGCGGTCCGATTAACGGATGTGGCTAATGAAAGGTTGCCGCTTCTGGCGGCGCGCGGCCACGAATCAGGTCGGCGGCCTTCTCGGCGATCATGATCACCGGGGCGTTGATATTGCCTCCGACCATGTCGGGCATCACCGACGCATCGACCACGCGCAAAGCCTCGACCCCGCGCACCCGCAGTTGGGGGTCGACCACGGCCATCTGATCGCTGTCCGGCCCCATTTTGCAGGTGCCGAGCGGATGATGCGCGGTCGCGGCGGTGGCGCGGATATAGGCGTCGAGCGCGTCGTCGCTTTGCACGCCGGGGCCGGGCTTCAACTCGCGGGCCACGAAATCGGCGAGCGGCGCGGTCTGCGCCATCCGGCGCACCAGCTTGAGCCCGTCGCGGATCGTGCGCTTGTCGTTGTCGTTGCTGAGAAAATTCTGGTGGATGCGCACCGGCGCGCGCGGATCGCCAGACGACAGCGTGATCTCTCCGCGGCTTTCCGGGCGCAGCATCACCGCGCGCAATGAGAAGCCGTCGGCATAGGCCGGCTTGAACGGCGGCAGATAGGGTGCGGCGCCGGTCGCTACCGCACGGAACAGAAATTGGATGTCGGGCAATTCAACATCTGGCCGGCTTTTTACGAAGCCGGTCCAGCCGCTCGGTGTCTCGGCCGCAGGGCCCGTGCCGAAGCAATAGGCACGCACCAGCGCGGCGACGACGCGATCGAGCCGCAAGGTTGCAACAAAAGGCCCCTGTCGCGTCCGGGCGAAATCCGCGAGCACCGACAAGTGATCCTGCAAATTCTTTCCGAGGCCGGGCAGCGCCGCCGCGACCTTGATCCCGTGCGCCCTCAGTTGCTCGGGGTCACCGATGCCCGACAGCATCAGCAGCTGTGGCGAGTTGATGACGCCGCCGCACAAGAGCACCTCGCGCTCGGCACGAGCGATCTGCAGTTCGCCACGATGCACGTACTCGACTCCGACAGCGCGGTTGCCTTCGAACGCAATGCGGTTGGCAAGCGCTCCGGTTTCTATCGTCAGGCTGGCGCGGCCGAGCGCCGGACGGAGATAGGCCTCGGCGGCGCTGCAGCGGCGTCCGTCGCGGATCGTCTGCTGCATCCGCCCGAGCCCTTCCTGCTGCGCGCCGTTGTAGTCAGGCGTCTCCGGCATTTGCAGCGCCGCGCCGGTTGCAAGGCAGGCCTCGATGAGCGGATCGCGAAAGGTCGTGGTCTGCACGGTGAGCGGGCCGTCGCCGCCGCGGTAGTCACTCGCTTCGGTTTCCCACGATTCTTGGCGGCGGAAATAGGGCAGCACGTCATCGTATGACCAGCCGATGCAGCCGGAGCGTGCCCAGCGGTCGTAATCGCCCTTGTTGCCGCGCACATAGGCCATAGCGTTGATCGATGACGAGCCGCCGATCACCTTGCCGCGGGCGCATTCGATGCGGCGGTTGTCGAGCCCCGCTTCGGGCTCTGTGAAGTACAGCCAGTCGTGCAGCCGTTTTTCGAGAATGCGGCCCCAGCCGATCGGGATCTTGATCCACGGGTCGCGGTCCCAGCCGCCGGCCTCGAGCAGCAGAACGCGCGTGTCAGCATCCTCGGTGAGCCGCCGCGCCAACGTACATCCGGCCGAACCGGCGCCGACAATCACATAGTCGAATGATTTTGTTGCCATCGGCCTCTGCCCCCGCGACAGCGCGCCCCTCGCTCATGTTAGGCTAGCTCAAAATCGCCAATCGGGAGCAAGGAATGGGTGAATTCGCGTTAGGCCAGCCGGTGCCGCGCTTCGAGGATCCACGGCTCATTCGCGGCGGCGGCCGCTATGTCGACGATCTGGCGCTGCCGCATATGGCGTATGGCCACGTGTTGCGCTCGCCGCACGCGCATGCCCGCATCCGTTCGATCAACACGGCGGCGGCCAAGGCGGCTCCCGGCGTGCTCTTGGTGCTGACCGGCGCAGATTGGGCGGCGTCCGGCTGGAACGACCTGCCGACCCCAGGCAGTTTGAAGCGTCATGGCGGTGCGCCCGCCGGCAAGATCCGCTTTCCGGCGCTTACCCAAGATAAGGTGCGCTGGGTTGGCGACTATGTCGCCTTTGTCGTCGCCGAGACGCTGGCTCAGGCGCAGGACGCCGCCGAGCTGATCGAGGTCGATTACGAGCCGCTGCCATCGGTGATCGCGACAGCTGGTGCGCTGGAGCCAAGCGCGCCGCTGGTGTGGGATGACCGGCCCGACAACGTCTGCTTTGTCTATCCCGAGGGGAACCGCGAGGCGACCGAGGCCGCGCTCGCTCGCGCCGAGCGGATCGTCAAGCGGCGCTTCGTCATCAATCGGGTCACCGCCGCCTCGATGGAGCCGCGCGGCGCCGTCGCCGACTACAACAAGGCCGAGGATCGCTACACGGTCTACACCGTACTGCAGCGCGCGCACGGATACCGTGCCGACCTCTCCGGTATCATGAAGGTGCCCGAGAGCAAGATCCGCGTCGTCGCCGGCGATATCGGTGGCAGTTTCGGGATGAAATCGGCGGTCTATAACGAGGTGGCGCTGACCGTGCTCGCCGCGAAGCTGTTGGCGCGGCCGGTCAAATGGACGAGCACGCGTTCCGAGGCGTTTCTGTCGGACGCGCAGGCGCGTGACCACGTTACCGAGGCCGAGTTGGCGCTCGACAAGGACGGGCACTTTCTTGGCTTCCGGGTCAAGGTCACCGCCGCAGTCGGCGCCTACGCCCAGGCCAATTCGAATGTGTTCGTGATGAACCTCGGCACTCTGGCCGGGGTCTATCGCACGCCGGCGATTTTCGCCGAGGTTACTGGGGTTTTCACTCACACCAACCCAATGCGGCCATATCGCGGTAATGGCCGGCCGGAGTTCGCCTACGTCATCGAGCGCATGGTCGACGAAGCGGCCGCCGAACTCGGAATCAGCGGCATCGAATTGCGCCGCCGCAACATGATCCCGCCCGAGGCGATGCCGTTCAAATCCGGGCTCACCTTCACCTACGATTCCGGTGAGTTCGCCAAAAACCTGGACTTGGCGCTGCACCTCGCAGATTTCGCCGGGTTCGAAGCCCGGCGCGCGGAGGCCAAGACGCGCGGCAGGCTGCGCGGCATTGGGCTCTCGAACACCATCGAGCGTGCCGCCGCGGGCGGCTTCGAGGCTGCCGAGGTGCGCTTCGACAAAGGCGGCACCGTGACCCTGTTGTCGGGCTCGATCACCCAGGGCATGGGACACGAGACGGTCTACAAGCAGCTCTTATGCGACCGGCTCGGCATCCATCCCGACCAAGTGACGTACATCCAGGGCGATACCGACAAGGTGGCGATAGGCGAGGGCACCGGCGGCTCGCGCTCGGCGGCGCTGGGTGGGTCGGCGGTGCAGGCGGCAACCGAGAAGATCGTGACCAAGGCGCGGGCGATCGCCGCGCACATGTTGGAAGCTGCGGAGGCCGACATCGAGTTCGACGAGGGCGTTTTCAAGATCGCCGGCACCGATCGCGTGGTCGCTCTGCCTCAGATTGCCGCCGTCGCGTGGGAACCACGGGCCTTGCCCGCGGGGATGGAGCCGGGACTCATTTCACAGGCCTCGTATGCGGCGGGCGATCAGAATTTCCCCAATGGCTGCCACATTTGCGAGTTGGAGATCGACCCCGAGACCGGCACCGTCGAAATCTGCCGCTATAGCGTGGTCGACGATGTCGGTATGGTGATGAACCCGTTGCTTTTGGAAGGTCAGATCATCGGCGGTATCGCCCAAGGGGTCGGGCAGATCCTGCTCGAAGACATTCGTTTCGATTCGGAGTCGGGGCAGTTGCTGACTGGCTCGTTCATGGATTACGCGATGCCGCGCGCCGACAATTTTTCGGCGATCCATTGCGAGAGCAATCCGGTGCCGACCAAGACCAACCCGCTTGGGGTCAAGGGCGCCGGCGAGGCAGGGGCTGTCGGCGCAATGCCCGCGGTCGGCAATGCGCTGATCGACGCGTTGAAGCCGCTCGGTGTGGCCGAAGTGCCGATGCCGGCGACGCCGGAGCGGCTATGGCGCGCCATTAGCGCGGCGGAGCGTAGTGCCCCGTGATCGGCGGCATCAGCGTGTCACGATGTATTTGAGCAGCGCGACAACGCCAAGCACGAGCATAATAGCCACAAGGCTCATCCCGAGCCCCATGCCCCAGCCCATCGGGCCATGGGCGAAACCGTCTCGCATCATCCCGAACATTTCGCGCTCCGCGTAGGATCGCGGCACAATCCGGGAAGTCGTCGGCGAGCGCGTTGATTCAGGTCAATTGGCGCGCGATGGGTTACTTGCCGCCTTTCTCGACGATGTCGACCATCACGTTCCATAATTTCTGCTGCGGGGTGATGTTGCACGCCGAGAGCGGCTGTTTGTCGGAGCAGCTGGCGCCGGGACCGGGTTCCCAACTCACCTCGACGGTGGCGATGCGGCTACCGTTGACGAAGCCCTTATCCGCCTCCGCCGGCCCGCTTTCGGCGCGTGCGGGATCGTCTTGCCATCCGCCGAATACGGGTGCGAGTTTGGAAATCAATTCGGCCGGCGCTCCGAAAGCCTGATTGGATGCGCTCGCGGAGATGTGGCAGGAGCGGCCTTCGCTGCGGTCGGTCAGGTCGGTGAAATCGTCTTCCTCCGCCTTGGCGGCAAAACCGAGCGCGCCCTGCAGCTGGCCGGCGAAAGTCTGACATTCGGCGGCAGGGATCGGGCGCAACGCGGCATTCTGCGCGCTTGCCCCGGTCATCCAGAGGAAGACCGCCGCGACGGTGGCAATGCCGAGATAAGGATGGAAACGCATCGCCATACCGACTCTCCTCCGAGTGACCAATTTCAATTGTCTGGGCCTTGCCCAACGCGCATTGTGCCGTCTCGTTACCGAGGGCGCCAGGGAGGTCGGCGCATGACCGCCGCCGCGATACGCCGTCTAAGCACTCCCTCGCCGGATGAGCTGGTCGAACGAGCTCGAGCCCTCGTGCCGGAAATCCGCGAACTCGCGGAGGCGACCGAGCGGAACCGCAACGTTCTGCCGCGGATCATCGAAAGGATTCGCGACGCCGAGCTATTGCGCACCTGCCGGCCGCGAGAATTCGGTGGTTTCGAATACGACAGCGAGACCGCGCTGCGAATCGCTATGGCCATTTCGGCCGCCTGCGCCTCGACCGGGTGGATGGTCAATGGCGCGTTGTCGACCGGACAATCGATCGCGCATTATTCGGTCGCGGCGCAGCGCGAGGTCTGGGCGGGGGACGACGAACCGTTGACCTGCGCGTGCTTCGCTCCGACCGGAACGGCGGTGCTCGTCGATGGCGGTTATCGCCTGAGCGGGCGCTGGTCCTTCGCCAGCGGTTGCGACCATTCGAGCTGGATCAAGCTTGGTGGCTTCATTGCCCCCGAGGGCTCCGCGCCGCCCCCGGATCGGGGTCCGGGGCAGGTTCCTGAGGGCGCCTTCTTCTTGCTGCCGATCGGCGATGTCGAGATCATCGACACCTGGTTCGTCAACGGGCTCGCCGGAACCGGTAGCAAGGACATTGCCGTGCACGACGTTTTTGTCCCGGCGCATCGCGTGCTCACCTTCGCCGATGCTCGGAACGGCACCACGCCGGGCGGCAAGTATCACAAGAACCCGCTCTACAAGATGCCGCTCTTAATCCACGGCGCATCGATGCTGGCCTCGACCGCGGCGGGCGCGGCGCGCGGGGCGCTCGATGCCTATCTTGAGATAACGACCGGCCGCAAGACGCGCGGCGCGCTCGCCGGCGGTAATCTGCCGATGACCGAGTTCGCGACGATCCAGCTCCGTTATGCCGAGGCCGCGGCCAATGTCGATGCGGCAGAGCTCATCCTGTTGACCGACATGCGCAGCATGACTGCAAAGCTGCTTGCCGGCGAGGAAATCACCGTCGGCGACCGCATCCGCTGCCGCCGCGATCAGGCCTACGTGACGCGGCTGGCGGTGCAGGCGGTCGAGGCCTTGAACGCGTCGACCGGCGGTTACGGACTGTTGCTGTCCAACCCGGTGCAACGCGCCTGGCGCGACATCAATGCCGTGGCGCGGCATGTCAGCCTCAATTGGGACGCGGTCGGCACGATGTACGGACAGCACGCGTTCGGCCTCGAGCCGCGTGGGCAATACTAGGAGGAAGCATGGAGATCAAAGGCGGGTGTCTTTGCGGCGCGGTGCGTTACACCGCCGAGGCCGACCCGACATCGGCGACGGTTTGTCATTGCCGGGATTGCCAGAAATTCACCGGTAGCACATTTGCGGCGCTGGTCGCACTGAACAAGGAAGCGCTCACCATCACCGGCGCGCTCAAGACGTTCAGCAGCATCGGCGGCAGCGGCAAGCCGATCCTTCGGCATTTCTGCCCCGAATGCGGTTCGTCGATCGCCGAGGAGCCGGGTACGCGACCAGGGATGGTGATCCTCAACGTCGGCACGTTTGACGAACCGTCGCTCGCCAGACCCGGGCGGGAGATCTTCCGCGACGATGCGTTACCCTGGGTGCATGTGGACGGCGATATCCCGCGCTTCGCGAAGCGGCCGAGTTGAGGGGCCGAAGCCATCCTTTGTCATTGCGAGGCGCGTGGCGACGAAGCAATCTCGATGGGATTAGTGTAACGGGCACGAGATTGTTTCGCCGTGTGCGCAATGACGGCGGCGAGAGAAGGGAAGGAACAGGCAGATGGCAGAAATCCTTGGACTGGGCGTCACCCACTGGCCGACACTGTGTCTGCCGAACGAGGGTCTCACCGGCGTCTTCAAGCGCACACTCGAGGCGCCCAATGTCGATGCGGCGCGCAAGGACCCGGCGAATTGGCCGAAAGAGATGCTCGCCGAGCTCGGCAATGATGACGGACTCGGCGCCGCCAATCGCTGCGGTGAGCGCTTCGGCAACGATTTCCGCGCCATCCGCAAGATCCTCGACGATTTCAACCCTGACTTCGTCCTCGTCTGGGGCGACGACCAGTACGAGAACTTCAAGGAGGACATCGTCCCGGCGTTCTGCGTGCTCGGTTACGACGACGAGTTCTCGCTGCAGCCTTGGGCGGTCGCGAACGGTTCGAACGGGCAGGGCAAGGCCAATCGCTGGTCCGAGCCAGGCGACTGGACGCTGAAACTGAAGGGCCACCGCGAGGCGGCGAAGTACCTGACCACTGGGCTCATCGAGGCCGGCATCGACATGGCTTATGCCTATAAGCCGCTGCATCACCCCATGGCGCATGCCTTCACCAACACCTTCCTCTACCTCGATTGGGACCGGAAGGGATTTCCCTTTCCGGTGATCCCGTTCGCGGTGAACTGCTATGGCCGCAACCTGCTCTATGCCAAGGGCGGGCTGGGCCATCTGTTTGCGCCGCCGCGGCCGGAGGAAGAGGGCGAGGACCCATCGTCGCCGCATCCGTGGCGGTGCATGGAAGTCGGAGCCAAGGTCGCCGAGGTGCTGGCGAAGTCGCCGTATCGGGTGGCGCTGATCGCCTCGTCGAGCTGGTCGCACGCCTTCCTGTCGCCGAAGAACGGCTATCTGTGGCCCGACCACGAGGGCGACCGCATCCTGTTCGATGCGGTCAGCCGCGCCGATTACGGCACCTGGCGCAAGCGCTCGCTGGCCGAGATGGAATTCTCCGGCCAGCACGAGATGCTGAACTGGATGTGCCTGATCGGCGCGATGGAGGCGCTCGACAAGCCGAAGCCGGTCATCCAGGACTACATGGAGACGCATATCCTCGCATCGGATAAGTGCTTCCTGAGTTTTCCGGCGTAACCCTCACCCAGCCATCGCGCAACGGCCACTCTCTCCCGCTTGCGGGAGAGAGTGGCCGTTGGCGTAAAACCGCTCGTTCCGTTTGCGGGAAGAGGCGCAACCGGCCGATGCCCGATGAAACGGTTAGATCATCCCGCACAGCCGCTGCATGACGATATGACAGAAGATGGCGTGGGCATCTTCACAGAGCTGCATGTCGTTGACGTTAGCCCACACATTGTGCTGCGCGAGGCCCTTTAGTCTCCCGCCGCTATAGCCGCACAAGCCGAGCGTCACCGCGCCATTGTCATTGGCGTATTTCACGGCGCGGATCACGTTTTCCGAATTACCGCTGCCGGAAATGGCGATTACCAGATCGCCGGGTTCAAGGATGTTTTTGAGCTGCTCGATGAAAATATCCTGAAACGACACGTCGTTTCCGTACGCCATCACGAGCGCCATGTTGTCGACCAGCGAGCGGCCACGGAACGGCTTGCCCGTCGCCAGATAGATGCCCTTGTTCCAGTCGTTGATCATGTGCAGGGCCGTTCCCGCGCTGCCGCCATTGCCCAGCGTGATGATCTGCTTGCCGTTCTGCCACGCCTCGGCGATCACGCCGATCGCCTTGTCGATCTGGTCGTGGTCGAGCGCACTCAAAAATGGCACCAGCTTGTCGAAATAGCTTTTGGCCGTGCCCGCGTACGTGGTCATGCTGCCATCTTTATGTGATGGATGGCCGAGCCAAGCCCGGCCATCACGCTTCCCAAGCGGCTACTCCGCCGCCTGGCCCTGGCTAGGCTCCCGGCTGAGCGACGCGGCCGGGGTCGGGATGCCGTAGAGCCGAGCGCAATTATCCCACAGGATCTTGCGGCGCTGCTCGCTGTTGAGCGGCAGCCCGAGGAACTGCTCCATCGCCTCGGGGAAGGCGCCGTCGGAATGCGGG
>DASYXG010000183.1:0-2430 GCA_035935235.1 Allostellaceae bacterium
CGATGCCGAGTGTGCTCTATGTTGGGCTGCAGGACGCAGACAAAATCGCGGTCTTCTCAATTGACCAGGCTGGCATGCTCGGCAACCGGGGCGAGGTGCAAGTGGACGGCCCATCGGTCATGGTCGCCGGTCCAGACGGCCGGATGCTCTATGTCGGCCAGCGCACCGGCCCGGCGATCAACGCCTTCCGCGTCGATCCGAAAACCGGCGACCTGAGCGCCGCCGGTACCACTGCCCAGCAGCATGCTCCAACCTTTCTCGCCGTCGACCGCACCGGCCGGTTTATGCTGGTCGCCTATTACCAGGGCGGCGGTGCGGCCGTGTTCCGCCTCGCCGGCGACGGCACGGTTGGTGCGCCGTCGCAGGAATGGCTTGCGACCGCGACCGGCGCCCACGCCATTGCGACCGATCGCTCGAACCGCTTCGCCTACGTACCGCATATCGCCCGACTCCAGGACAACGTCCTGGAACCGCCGAAAAACATCGCGGGACCTAACACGATCTTGCAGTTCCGGTTCGACGCCGAGAGCGGCATCCTCAGCGCCAACGCGCCGCCGCGGGTCGCGCAGGCGGAGCTTGCCGGGCCGCGCCACTACTGCTTCCACCCCACTCTCGACCTTGTCTATTTCTCGAACGAACAGGGCTGCAGCGTAACGTCATATTGCATCGACCCAGACGACGGCACGCTCGCGCCACTGCAAACGATCTCGACGCTGCCGGCGGGGTTCGAAGCGCGCAACACATGCTCGCAGATCCACCTAACCCCGTCCGGCCATCATCTGTATGTCGGCAATCGCGGTCATAACAGCATCGCCGGGTTTCGCGTCGCCCCCGGAACCGGGCTGCTAATGCCCGCCGGGCATGCGGCGACCGAGGCGGTGCCGAGCGCGTTCTGCCTCGATCCGGACGGCAAATTCCTCTTCGCCGCTGGTACCGCGTCTGGTCGGCTTGCGTCCTACCGTATCGACGGCGACAACGGCGCGTTAATCCCGCTGGCCGTAGCAGATGTCGGGCCGCGCCCTGCCGCGGTTGCCGCGGTTCGCCTTGGAAATTGATAGTAACGAGTGAGCTGCAGCGATGAACGACCTAACCGCGATCGATCTGGACGAAGACCGGTTTGCCATTGGGCAACCCGTGCCGCGGGGGGAGGACCCGGTCTTGCTGCGAGGCGAAGGACATTATTCCGACGATTTTAGCCGACCCGGCCAGGCCTATGCCGTCATGGTCTGCAGCCAGCATGCGCACGGCATCCTCCGCGGCGTCGACACCGCCGCGGCGCGGGCGATGCCGGGAGTACTGGCGGTATACACCGCGGCCGACCTTGCGGCGGGCGGCATCACTCCGATGCCGGCGCGCCAGGTCATGAACAACCGCGATGGCACGCCGATGCTACAACCGGTCCGCTATGTCCTGGCGATCGACAAGGTGCGGCATGTCGGCGAAGCGATCGCCTGTGTCATCGCCGACAGCCTCGCTGCGGCGAAGGACGGCGCCGAGGCGGTGACGGTCGAGATCGATCCGCTGCCGGCGGTCACCGAACCCGCTGGCGCCGACGCGTCCGTTGCGCCACTGCTTTACGGCGATATCCCCGGCAATGTCAGGCTCGACTTTCACTTCGGCGACCACGACCTGGTCGAGGCAGCCTTTGCCACTGCGGCGCATGTCACGCGGCTGCGACTGCGCAACAACCGTGTCGTCGTCAATCCAATGGAGCCTCGCGCGGCACTTGCCGAATATGATGCCGAACGGGAGCATTGGACGCTCCACGTCGGCTGCCAGGGTGTGTTCGGCTTCCGCAACTACATCGCACAGGTGTTGGGGGCCAGCCGCGATCAGGTACGGGTCGTGACAGACCGGGTCGGCGGCTCCTTCGGCATGAAGCAGCCGAACATGCCGGAATATTTTTGCATTCTACATGGCGCCCGCATGCTCGGCCGCCCGGTCAAATGGACCGACGAGCGCTCCGGCAGCTTCGTCTCCGACACGCACGGCCGCGACCATGACATGACGGCGGAACTGGCGCTCGACCGCGACGGAAGTTTCCTCGCCGTGCGGCTGACTGGCTACGGCAATCTCGGCGCTACTTATGGCGCGCCGGGTCCCTCCACCCGCAACGCCCAGCGCAACACGCTGGGCGTCTATAAAACGCCGCTAATCGAGGTGAACACCAAGTGCGTGTTCACCAATACGACGCCGGTCGGTGCCTCCGCCGTTCGAAATTCTGCCCGGGCCTGCGTCGTTGGCGCCTGGTTTAGCCGACGCTGCGTCTGACCAGCTCGACGAACTCTGGCAGGTCGATCGGCTTCATCAGGGTTTCGTGGTCCACAGCGCGGCCGCCGGGCATGTAGGACAGGTGGCCGCTCATGACGCAGGTTTTGGCGCCCAATTCGATCGCCCAGTCGGCAATCACCCGGCCGTCGCCGTCCGGCA
>DASYXG010000184.1:0-1584 GCA_035935235.1 Allostellaceae bacterium
TGGGTCCCGTTCTGGCTCGAGCACATGGACCTCTGGTACCAGCGCCATCTTGGCTGGGCGGAGGAGTATCTCGGCTTCAAGCCGCTGAAGGAGCTGCCGGCAACCTATGTGCGCGAGAACGTCTATTTCAGCGTGCAGTACGAGCGGGTCGCGATCGAGCAACGCCACCATGTCGGCGTCGATCACATCATGTTCGCCACCGACTTCCCGCACATCGAGAACGAGTGGCCGAACTCGCGCCCAATCATCGACGACATCTACAAGAGCATCCCCGTGATCGAGCGCGACAAGATCTGGGCCGGCAATGCAGCCAAATTCTTCAAGTTGGACGCTGCCTAGTCAGCCGCTGGCATAGTCGCCACCCGCGAGAAAGCATTCGGTCTCACGGTAGAGCGCGAAGCGGCTCTCCTCGAGATGCATGAGGTGGGTGGCGCGGGCGATCTTGATGTCGCGGCGGAATGGCGAGTTCTTGAGCGCGTCGAACAGCCAGCGCGCGTCGGCATCGGGGCACATGCCGTCCCATTCGCCGCGAATGATCGCGACGGGTGCTTGGATGCGCGCCGGGTCGTAAGCCAGCTCGCCCGCCCAGGCGTCGTAGATATCCTGGAAGGCGCCGCTCGGGTTCTTGACCGCGGCGGGCGAGCGCGAGCGGCTGTCTGGGTCGGTGTCGAGATAGAGCTCACCCCACTGGTCAAAGTGCCGACGGGATAACACCGGCGACTCGCCGGCGGGGACATCGGCGGTGAACCGGTCCCACTGATCGTTGAGTGAAATCAGTCGCCAGCCCGGTAGGCGCTGCCGTTCGCCCTGATGTGCACGGCGGGCGATTGGGCCGAAAAACACCATGCGGTCGACCAACTCTGGACAGCGTCCGGCGAACTCGCCCGCCACGATGGTGCCCCAGGAATGGGCGACCAGCGATACTCTTGGACTGCCGCGGCGCTCGCCGATAAAGCGGACCGCCGCCTCGAGCTGTCGCGAGCAGTCGGCAGCGCGGCCCAGCGGAGGGTGCGCCTCGGCGGGTCCGGCCATTTCGGGGTACGGATCGGAGAGGCCGAAGCCGTGGAAATCAAGCCCCCAGACGTCAAACCCCGCATCGCAGAGCGAATCGCGCCACGATCGCCCGTCGAAGCGATGGGCAATCGACAATGCCGACGGGAAGGTGCCGCCGTGAACGTAGAGGACAGCGCGCGGGCCCGACCTCGGCAGATGGCGCAGGAATAGCGACAAGCCCAGATGCGGGCTCGGAATGCGGAAATGCGCCTCGCGCGGGTCGAGCTGCGGCGCGTCGTTGGAAAATCCAATCATGGCCGCACCCTCAGCTGACGCGGCGAATGATCGAGCGGTTCATCGCCGCCGCGGCGCCGCTCTGCTCCAAACGGGCGATGTTCTTCTGGTGCTCCGGATCATCGGCCAATTTCTGCCGGTACTGCTCGTAGGCGGAGAGCGAAGGCAGATTGATCAGCCCCATTGCCTCGTTGGTCGCGCCGGCGAAGTCGGTCGGCAGAAAATAGCCCAGGATCCGACCGCCGCTGCGCTCGATGACGGGCTGCTCGGCTTCGACATAAGCCTGGAAATCGGTAA
>DASYXG010000185.1:0-4490 GCA_035935235.1 Allostellaceae bacterium
TCATCGGCAATCTTTGCACCCCGGACGGCCAGCTTGCGCCGCCCGACATGGTGAAAAAGGTCGGGGTCGGCACCCGCGTCCGCATGGTGTTCAGCGATGTCTCGTCCGGCATCGCGCTGCCGCAATGGACCATCGACGAAAGCGCGCAGCAGCCTGACAAGCCCTGGCGCTACGCGCAGGAATAGCGTTCTCGATCGTCATCTCTGCCGGCGTGTCAGGTCGCCGGGGGTCAGGAATCTTCCGGTATGTGAATGTCATACATTGGGGCTTGTTGACCCCGACCCTTGGCACAATCGGCCCGCGCCCGAAGTGTCGTCCGGGATAAGACCGGGCGAAACAGCACGATTACGGCGCTCGCCGCCCGCTCTCAGTGGAGGAGATGGAGATGACCGCCAACGTCGCGAGTTCCGTCCATCCATCCGAAGACCCCGTCAGCAATGTATTGAAGTGGATACTGCTGGCGGTGGCGGTCGGCAGCTTTGCCATTTTCGCCTGGGCGACGGTGCTCACCTACCAGCGGGCGGCGCCGCAGCCCGACCGCTTTGTGGCGTCCGGCGGCGCTGCGCTGATGACGGCGGACGACATCCTCGCCGGCAAGGCCGGTTTTCAAAAAGCCGACTTGATGGATTACGGCAGCCTTTACGGCATGGGCTCCTATTTCGGTGAGGATTACACGGCCTTTGGGCTGATGCGCCTGGCCACGCTGACCGAGGCCAATCTCGCTCAGGCGCGCTTTGGCAAAGCGTTCGACGATTTGACGGTGGAGCAGAAAGCGGCGGTACGCGACGCGATGCGCCAGCAACTGCAAGGGGTCGATTTGACCCGGCAGGACGTCACAATACCCGAAGCGTTGGCCTCGGCCATCGCCACGCTGCAGACCGAGCTGGCCAAGAACCTCCGCGTCGTCGACCTCACGACCGGCTGGACCCCGGCCTACAGCCTCGATGAGACCGAGGCTCTGCATACCGCCGACTTCCTGATCTACTCATCCATCACGACGGTCGCGCGGCGGCCCGACACGACCTGGTCTTGGACCGAGAATTGGCCCTATGAGCCGGAAGTCGGCAACACCCCGACCACCAATACCTTTGTTTGGACGTGGGTCAGCTTCTGTTTCACCTTTTTCGCCTTCGGCGGCGTGCTGTTCATTTACGAGTTCTGGCTCAACAGCCCGGATGTGGCGCCCATGGACCCGGTGCTGGCGACATTCCGCCCGCTCACCGAAAGCCAGCGCAAGATCGGCAAGTACTTTCTTGTCGTCGCGGCGGTGCTGCTGCTGCAGATCCTGGCCGGCACCATCATGGCGCACGCCTATTACGACCGAAGCAGCTTCTATGGGCTCGCGCTGGAAAACATCCTGCCGTTTAATTTCCTGCGCGACGTCCATATCCAGGCGCCGATCATCTGGATCGGGGTTGGCTGGATCGGCGCGGGTCTGTTCCTGGCGCCGGCCATCGCCGGCGGGCGCGAGGCCCGCGGCCAAGGTCTGCTCGTCGACATCCTGTTCTGGGTGACCCTCCTTATCGTCGCTGGCGCCCTGATCGGCGACTGGCTCGGCATCATGGGCCATATGGATGGACAGACCTGGTTCTGGTTCGGTAACCAGGGACTGTCGTACATCCAGCTCGGCCGCGTCTGGCAGATCGGTTTCTTTGCCGGCCTGCTGATCTGGAGCGCGTTGATGTTCCGCGCGCTTTGGCCGACCGGCGAGATGCTGCGTCAGGCAACCCGTCAGTTCTGGTCGGGCCGGATCAGGCTGGAAAACCTGATCTGGGCCGCCACGCTCAACATCGCGGTGCTTTACGTCTTCGGCATGATCCCGCTTACCGGGATCGAAAAATCCTTCACCATTGCCGATTTTTGGCGCTGGTGGGTGGTGCATCTCTGGGTCGAGCAGTCGTTCGAATTCTTCGCCGCCAGCATGAGCGCCTATCTGCTGATGGCGGTGGGGCTGGTATCGCGCCGGCTTGCCGAGCGCGCGGTTTATTTCGAGCTGATCCTCATTTTCCTCGGCGGCGTCCTCGGCACCGGCCATCACCTCTATTGGGCGGGCGGCCCCAGCATGTGGGTGCCCCTCGGCTCGATGTTCTCGTTTATCGAGGTGTTGCCGCTGGTGCTGCTGGTGATCGAGGCGATCCAGCATCACCGCCTGATCCGCGCCCAGGCGGCGTTCAACTACAACCTGGCCTACACCTATCTTATCGGCGCCGCCTTCTGGAATTTTGTCGGCGCCGGCGTATTCGGCGGCGGCACGCTCAACGCGCCGCTGATCAATTACTACGAGCACGGGACTTTCCTGACCTTGAACCACGCCCATACCGCCCTGTTCGGGGCCTTCGGCCTGCTGGCGATCGGCCTTGTCTATTTCTGCCTGCGCTATGCGACGGGGGAACGTGCGCCGTTCGGCGAGCGGCTCGGGCTGTGGGCCTTCTGGCTCTACAATGCCGGTTTGGTCCTGTGGATCGTGCTGAATTTCTTCCCGATCGGCTGGCCTCAACTTGCCGCCGTCTATGAGCACGGCCTGGCCTATGCCCGCAGCCTGGCCTTCTACGATACCACCCTGTTCTGGCAGTGGATGCGTCTGCCCGGCGATGTCGTCTTCGCCCTCGGCGCGTTGCTGATGGCCTGGGATTTCATCGTCAAGGCGCGCCCGATCCTGCCGCGTATCGTCGCGCGCCTGATCCCCGAACCTCACGAGACGCCGCAGGCCGCCGATTGAAATCGCGCAGCGACGCTAATTTCGCCGCAATCCTGTGTTTTGATCGCATGGCTGGCGAAAACGCGCCCGCAGTGATGTGCCGGACTGGCGAAGGACCTCCTGATCGGGCCGCGGACACCTCCTGTTATGGCGGCCAATAACAGGACGAGAACAGGAGGTCGGCCTCCTGTTAATCAGACGGTGGCCCGCCTGTTCTGCCGGGCCGTAACAGGCGGATAACAGGCGGCGGACCGCCTGATAAAGGGCGGGCGATCGCGGAAACCGCAGGCATCGCGTTGCCGCCGCCCGCGCGTCGGCTATAGTCGGGCAGCAGTCGAAACGGGAGGGATGCGATGCGCTGGCTCCGCTACGAGGCGAACGGTCGGGAATCCTACGGCATCATCGAGGGCGACGAGGTCGTCCAGGTCACCGGCGACCCGTTCGCCGGCTACGAGATGACCCGCACCAGGCACAAGCTCCACGACGTCAAGTACCTCGTGCCGGTGATCCCGAAGACCTTCTACGCGGCCGGGCTCAACTACGTCGAGCACATCACCGAGATGGCGGCGAAGCGCGGCGAGAAGCCCAATATCCCGCCCGCCGCCGATGTCGGCTACCGCGCCAACAATGCTCTCATCGCCCATAACGAGAACATCGTCATCCCGCACGATGCCGGCGAGCTGGTGCAGTACGAGGGCGAGCTCGTCGCGGTCATCGGCACCAAGGCCAAGTACCTCTCCGAGAGCGAGGCGCTCTCCTGCGTGCTCGGTTGGACCATCGGCAACGATATGAGCGAGCGCACCTGGCAACGCAACGACCGCACGCTGTGGCGGGCCAAAAACACCGATACGTTCAAGCCGATGGGGCCGTGGATCGAGACCGATTTCGACCTGGAGGCGGCGCGCACCATCGTTCGCGTCAACGGCGAGGTGACCGACAACTTCCAGACCAACCACATGCTTTACAGCGTGCAGACCTTTATCAGCCGCATGTCGCAATACTGCACGCTATGGCCGGGCGATGTGGTGTGGATGGGCACCGAGGGTTCGCCGAAGAACCTCAAGCACGGCGATGTCTGCGAGATCGAAATCACCGGCATCGGCATCCTGCGCAACCCGCTGGTCAGGGAGACGCGCTGACCGCCGTACCAGTTACGTCATGGCCGGGCCTGTCCCGGCCATCCACGTCTTTCGACCGCCCGTGACGCTTCCGAGGATGCCCGGAACAAGTCCGGGCATGACGAATGAAGGTGACTGATGAGCCTCTCACTCTTCGATTTATCTGGAAAAGTTGCGGCCATCACCGGCTCGTCGCGCGGCATCGGCCGGGCGATGGCCGAGACCTTCGCCGAGGCTGGCGCCAAAGTGGTGATCTCGGGCCGCAACCTTGAACCGTGCGAGGAGGTCGTCGCCGCGATCAAGGCCAAGGGCGGCGAGGCGATCGCCGTCACCTGCCGCATCTCCGACAAGGCGCAGTGCGAAAACCTGGTCGCCAAGGCCAACGAGTCCTATGGCCGCGTCGACATCATGGTGTGCAATGCCGCGATCAATCCGCATCACGGCCCGATCGACGACCTCAAGGACGAGGTCTTCGAGCGGATGATGGTGAACAACGTCCAGTCGAATTTCTGGTTCGCCAAGGCGGTCAAGCCGGGGATGGTCGAGCGCAAGGAAGGCTCGATCATCTTCATCATCTCGGTCGCGGCGCTGCACGCCTCGCTCGAGCTGCCGATGTACGGCATCACCAAGCTCGCCGACTACGCGCTCGCCCGCAACCTCGCCGCCGCGTGGGG